>CAZYRM010000356.1:0-4815 GCA_964649705.1 uncultured Planctomycetia bacterium
TGCGCGACTTCGACACGGTCTCCCGCGTCCTCTACGAGTTCCGCCCGGAGGCGATCGTCCACCTCGGCGAGCAGCCCTCGGCGCCCTACAGCATGTCGAGCCGCCAGCGCGCGGTCTTCACGCAGATGAACAACGTGGAGGGGACGCTCAACCTCCTCTTCGCGATGCAGGAGACCTGCCGCGACGCGCACCTGGTCAAGCTGGGGACGATGGGGGAGTACGGCACGCCGAACGTGCCGATCCCGGAGGGCTTCTTCACGATCGAGTACCGCGGACGCACGGACACCCTTCCCTTCCCGCGCCAGGCGGGCAGCTGGTACCACCAGTCCAAGGTCCACGACTCGAACAACATCATGCTCGCGTGCCGCGTCTGGGGCCTCCGCAGCACGGACCTCATGCAGGGGGTTGTCTACGGCACCCGGACGGAGGAGACGGCCGCGGACGGGAGGCTCTGCACGCGGTTCGACTTCGACCAGGCCTTCGGCACGGCCGTGAACCGGTTCTGCGCGCAGGCCGTCATCGGGCATCCGCTCACCCCGTACGGCAAGGGGAACCAGAAGCGCGGGTTCATCAACATCGTCGACTCCATGCGGTGCATGGAGCTGGCGATCCTGAACCCGCCCGCGGGGGGCGAGTACCGCGTCTTCAACCAGTTCACGGAGACGTTCTCGGTCAACGACCTCGCGGCGGCCGTCCAGACCGCGGCGTCGGCCGCCGGGATCCCCACCGAGGTCATCCACCCGGCGAACCCGCGCATGGAGTCCGAGGACCACTTCTACGAGGCGGACCACCAGCGGCTCCTCGACCTGGGCCTGGCGCCCCACTCCATGTCGGATGCGCTCGCGGGGATGATCGGCGACCTGGCGGTCCACAAGGCGCGGATCCAGGCCCGCCGCGAGGCGATCTTCCCGAAGACCCGTTGGCGTGGGTTCGAAGATGCGGTACCTGATCACGGGCGGATGCGGGTTCATCGGTGCCAACCTGAGCCGGCTCCTCGCGAGGCGGGGATGTCGGCTCCGGGTCCTCGATGACCTGTCCGTAGGGTCCCCGGAGGCCCTGCCCGGCTGCGTCGAAATCCGCGCGGGCTCCATCCTCGACGCGGGCGCGCTCCGTTCGGCCTGCTCGGGCGTCGACGTCGTGGTGCACCTCGCGGCCCAGACGGGCGTGGTGACGTCGATCCGCGACCCGCTGGCCGACTTCGAGGCGAACGCGCGCGGGACGCTGCTTGCGCTCATGGCCGCGAGGGATGCGGGCGTGGGCAGCTTCGTGATGGCCTCCTCGAACGCCCCCCTCGGGGCCGCGGAGCCGCCGGTGCACGAGGGGATCCCCGCGAGGCCGCTCTCTCCGTACGGCGCGAGCAAGCTCTGCGGCGAGGCGTATCTCTCGGCGTTCCACGGGAGCTACGGCCTGAGGACGACGGCGCTGCGCTTCGCGAACGCCTACGGTCCGTGGTCGACTCACAAGACGAGCGTCGTGGCGCAGTTCTTCCGCGACGCGGTGGTCGAGGGGCGCCTCGTCGTGTACGGCGACGGCCGCCAGACGCGGGACTTCGTCCACGCCGAGGACATCGCGCGCGCGATCGTCGCGGCGGCCGAGCGCGGGCAGGGCGGCGAGGTGTACAACGTCGGCACGGGGCGCGAGACGTCGGTCGGGTGGCTCGCGGAGCGCGTGGCGTCACTCGTCGAGAGGCCCGTCCGCGTGGAGTACTTGCCCGCGCGCAAGGGGGAGATCGTCCGCACGTTCGTGGACATCGGAAAAGCGCGTCGCGAGCTCGGCTACGAGCCGCGGGTGGAGCTCGCCGACGGGCTTCGCGAGACCTGGGAGTGGTTCCGCAGCCGCTGCGCCGACCCCGCCCACGCCTTCGCCGAGGCGCACTCCGCGGGGGCGCTCGGGGCCTCCGCCGCGCCGCTGCAACCACGAGGAAAGGCGTGACCTCGCCGCGATGCTGGCGCTGAAGCAGTGCCCGGCGAGTGGCAGATGATTGACTCCTTGGGCCCCGAGCTTCTCCACATGAGAGTCGGCAAGGAACTCGCCCCCCGCCCAGTGTTTCTTGGACATGAGATATTTCGTGATCGTGAAATGGCTACTTGACTTCCTCGCACCGTGTCTTATCATGTACACGAAATAACTCATGTACGTGATATATCCCTCGGGGCGGCGTATGAAACCAAACCACGACAGAGACATGCCGGCGGAGCGCTACCGTGAGCTTCTCGCAAGGGCGATGGAGGCGATGGGCTGGAAGGTGGACCTCGAATCGATCGCCCCGGACCGAGGCATCGCCCTCTCCGCCCAAAAAGGGGGCCTCTCCTACGCCATCCAGGTGAAGTCCGCACCCGACGCGCGCCGCAGGATCCTCCAGGCCCTGCTCGCCGATGCCTGCCTGCGGGCTCGTCATGATGCGAGACCGGGGAAGGCCCCTCTCGCCATGGTCGGCGCCCCCAAGCTCTCCCGGGAACTGCTCGAAGATCTCCGAAAGTACGCAGGTCGCTTCCTCGGCGATTGCGCCTTCGGCTTCGTCGATTCGCTCGGCGTGCTCGAGCTCCACGGGGCCGGGCTGGAGGACATCCGGGCGCCGCTCCACGCCGTCCCGCGCGAGAGTCCTGTCAAACTCGAGTGGCCCATCGATTTCTGCGACCTGGGCGAATGGGTGCTCAAGGTCCTCCTCGCGGATCGCATTCCGCCGGACATGCTCCAGGCCCCCCGAGTTCCCATCCGCAACGCGAGACACCTGGCGGAGGTCGCACAGGTGTCGGCCGCCAGCGCCTGGAGGCAGGTCGAGGGACTGGAGAGGGCGGGCTTCCTGGAGCGCGCCAGGGGCGGACTCCGGCTGGTCCGCGTCGGAGACCTCCTGCGCGAGTGGTACAGAAGTCGACATGCCGCGGGCGGCGTCGTCGCCGCGCGCTGGATCCTCCCCCCGGGTGACGGCGATGGCGAGCTGCGCTCGGCCATTCTCTCCCATGCGGGAGACCCCGACCGGGAACGCGGTCCTCGGGAAGGGAGGATCGGCCCGCGGATCTGCCTCTCGGGCTTCTCCGCATGTCGCCAGCTCGGGTTGGGCGTCGTGCGTGGCGTGCCTCCCAGCCTGTACGTCGAAGGAGAGGTCTCGCGCGTCCTCGCCGACCTGGGCCTGCGGGAGTGCCGCGCAGGGGCCCTGGAGAGGGCCGACGTCCTGCTCTGCGTCCCTCGTCATCCACGGTCGGTCTTTCGCGCCGCCGTCGTTCGGGACGGGGTCGCGGTTGCTGACGTCGTACAGTGCTGGATGGACGTCGCCGGGCACCCGGCGCGGGGAGAAGAACAGGCCCGCGAGATCTGGGACCGCGTCCTCGCACCGCTGGAGGACTGACTGTGTTGGAGTCGGCGGACGCAGACCTGGTACGAGCGCTCGGTGCGCTGCGACCGTGCCTGCCCGATCTGGTCCTCGTCGGAGGCTCGGCCCACAGGCTCTTCCGCTTCCACCCCTGGGCCGCCCCGGGGGAGTTCCAGCCACTCACCACGGAAGACACCGACCTCCTGGCGCCACTGCGTCTCAAGCGTCGGGGACGGAGCTTGCACGAGCTGCTGATCGACGCCGGATTCGAGGTGCGCCTCAGCGGCGAGATCCCTCCAACGACGAAGTACTATCCCATCCATGTCGCGTCCTGAAGGAGCGACCCCGCGAGGGGGCGCTCCGTACTGTGTTGGACTTGCGGGCGAGAGTCCCGCCGCGGTAAGCGCCGGTGCGCCGCGTAGCAGGCCCCAGGCGTGGGGAGAAATCCCTCCGCCCGAGCGGGGCGTCAAGAGCCCTCAGGGGACGGTACTGTCCCCTGGAGGGGAGCAACGTCGCGGGCCCAATGCGCAAGCGTGAACCCCGCAGCCCTGTGAGATAAGAACCCGAAAGGGGGAGTGGCCGAGCCGGTCATGTCACGGCGAAGGCAACAGACTGCGTCCGAGAGGTACGTCCAGGGACAGCTCCCCGGTCTCGGGGAGGCTGCTGGGACGTATCGGGCCGGAGGGACGCAGGACGCTCCCGGGGTACTGGGGAGGGCACGCGACGACAGCCCGACACGGGACAGGAGAGACCCTCCTCGACGGCCCACGTTGGGCGAGGACGGCCCCTATAAGCCGATGGCGAAAGGGGGCCGTGTCGAGAGGGAGTCCGAAGGGCTCATAGTACCGTTGAAGGTGGGGACCAGAACCTCACCGGAGGGAAGGGGCCCTGCTTTGGTCACGTCTGCGCCTGGGGGTAAGTGCGAGGGCATGGCCGAAAGGCCCAACAACCCCATCGACAAAGTACGAGAACTCCAGCGCAGGCTCTTCAAGGCCGCCAAGCGGAGTCAGAGTCGCCGCTTTCATGCGCTCTACGACCGGCTCCTTCGGGGTGACGTCCTGGAGGAGGCATGGAAGCGGGTCCGAGCCAACGGTGGCGCTGCCGGCGTCGACGGGGAAACCCTCTCGGCGATTGAGCAGCGGGGGGTCCCGGAGTTCCTCGCGGAACTGCGGAAGACCCTGGAGTCGGGCACGTACCGACCGCGACCGGTGAAGCGTCGGTACATTCCGAAGCCAGACGGGAAGGAGCGGCCGCTGGGGATACCGACGGTCCGAGACCGAGTGGTGCAGATGGCCGCGAAGATCGTGATCGAGCCGATCTTCGAGGCCGACTTCGCGGAGTGCTCGTACGGCTTCCGACCGAAGAGAAGCGCCACGGACGCGCTCGAGACGATCCGCCTGGTAGGCGGTCGAGGTCATCGATTCGTCGTCGACGGCGACATCCAGAAGTTCTTGGATCGATGAAGTTGATACCCCTCTCAAGTCCTCACCCGACCGATCCGATGA
>CAZYRM010000357.1:0-4815 GCA_964649705.1 uncultured Planctomycetia bacterium
CCGAGCATCTCCTCGCGCGTGAGGAGCGAGCAGGCGCGGCGGCGGTGGACCATCTGCCAGTCCGCCTCGTTCATCGTGCACTCGTAGCAGGCCCCCTCGCCGGGGGCGAAGAAGCGCATCACGCCGTTCAGCTCCTCGATCGCCCCGTCGACCCACGGGACGCCCGCGCGGAGGGCGGAGGCGTTGACGGCGAGGCGCGTCTCGCGGTTGTCGAGGCCGCCGATCACGATGTCGGCCCAGCGGTAGACGCCGAGGCCGAGCGCGGTGGCGGCGTTGCCGTGGAACCACTGGACGCGCATCCCCGGGAAGAGCTCCTGGGCCTCGCGCGCCGCGACCTCGGACTTGCGCTTGCCGTTGTCGCCCTCGCGGAAGAGGACGGACCGCGAGAGGTTGGAGTTCTCGATGTTGTCGCGGTCGGCGATGAGGAGGTTCCCGACGCCGAGGAGGGCGAGGTTCTTGACGATCTCGTTCCCCAGGGCGCCGGCGCCGACGACCAGGACGCGGGCCTCGCGGAGTCGGTCCTGGCGCCACCAGCGGATCCGCCGGAGGCGGTCGAAGCGGTCCTCGGCGCCCGGGAGGTCCCCCGGGGCGACCTTCAGAAGATCGTCCATCCGGGTCCCCCGGCGGTGATCTCGGGCTGGATGCGGAGGACGTCGCCGCTGGCGACGCCCGCGTCGCGGAAGGACATCTCGTCCTGGAGCTGCTTCCCGGAGTTCTTGTGGTGGAACTTGTAGCTGATGAGCTGGCCGTCTGGGGAGTTCCGGGGGAGCTGGATGCGGTCGACGAGGACCGCCATGATCCGGAGGATGGGGGCGTCGTCGGGGACCTCCACGACGTGCTTCTTGTTCCCCGTAGCGTCCCAGACCTCCACCGTGATGTTGCCCATCGATCCCTCAATGCGACACGGGCGTGGCTCGACGGGGCAAGGGTACGCCCGGGGATCGGGCGGTGTCAAGCGGGCGTTCGTGCGTGAACGGGGGTGTGCGGATGCGTACCGCGGCCCCCCTTTCCCGTTCCCATTCCCCTTCCCTTTCCCAGCGCTTCGCAAGCGCTGGGAAAGGGAAGGGGAGTGGGAACGGGAATGGGATCCGACCGGCATTGACATTGCAAATCCAATCAGGCTAGATTGCCGTTTCGCACCATTTCAGGGGAGGCCGCGCGATGGGTTTCTTCGATCGACTCGTCAACCAGTTCATCGAGATCATCCAGTGGAGCGACGCGAGCCGGGACACGCTCGTCTTCGAGTTCCCGGTCTACGCAAAGGAGATCAAGAACGGCGCGCAGCTCATCGTCCTCCCCGGGCAGGCGGCCGTCCTGGTGAACCAGGGGAAGATCGCCGACGTCTACGGCCCCGGCCAGCACACGCTCGCGACGGCGAACATGCCGATCCTCTCCACGCTGATGGGGTGGAAGTACGGCTTCGAGTCCCCCTTCAAGGCGCAGGTCTTCTTCGTCAACACGACGAACCAGCTCGACATGAAGTGGGGGACGCCGAACCCGATCCTGATGCGGGATGCCGAGTTCGGAAACGTCCGGATCCGCGCCTTCGGGACGTACACCTTCGCGGTGACCGACCCGGCGAAGATCATCTACTCCGTGGTCGGCTCGAACCCGACGTTCTCGGTCGACCAGATCGGCGAGCAGCTTCGGAACACGATCGTCGCGCGGTTCGCCGACTTCCTGTCCGAGGCCAAGGTGCCCGTGATGGACGTGGCTGGCCAGCAGGACGAGATCGCCGCGAGGGGCCGCGAGCGGATCCAGAAGGACTTCGAGGAGTACGGGATCTCGATCACGAAGTTCCTCATCTCGAACGTGTCGCTGCCGCCGGAGGTCGAGGCGAACCTCGACAAGCGGACGAGCATGAACGTCGTGGGGGACATGGCGAAGTTCCAGCAGTTCCAGCAGGCGAACGCGATCGAGGCGGCCGCGAAGAACCCGGGCGCCGCGGGCGCCGGGATGGGGATGCTGATCGGCGCGAACCTCGGGCAGGGGATGGTGCAGCCGGCGGCGGCTCCTCAGGCTCCCCAGGTCCCCCAGACCCCGGCGCGGCCGGTGGCGGGCGCGGCCGGCGCCTTCTGTCCGCACTGCGGCGCGCAGCAGGCCCCCGGCTCGCGGTTCTGCTCGGGCTGCGGCAAGGCGATGGCGCCCCAGGTCGTCGCGTGCGCCTGCGGCGCGCAGCTTGCCTCGGGCGCGAAGTTCTGCGCCTCCTGCGGCAAGCCCGTGGCATAGTTGGATCGCCCTCCCGACATGTAGGGGCGGCCCGGTGGGCCGCCCCTCGCTGCGAGCCACATGGACGCTTCTTCCGTTCCGGCCAAGGTCCGTCAATACCCCTGCAAGGGCTGCGGGGCGAACGTGGAGTTCTCCCCGGGGACCGACGCGCTCAAGTGCCCCTTCTGCGGGCATGTCGACGCCATCCCGCAGAGCAAGGAGCAGATCAAGGAGTACTCCCTCAAGGACGCCCTCGTCCTGACGAGGAAGGGCAAGGGATTCGGCGTCCCGGGGAGGGACGTGAAATGCGAGCGCTGCGCCGCCGTCAGCCACCTCACGGGCGAGACCCTCTCCGCGGACTGCGCCTGGTGCGGCGCCCCGCTCACGGTCCCCCAGGAGGTCCAGGAGAGCGACACGATCGCCCCCGAGGCCGTCCTGCCGTTCGCGGTGGACAAGAACGCCTCGACGAAGCTCTTCCGGGACTGGGTGGCGAGCCGCTGGTTCGCGCCGGCCACGCTCAAGTCGATGGCGTCGCTGGCGAAGATCCAGGGCGTCTATCGCCCGTTCTGGACGTACGACGCGCACACGACATCGCACTACGAGGGGGAGCGCGGAGACCACTACTACGAGACCGAGCACTACACGGAGACGGAGAACGGCAGGTCGGTGCAGAAGACCAGGCAGGTGAGGAAGACTCGGTGGTCCCATCGTTCAGGGACGTTTGACGAGTTCTTCGACGACGTCCTGATCCCCGCCGGCGGGCACAACGACTGGAACTCGGCGTACCAGCTTGCGGCCCTGAAGCCGTACGAGGCGAGCTACCTGCCTGGGTTCGTCGCCGAGCGTTACACGGTCCCCGTCGACGAGGGCTGGAAGCGGGCTCGGGAGGAGATCGACGGCGAGCTGCACCGGATGGCGTGCCGGAGGATCGGAGGGGACGAGCAGCGGAGCGTCCACGTCGATACGGCGTACCGGGGGGTGTCCTTCAAGCACATCCTCCTGCCGCTCTGGGTGGCGAGCTACATGTACGGGCAGAAGGTGTACCGCTTCCAGGTGAACGGGCAGACGGGGGCGGTGACTGGCCAGCGGCCGTACAGCTTCTGGAAGATCTTCCTGTTCATGCTGGCGATTGCGGCGGTGATCGCGGGGGTTGCGCTCTTGTCCCAGCGGTGAACTCTTCCAGCGGGGGCGATATCTGACATCTGACATCTGAGATCTGACATCAGATATGGACAGGGAGCGGGCCCGATCGCTGTCCATATCTGATGTCAGATCTCAGATGTCAGATGTCAGATATCACGCACCTGAACCCTCCACGGTCCTCGACCGCAGGGGACCCGACTTCGAGAACCCACAGTCATGAAGCGTTTCGGCACCGAGCTCCTGGGAACACTCGTCGCGGCGGCGTACTGGACGACCCTCGTGTGGTTCCTCTACGGCTCCCGCGACGTCGCCCTCTATGTCTCCTGCGGCGTCGCCGTCGGCCTCGCAGCGTTCGCCAAAGGGACCCGGCTCGATGGTACGCGGTTCGGGGTCGGCCTCCTCCTCGGGGTGATCGGCGCGGTCGTGATGCTCGGTGCCGCGGCGGGGGCGGAGCGCATTGTGGGGGGATTCGGAGCCATGGGCGGAGGTGCGGTCGGCTACATCGTCTGGCGTTTCCTCGTCGGGGCCCTCCGCAAGGGGCCGACCTGGGGCATTCCCGACGCGAAGCGGACCCGGTGGGGCGCGCGCCTCTCCGAGTGGTCGGGACTCCTGGGCGCGTCCGCGGGCCTCTGCCTCGTGGTGCTCTACGGGACGGCCGGGTTCGCCGGCGAGGTGAAGCTTCAGGGATACGACACCATCGCCTCGCCCGAAGAGGTCATCAAGCTCTCCGCGAAGCTCGAGAAGCAGGGAATCCTCGGGATCAACCCCGACCTACACGGCGTCCCGCTCGAATTCGAGGTCGACGGCAGGTCGTATGGCCTCGCAAAGACGGAGGCCGAGGGCGTGGCGTTCGTCGAAATCTCCCCGAAGATCTTGAGTGTCGGCGTCCACACGGCCAAGGTGACGGTCCGTGACGAGGAGAAAAAGCGCGAGGGCTCCGACACGTTCGTCCTGGTGGTCATGGACAAGGACCAGGAGTGGGCCCCCTGCGACATCGACCACACGATCTGCCAGACCTGGGACGCGATGTTCCCCTTCGAGGACAACAAGGACATCCCGACGCTCCCGGGCGCGCCCGCGGCCGTGACCGCGGTCTCGAAGAAGATCCAGCTCGTCTACATCACCGGCCGCGACGACGTCTTCATGTCGAAGACGCGCGCGTGGCTCGACGCGAACGGCTTCCCGAAAGGGCCCGTATTCTACATGGACTGGAAGCTCGGCGAGACCGACGTCGAGGAGTTCAAGGGGGACACGATCGAGGCCCTCGCGAAGCGCTTCCCGAACGTCCACGTCGGCTTCGGGGACCTCCCGACCGACGCGCGGGCCTACCTGAGGAGCAAGCTCACCGCCTACATCCTGAGGAGCAAGCCCGCCGAGGAGTACCCTGAGGGGATCACGCCGGTGAAGACCTGGGAGGAGATCCTCGACCTCCTCAAGAAGGCCGGCCGCCTCTAGTGTCGCGTC
>CAZYRM010000358.1:0-4813 GCA_964649705.1 uncultured Planctomycetia bacterium
TCCGTCCTCGGCCTGCGGGTCGCGGACCTGATGACGATCACGGCGGTGGGTCTGATCGTCGGCGACACCCCCCGCCCGCTGCGCGACTTGACCCTGGCGATCGCTCTCGACGGGAGGGGGCCGACGGGAAGCTTCAGGGATCTGACCCTGACGGCTCCGGGGATCTTCCTGGAGTCCGCGGACGGCGTCACGACCGTCGGCGACCAGACCTACGACGGCCCGGTGGTGCTGCGATCGAGCCAGGCGCTCCAATCAACGACGGGAGACATGGAATTCCTCGGGACCGTGAATGGGCCGTTCGATCTTACCGTGACCGCTCCGGGCGACCGCGTGACGTTCGCACAGGGAGTCGGGGGGACGGCGCCGCTGACCAGCCTGAACGTGACTGCCGGCAGGCTCTCCGTGAACTCCGGCATCATGACGAGCGGCGCGCTGGGCCTCGCGACGACCCTTGGGAACCTGGAAGTCAACGTCACCGAGCCGTTCGCAGCGATCGTCCAGTCGGGGACATCGCTCTCCCTCAACTCGGCCGGCGACATCCGGATCGGGCGGGACGACGGCCCGGTCACGCAAGTGATCCCGGGGACGACGTTCTTTGAGTCGCTCGCGGGTACTCGGATCATCGGCGGAAACGACGTGTACCCCCCGCCCCCGGAGGGAGACATCAACCTCGTGGCGCCGAGCTTCAACCTGGGCGAACTGATCGCGCCGCAAGGCCGGAACATCACCCTGACCGCGACGGCGGGGAACATCGTCCTGGGCCGCCTCGTCGCTCCCGGAGGGAGGGTCACTCTCCGGGCGACCCTGGGGAAGGTGCTGAACACCAACAACGTCGGTCCGTTCCCGCTGCTTCCTCCGAACGTCACGGCCGACTCTCTGACGGTCGTCGCGGGGGGCGTCACTGGCCCCGGGGAGGCCGCCATCCAGCTCAACACGGAGATCAACACGCTGACGCTCGCGGACGCGCCCGCCGGGGGGTTCGTGTCGATCACGGACGCGAGCGGCATGGAGGTCTTCACGGCGAACGCAGCCTCCGGCGCGGTCACGCTGACTTCCCTCACCGGTGGCCTGCGGGTGAGGGGATCGGTCACGTCCGGCGACGATGCGGTGAGACTGCGAGCGCAAGCCGGCGGCGCCCTGACCATCGACCCCGGGGTCCAGGTCCGGGGGGCTGGAGTCGAGTACACCGCGGATCGCATGTTCATCGCCGGGAGCATGACGGACGCGGGCGCGTCGTTTCTCGCGGTGAGGAACGACTCGCCCGGTCGCACGATCGTCCTGGGTCGGCGGAGCGACGAGGATGCGCTGGGGCTGCTGCGGGAGGAGCTCGCGAGCCTGCGGACCACGGGAGAGTTGACCATCGGTCGGACCGTGATCGCGGCGAGCGGGGATATCGGTGTGGCGATCGCCCTCGACGGGTCGGGACCGAGCGGGACCTTCAACCGCCTTCGGCTGGAGACGGGCGGCAGGATCTTCCTGAATTCGCCGCAGGGCGTCAGGACGCCAGGCGACCAGACCTACCGAGGCGCGGTCGTCCTCTCCGAGAGCCAGTCCCTGGTCAGCACGAACGGAGGGGCGATCTCCGTCGGCGGTCCCGTGGACGGACAATTCGTCCTCTCGCTCGACTCGGGCGCCGGCCCCATCACGCTCGACGGGGGGGTGGGCGCGAGCGACCCACTCGCGCTGCTGGTCCTGAGTACCAGCGCTCCCCTCGGCCTGGGATCGAACGTCGTGACGGTGGGTCCCCTCGTGTTCCCGACGCAGGTGAACCTCGCCGCGCGTCCGGTGGCCGTGAGGACGTTCAGCTCCCCGGTGGTCTTCAACGGAGCGGTCTCGGGGGCGTCCGACTTCACGGTCCTCTCGGGCGCCGGCGCGGTGACCTTCAACGGCGATGTCGCCGTGGGAACGCTGACGGTCAACGCGGGGACTCTCGACGTCAGCCGGTTCGTGGCGGCCCAGAGGATCGCCCTGACGACCGCGGTGGGCGTCCTGGCCGTCAACGGCCCGGCGGGGCTCGACACCATCGTCCACTCCTTCGGCACGCTGACCATGTCGGCGGCCACCGACCTCCGCATTGGCGCCAACGGCGGCCCGGTCACGACCGTGGTCGGCGACGGCGGCGTGACGATGTCGGCCAATGGACAGGTGACCGTGGGCACGAACGACCGGGTGGTCGGCGGCGGCTTGCTTCCCGGCGCGCCGCCCGCGGACGTGTCGATCGTCGGCGGCAGCGTCGTGTTGGGAGAGGTGACCGGCGCTGATGTGACCATCAACGCGCTTCGCGGAGACATCGTGCTCGGCCGGATCGCCTCGAGCTCGACGAGAGACTTGTTCGGCGCGTATGAGGATCCGCTGTTCTCGGTGACGCTCTCCGCGAACGGAAGCGTCCTGAACGACAACGACCTGGACGAAGTCAACGTGAGCGCGAGGGAGCTCTCCCTCTTCGCGGGCGGCATCGGCTCGACTGGGCTCGCGCTCGTCGGCAACAACCGAGACCGCCTCGGGACGCTGAACACCCGGGTGACCGTCCTCAACGTCACGGCAGGGCTGGTGGCGGGTGTCGGCGGGGTGGGGGAGATCCGGATCGACGACAGGGCCGATCCCCGGGTGACACCGGAACGCGACGCCCTGATCGTGCAGCGCGCGCGGAACATCACGAGGGACCCGGTGTCCCGCGTCTCGGGCGGACTCTACATCCGAACCGCCAAGTACATGGAGGTACGGGCGCCGTCGCGGCTCGCGCCGGGTTTCGGGGTCTTCGTCAACGACACGACGGAGGCCTTCCTGGAGTCGGACCGATCCATCTCGGTGTTCGCGACCCTGCCGGATGACCAGGGATTCATCGCAGGATCCAACGTCAACCTGGCGACCATCGTCGGCGGCCAGATCGTCCTGAATGCCGGCGGCGGCGTCTACGCGTGGAATCCGGACACCGACCTGCCGGTCGATCCGGACACCCGCGAATTCGTGGTTCAGACGACGGGGTCCCACCTGCAGGGACGGTTTGCCATCCTCATGGGAGCAGGGGCCGTCGGCGGGCTCCACCCGGCACAGACCTTCCAGACGACCCTCGAGGTCATCGCCGGCGCCGTCCGAGGACCGACCAGGGAGCTCCCGGGCAACGTCCAGCCGGGGTTCTACGTGAAGGACTCGAATGCCATCCGAGTCGGGTCGATCGACACCCTGTTCTTCTCCATCCGGAATCGCCGTCTGACCCGGGTCGCGGGGGTCACGGCCACCCAGAGCTTCTTCGGCCTGCCGAGCGTCGTCATACGGTCCGACCCGGGGATCACCGTCGACGCCCCGATCGAGGCCGCCGGCTCCATCGTGCTCGACGCGGTGGAGAACCCGCTGGGCGGCGCGGAGGACTTCATCGTCGTGAACTCGACCGTGAGGTCGGAGACCGACTCCGTCGAGCTGCGCGCGGGTGACGACATCTTCGTGAATGCGGGAGGCGCCCTGGAGGCGGCGACGACTGTCACGCTGTCCGCGGGGGTCGGAGACAACGACGGTGTCGGCTCGTTGAGCTTGGACGGCGCCGCGACCGCCCGGAGCGTCGTCCTCTCCGCTCCGATCGGCGTCATCACGCAGGGAGGGCGGATCGTGGGCGGGGGACTCCTCGCGGACATCGACCTGGCGACATCGGATCTGCGGATGAGGCAGACAACCGAGCGGAGCCTCCTGACCCGCATGCTGATCAGCCTGCTCGGCGACGACGATCTCGCGATGGAGGACGTCACCGGGGTCCCCGGCCATGGGCTGGCGATCGAGATGGACGCGCCTCCGGACGGTGAGTCGGGCACGGCCTATCGGCACCCTCTCGCCGCGAGCGGGGCCACGGGTCTGTGCGTCTGGTCGATCGTGGCGGGGCGCCTGCCCGAGGGCCTCTCCCTCGACCCGCGGACAGGGGTCATCGAGGGGACGCCGACGGACGGGGGGACCAGCGAGTTCACCGTCGAGGTGATCGACGCGGACGGACGGGTCGGCCGGAGAACCCTGTCAATCGCGATCCGCGCGAGGTAGCCGGCAGAGTGCTACTTCTCGTCGGCGGGCTGCTTCTTTTCGTACCCCGTGGGTAGCTCGAAGAGGTCCTTGGGCGGCTCCTCGATCACGCTGACCGCCTGGGCCTCGCAGTCGTAGGCGTAGTCCGGGAGGGCCAGGTCCTGCTTCACGATCACGCCGGGGACCTGCCTGAGCGTGTTCGTGAAGCCGCGGAAGCCGTGGTAGACGCGCCAGGCCATCGCCGTCGAGCCCTCGGGCTGGACGTCGCGCGCGACCCAGACCTTCCCGACGCTCCGGCCCTCCTTCATCAAGATGTACCCCTCCGCCGGGTGCCCCGCCACCTCCGTGATTTCGTACGGATGGACCTGGTAGTCCGGCCCGTCTCCCTTGTCCATCTTCGCGGAGAGCCAGTCGAAGCGGTACTCCGCGTACGTCTTCGCCGCCGGGTCGAGCTCATACACGACGCCGACGTCCATCCGCGCGAGCGTGATCCGCTTCGGCGATCCGTCCGGCCGCAGGTCGTGGTGGATCCGCACGGCGACGGGCGAGATCCACATCTCCTCGAGCGCCTGCGGCGTGGCCGATCGGTTCGCCATCGTCAGGTGGATTGCCCCCGCCTCGTGCTCCTGAGGCGTGCTGCAGGAGGCCAGGGCGAGGAGCGGGAGCAGGACGAGCCAGCGCGACATGATCACCCCTTCCGGTTCCGTTCCAGCACGACGCACACCACGCGGATCGCGTCCTCGACGTCCTGGTCGGTCATCCGCGGGTAGAGGGGGAGCGACAGGACCCGGTCCGTCGCCCAGAGCGCGTT
>CAZYRM010000359.1:0-4787 GCA_964649705.1 uncultured Planctomycetia bacterium
TTCTGGTACTGGAAGGCCGCGCGGGCGATCTCGCGCTGGAAGAACCCCTGCTCGATCGCGGGGACCACGCCGCCGTACTCCTCGATCCGCCGGAAGTACGCCTCGGCCTCCCGCTCCATGTGGTTCGTCAGCGCCTCCACGTAGTAGCTGCCCGCCAGCGGGTCGACGACGTCCGCCACGCCCGTCTCGTGCGCGACGATCTGCTGGGTGCGGAGCGCCAGCTTCACCGCCTTCTCGGTCGGGAGCGCCAGCGCCTCGTCGTAGGAATTCGTGTGCAGACTCTGCGTGCCTCCCAGGACCGCGGAGAGGGCCTGGAGGGCCGTGCGGACGATGTTGTTCTCGGGCTGCTGCGCCGTCAGGCTGCACCCCGCCGTCTGCGTGTGGAAGCGCAGGCGCCAGCTCTCGGACTTCTTCGCGCCGTACCTCTCCTTCATGTGCCGGGCCCAGATCCGCCTCGCGGCGCGGTACTTCGCCAGCTCCTCGAAGAAGTTCAGGTGCGCGTTGAAGAAGAACGAGAGCCTCGGCGAGAAGGCGTCGATGTCCTGCCCCGCCGCGACGCACGCCTCGACGTAGGCGAATCCGTTCGCGAGCGTGAAGGCCAGCTCCTGGACTGCCGTCGAGCCCGCCTCGCGGATGTGGTAGCCGCTGATCGAGACGGGGTTCCACTTCGGGAGCTTCTCCGAGCAGAAGGCGATGCTGTCCACGACGAGCCGCATCGAGGGCTTCGGCGGGAAGATGTACTCCTTCTGCGCCTGGTACTCCTTGAGGATGTCGTTCTGCGTGGTCCCGCGCAGCTTCTCCGCCGCGACGCCCTGCTTCTCCGCCGCCACAACGTAGAAGGCGAGCAGGATCGCCGCGGGGCTGTTGATCGTCATCGACGTGCTGACCGCGCCCAGGTCGATCCCGCCGAAGAGCGTCTGCATGTCGTGCAGAGTGCAGACCGCGACGCCCTCGCGTCCGACCTCCCCGAGCGAACGCGCGTGGTCGCTGTCGAGCCCCATGAGCGTCGGCATGTCGAAGGCGACCGAGAGGCCCGTCTGGCCGTGCTGGAGCAGGTACTTGTACCGCTTGTTCGTGTCGCTCGCCGTGCCGAACCCCGCGAACTGGCGCATCGTCCAGAGCTGCCCGCGGTACATCGACGGGTGCGGTCCGCGCGTGAAGGGGAACTCGCCCGGGTTCCCGAGGTCGCGCTGGTAGTCCAGCCCTTCGACGTCCGCCGGCGTGTAGAGGATCTTCGGCCGGAAGTTCGAGAGGTTGTTCCAGTTCGACTTCCAGGTCTTCTGGGCCTCGGCGCGGCGGACGAACTCCTCGTTCGCCTCGCGCGTCGCCTGCGTTGTCGACTGTCCGGCCATGTCTCTCTCCCGATAGCGAGTGGCGCCGCTACGCGGTGCTAGTCGACCCCTCAGCAGAACCTGTCCTCGAGCTTCTTCTTGAGCGCCGCGAGGACCTCCTCGGTCGCCTCGGTCAGCGCCGCCTTTCCTCCCAGGAGCTTCACGACGGCCCCGTCGCTCGCGTGGTCGTCGTCGAGCAGGCTCTCCACCTCCGCCAGGACCGAGGCCCGCAGCCTCGCCGAGAGGTTCTCCCGGCGCCGCTCCGCGAGGCGTCCGTCGCCGGACAGCTCGCCCCACTTCACGTCGATCGCGGCGAGCAGATCGGCCACGCCCGTCCCGTCCGCCGCGACGGTGCGGTGGATCGACGGCGCGGGGCGGCTCGCGGGGCGGGAGATGGCGAGCACGTCGCGCAGGTCGCTCTCCATCCTCTCGGAGCCCGGGCGGTCCGACTTGTTGATCACGATGAGGTCCGCCGCCTCCAGCAGCCCCGCCTTCATCGCCTGGACCGAGTCGCCCGACTCGGGGGAGAGGACGACGAGCGTCAGGTCGACCGCGTGGGTGACCTCGACCTCCGACTGCCCGACCCCGACGCTCTCGACGAGGACGGCGTCCTTTCCGCTGGCGTCGAGCAGGTCGCAGGCGTCGCACGTGGCGCGTGCCAGGCCGCCGAGCGTGCCTCGCGTCGCCATGCTGCGCATGAACACGCCCGCGTCGAGCCCCAGGCGCTCCATCCGGATCCGGTCGCCCAGGAGGGCCCCGCCCGTGTAGGGCGAGGTCGGGTCGACCGCCACGATGCCGACGGTCCGCCCCGCCTTGCGAAGCAGCGTCGCGAGCTCGTTGACGAGCGTGCTTTTGCCGACGCCGGGCGGGCCCGTCACGCCGAATCGGCGCGCGCGCCCGACCTTCGGGGCGATGGCCGCGAGCAGCCCGTCTCGATCGTCGCTCCCCTCCTCGACGACGGAGATGGCGCGCGCCAGGGCGCGGCGGTCTCCCGCGAGGAGGTCTTCGGCCAGGGCAGGCCCGGTCACCATTCGCTCACTCCCTGTCTCGGCGATCAACTTTATATAGCAGATGCCGCCCCATCCGTCTAGCGCAGCGCCTGGTACACCTCGATCTTGCGGTGCCCCACCCCCTGGTAGTCGACGCGCTCCAGCCGAAGGTCCTTTCGAGGCGCCAGACGCCTCTCGAAGTCGTCGGAGGTCACCACGACGTACCTCGTCGGGGTGCCGCGCGTGAACTCCACTAGACGGTCCGTCTCCGTCTTGTCGAACACCCGGACCCGTCGATCGAGGTAGAACATGATCCCCTCGTGATCGAGGTTGTACATGGCGACGTCGTCCCCGTGCCGGAGCCTCGCGGCCATACGCGCGCACAGCTCGCGGGGGGACTTGAACGGGTCGACGTCCGGCATCACCCACAGGGCCGCCGCCGCGGACCCGCCCACGACTGCCACGACGAGCGTGATGAAGGCGACCGGTGCCCGACGATACGCGACGCCCAGGATGGCCACGGCACCGGCGCCGAACAGGGCCGCCGAGAGCCAGGTGACGGGCGCACGGAGGCGATCGTAGGCCTCCAGGACGTCTCCCCCGAGGTTTCGGCCCTCCAGGTACGGTCTGCCCCAGATCCCGCCGATCACGCCGGCGGCGCCCACGACGGCCACGATCGCCCCCGTTAGCACGAGCGGCACGCCGAGCCGCCTGGGCACGGGCACGGCCGGCGGGCGGAAGGCGCAGTCCGCGACGAGCTTCCCGACGATGAGGGCGGCCGCCGGCAGGAGCGGGAGCAGGTAGACCTGCCGCTTCGAGGCCGACGCCGTGAACATCGCGAAGACGAAGACGAACCAGACGAAGAGGAACACCACGGGGCGGCGGTCCTCCTGCTTCGTGGAGACGACCAGGTGCCAGCAGCCCGTCAGGAACAGCAGGAACCAGGGGAACGCGCACCAGGGGAGGTTGACGAAGTAGTACGGGAAGGGGCGCTGGTGGCTCCAGGGATCCGCGGCCCGTTCGACGGTCTGCTTGAGGATGAGGGCCATCGTGTAGTCCAGGCCGCCCCGGATGCAGGCGGGGACGAGCCAGGCGAACACGATCGCGAGGAAGAGCAGCATCGCGAGCGTCGAGCTCGCCGCGAGGCGGAACGACCAGGCCTTCTTCTTCCCGGCCACGATGGAGAAGAAGAGCGCCGTCCCGAGCGGGATTGCCAGCCCGACGGGTCCCTTGGACAGGACCGCGAAGGCGCACGCCGCCATGAAGACGAGGTCCCAGAGGTATCGCGGCCGCTCGAGGAAGGCGTTTCGCGCGAAGGCGTACAGGGCGAGCGTCGTGAACGCCGTGAGCGTCGTGTCGATGCTCCCGCGCCTCGACAGGTACAGCGTCAGCGCGCAGGTGGCGAAGGCGCACGCCCCGAGGAACCCCGCCGCGCGGCTCCAGAGGAGCCTCCCCAGCAGGTAGGTGAGGAGGATCGACGCCAGTCCCATCGCGACCGAGGGGATGCGCGTGGAGAGGGCGGTCACGTCGCCGCCGGTCGCCTTCGAGGCCGCGGCGATGAGCCAGTAGTAGAGCGGCGGCTTGTGGTGGTACGGCTCGCCGTTCAGGTGAGGGAGGACCCAGTCGTCACGCCGCATCATCTCGCGCGCGACCTGGGCGAAGCGCGGCTCGTCGGGGTCCCACAGGTCGGTGCCTCCGAGCCCCGTGGCGTAGGCGAGGCCCGCGAGGACGCCGAGCAGCGCGAGGAGCTTTGCCTCCCCGTGGAAGAACGGATGGGGTTCCTCAGGCACTCACGGGCTCCTTCTTGCCCCAGCCGTAGATGAAGGAGAGGTTTCGGAAGTAGATGAACAGGTTGAGCACGTTCCCCATCATGATGGGCAACTGCACGTCGCCGATCCCATACGTCAGGCTGACCAGGGTGGCCAGGATGGAGATGTGCCAGAACGCCACGGGGACGACGCTCTTCTTCGCCCGCTCCGTGGCGATCCACTGCACGACGAACCTGCAGCCGAAGAGGAGCTGTCCCGAGATCCCCACGTACTGCCACGGGTTGGAGAACTGCTCCCGTACCTTCTCGAGCCACTCGTTCATATCGTCTCCTGCTCCACCTCGTACTTGAGCCAGCGCTTCTTCATCCAGCGCACCGCGAGGAGGTCCACGAACGACCGGAACACGCGGTTCCAGACGCCGTACTTGGACTTCCCGTACTTCCGCGGGTGGTGCTTTACCGGGATCTCGGTGACCTTGTACCCGTCGAGCTTCGCGAGCGTCGGGAAGAAGCGGTGCATCCCGTTGAAGAGCTTCATCCTCTTGACGCACTCCGCGCGGAAGGCCTTGAGCGAGCATCCCACGTCGCGGATGGTCTCCTGCGAGAGCCAGTTCCGGACGCCGTTGGCGATCCGGCTCGACACGAGGCGGAGCCACGAGTCCTGCCGCTTCTCCCTCCACCCGCACACGGCGTCCCACT
>CAZYRM010000360.1:0-4773 GCA_964649705.1 uncultured Planctomycetia bacterium
TGGGATCGCGGAATAGGGAGCCAGGGTGCCGCAGCGGAGGGGCCTCAGGCGGCGCGTCCGGGGACGTCGGGCATCAGCCTTCGAGGGGCTCCGCACTCGCTGGGGCTCGATGTCCGTCAGCGCGTGATCGAGCCGTCGTTGCCGGCGCAGCACAGGATCCGGGTCTCCACGGCTTCGAGTAGCCGATGACTCGCGCGTAGGGGAAGCCGGAGGGGCCGGGTTCGCGGCGCACGTCCACCAGCAGCTCAAGTCCGAGCAACGCGCGAAGGTCGAGGGGCGCGTCGGGGATGATCCGCACGCCCGCGAGATGCAGCAGTTGCAGGAGACGGTGCATCCCCGCCAGCGACTCGGGGGGCGCGTCCCGGATCGGGAAACGATCGCTGATCAGCGTCGGTAGGGGCGGAGGCGCGACAACAGCGAGCAGCAGCTCGACGTCGACCGGGCGTTCCGCTGGGATCGGCGTCACCGACCGAATGCGGACCCGATAGCGCCCCGCCCGCGGGAGACAGGCCGCCAGTTCCTCCCGTGTCACGACGATGCGCACGGTGCTTGTCCCGCCTTCGGGGTTGCCCGCTGGCGCCCCTCCGACTCCGGTCCCTCCTTGGCCGCGCGCTTCCGTCCTTTCTCCACGTCCTTCCGATGCTCGCGATCCCTGAAGCTCGGGCCGTTGATCACGATGACGTGGCTGTGGTGGATCAGGCGGTCGATCAGCGCCGCCGCCCCCAGGTGGTCCCCCAGGTAGTCGCCCCAGGACTCCCATGCGATGTTGCTCGTCACGATCGTCGAGCGGCGCTCGTGCCGCGGCAAGAGCACCTTCTGCATCAACCCCGAGCGACTGGCCGCGGGGCGTTCGACCTGCTCGAGCCCGACTTCGTCGATGACCAGGAGGTCCGGCTGCGTGTACTGTTTGAGCGCGCTCTCGAGCGACTCGTCCGCCAGCGCCGCGTTCAAGGTCGAGAGCATCTCCGCGCTGGTCGTATAGCGCACCCGCCGGTTGTCGGCGCACGCCGTGAGCGCGAGCGACATGGCGATGTGGCTCTTGCCCGTCCCACTCATCCCGGCCAACAGGACGTTGAACGCCTGGTCGACGAAGCGGAGGCTGGCCAGATCCAAGACCAGGTCGCGATCGAGCTTCGGCTGGAAGTCGAAGTCGAACGCCTCCAGGGTCTTCCGCGCCGGCAGCCGCGACTCCCGGATCTTCCGCTCCACCCGACTCTCCAGACGCTCCCGTACCTGCGGCTCAAGCAGCCGCCAGAGCCACTCCGGACGCGACAGCTCCTCCCGAGGGGGGCTCGCGAGGATCTCATCGAGCGTCTGCGTCATCCGGGCGAGATGGAGCGTCGAGAGCCCCTCCCGGATCCGATCGAGCGTCTCCGCCTCGCTCCGATTCCCGGTCGGGCTTCCCTTCTTGGGCTCGCTCACGGTCTCTCTCCTTCTCTTGGGGCCCATCGGCCATCGGACGGTCCCCCTCACGGAGGCTCGCGTAGCTCGCCAGCGGCCTCCGATCGACGGGATGCGCCTGCATCACCTCCTGGATCCGTCGGCGCGTCGATTCGGCCATCACCTCCTCGAAACGCCTCGGCGCGAACTTCGCTTCGAGGATCCGCTCTAACGCCCGCGTCTCGAAGCAGCCGTACTCCGCGGCATGCCTGATCGCCCCGACGATGTCGTCCAGGCGCCAGGTCAGTTGCAGATTCAAGAGCCGCGCCAGCTCGGGTCCGGAATACCGCCGAGAGCGTCGGAGCGCGGACGCGAAGTCCTTCGCCTCCTCTCCCCACTCCGCGACCAGCTCGGACAACGCCTCCACGTCGTACTTGCCCTGTCGATGTGCCGCGCCGATCTGCGGCTGTCGGATCCCGGCCCCATCCGGCAGCCGCTCGTGCTCGATGAGGATCCGCGCGCGGTCGTCAGCGACCGAGACCCGCACCGCGCTCGCGCACACGTACACCCGCTGACCCACGTGCCCGTCCGGCACCGAGTACTCGTTCGTGGCCAGATGCACGTGTGAGGTCGCGCTCACGACTCGCACGACGACGTCCCTCGTGTCGTACGGCTTCACGGGGAGCGGCTTGAGATACTTCCGCTCCTCCGCGAGCATCTCGGCGATGGGGCGGCCCGTCTCCGGATGCGGCCTCTGCATCGCCTTCTCCCGCTGCCACCACGCCAGGAGATCTCGATACGCCTCCAGGCTCCGAATCGTCCGTCCGTTGAGGAGGTTCAACTCGTGGTACCAGAAGCGCCGCTCGACCCGCGCCTTGTCCGTCGGGGTCGCCCGCCGTGCGATCACGACGTCCACCCGATAGTGCGCCGCCATGTCCACGAAGCGCGCGTTCAGGATCGGGCGATCGAGCTCCCACCCATCCACGACCCCCGGCATCGAGTCGGTCAGCACCTCCTCCGTCACCCCCTCGAAGGTCTCGAAACTCCGTCGCAGGTCGGTCATCGTCGTCGTCTGCCTCGTGTTCGTCTCCCCCAAGAGGCAGATCCCCCGAGACCAGGGCAGCGTCGCGTTCCACAACTGCACGCGAAGGCCGTCGGTCAGGTCGTACGGGGACCAGTCGAATTCGAGCCGACGACCGGGCACCGCTTTCATCTCCACCGCCGTGGCCGGCACGGTCGGGCCACGCAGACGCTTCAAGTACTCGCGCACGATCGTGTAGCCGCACGAGAAGTCCTTGTCCTCCTCCTTGAGCTTCTCCAGGCACCGCACCGCGGTCAGGTTCCGGTACTGCTCGAGCCACCCGCGGATCTTCTCGTCGAAGCGGTCGAGCTTGCTCCCCTTCGGTAGGCGGGGTGCCGCCGCGGCGGCCTCCACCGCCGAGCCTCCCAGGTTCCGTCGCGCCTCCTGCTCGTGGAGGATCCCGCTGATCGTCTTGCGAGACCGCTTCAAGGCGCTGGCGATCTCGCGTTGGGAGCGCCCCGCTTTCGTCAGACGCACGACCTCATACGTCAGCCATTGCCGATGTTCGCGACCCTGCATCCTCCCTCCTCGTCCTCGATGACAGCAGCCTCTCCACACGCGACATGGCCTCCTCGGCCGACTTTGTCGCCCCCTTCCCGATCTCCGCCAGGACCTCCCACTGCTCCGAGGGGAACGGCAGCACCCCGTGGGTGCGCAGGCTCTCCGTCACCCGATTCGACGCCGCACGAAACCGCAGCAGGTGCTGTCGGACTCGATTCGCCGCGGCCGAGAGCCGCGGGTCGTCCGGGTAGCGCTCCGCGTCCCGTCGCTGCGGAAGATGATCCAGCGGACGCGCGAGTACGTCCTTCCGTTGGTCTGGGTCGACCACCAGCAGGACCCGAACGAGCTGCGCGGCCTGGCGGCTGCTCAGGTGGTGCGCACGGATCGCCTGGGCCGACGGGCCCTGGTTGCCGCGCGGCAACCGCACCAGCTCCCGCACCAGGCTCGCCGAGACCAGCCCCAGGCGGAGGCTCTCCTGCACCCCGGAGTCCAGCCGTTCCACGAGGGCCAGCCTTCGGCACACCCAGCTCTTGTGCCGTCCCAGGAGCTCGCCGATCTCGGCCTGGCTCATCCCGTGCTTTCGATGGAGCCGCTCGACCACCAAGCCCTCCTCGAAGTCCGACACACCGCACCGAGGACCGTTCGCTTTCAGGATCTCCGCGTGCGCCGCCACGGCCGCGAGGTGGACCACTCGCACAACCATCTGCGCATGCCCGAGCTCACGCGCCACCCGCAGCCGCTTGAAGCCGTCCACCACAACCAGCTTCCCCTGCTCGACCCCGTCCGACACCAGGACCGGGTGCCGCGGCCCCTTCGGTCCCATCTCCTCGCGGACGCGCGCCATCGCCCGCGGATCGGCAAGACGCAGCTCGGCCCACCGGAGGTCCAGCGCCTCGATCGCCTCGTGTCGCAGGTCCGAGTCCTCGGTTCTCACCTTCGCGGCTGCCTGTTCCATGGAGCTTCACGCCCTCGTCGTCGAATCAGGTCGGTCCGCACCGTCGGGGCGCACGTCCGTCCGCAAAACGAGCAGCGTGGCGGCGCCGCAGCCCGACGGCTCTGCGTCTCTCCCGCCTCCGCCCGCTCTCCCTGCGGGCTCGGATCCCCATCGAACGCCCGACCGACGTCTGGGGACCCCGTGGAAGTCGCCTCGGGCTTCGTCGGCGTCTCGATGGGCTCTCTTATCCGACCCGGGGAAGGTGAAGTGAACCCTGATGCGTCACTTTGTTTCTGGAAGGCGCGGTATCGCGCCTGGCGTCGGGCGTGGTTCATGGCCCCGGCGTGGCTCTGCTGGTAGCGCCGGCCGGCCTCGCGGACCGACTCCCGGCGGCAGATCGGCGAGCAGGAGGGGCAGTACCGATTCCCACGGTCGCAGCGGCTGCAGATGAGGACTTCGACCCCGCAACGACCGCACAGGAAGCGTCGACAGGTGGGCGCCACGGTCCGACGGCCACATGCAAGTCGATGTGGACATCCGTCGCCCCGTCGGCGATCCTACTTCCAGCTGTCTTTGAGGGTCGCCGACAGGCGATCCCGAGGTCGAAGCCCGGGTGGAAAGACCCGGGCTTCTTCTTTCTCGGGCGTCGACGATTGTACCCGCGAGGGCGGCGGATCCGGTGATCGACCCGCTTCCGCGCCTCTCGCAGCCCCCCACCTCGGCGACGTCTTCCAATCGGCACCCACAGCCTGATCCCCTCCCTGCCTCCACCGCCTTGCGACCGTGGCCCCCTATCCCGCGATCCCTCCCCTCCCGATCGCGCTCCTCTGGCACCCCATTCCGCGATCCGTGGCCCCCTCTATGGCCGCCGTTAACA
>CAZYRM010000361.1:0-4768 GCA_964649705.1 uncultured Planctomycetia bacterium
TCGGTCGTGGTGACCACACCCGCCTGCGGCGCCGGCCCATCGGCCAGTACGGGGGCGACCAGCAGGGCGATCGCCAGGCCCAGGAACGTGAAGTTCCTCATGACTACCCTCCTTATCCCAAGAACCCTCAAGGCTCTTGCGCCCGACACGGGGAGACACCCATCCCCCGAGGGCAAACCTCGAATCTACCAATCCCACGTGCTTCCGCGCGGCTTGAGCCGCGTCGCGCCGCACCCGCGCGTTCACCTCCTTGACGGTGCTGACGGCGCTTGTTGCCTATCCTCTGCCGCCTACACTGGCGGAGAGAAGGGGGACATCCTATCCGGGCGGAAACGCCCGTCAAGCAAAAGTTCCTTCCCCGGGCCGGGATACGTCTAGGACCCCCGTGGGGGTCGAAGGGAGGGGATTCCAGGGGGGGAGGGGGGGGAGTTGACGGGAGGGGAGGGATCCCGGACAGGGGGGCCCCTTAAACGAGGAAAGGCCGCCGACCCCGTTGGGGCCGGCGGCCTCGCGTTTCCGAGAGGGGGTTCTAGAAGCGGAGCTGGGCGTCGACGACGACCATCCACATGCTCTCGCCCGTGTCGCTGGTGTCGGTGTCGGCCCCGAAGGCCTCATCCTCGTCCCAGAAGGGGCCGCCCCAGAGCCAGCCCGCGCCGATGCCGAACCGCAGGGAGTCGCTGTACGCCCAGTCGGCGTGCATGTCGAACTCGTGTCCGAGCTGCTTCTCGAGGCTCCGGCTCGGCTGGTCGTCGAACCGCTCGACCATGTCGGGCGAGTCGACGAGCTCGTTGTAGGCATACACCAGGCGGAAGCGCAGGTCGTCCTCGCAGCAGAGGCTGTGGGTGGCGCCCAGCTCGGCCTGGAGCTTCCAGTAGTTGCTGTCGACGTCGAGGCCGTACAGGTTGTCCTCGAGGATCATCAGGCTGTCGTTGTCCTCGTACGACACGAAGTCCTTGTTGGGGTCGCCCGTGTCGTCGTGGTCGCCGTTGTCGCCCGTGATCCACTGGCCCAACGCCTCGAAGTACGGGTGCATCTGCACGTCGAAGTTGTAGCGGATGCCGATGTAGCCCGCCCAGGCCTCCTGGTCGATGACGCCGTCGGCGCCGGCCAGGGTGTTGTTGAAGATCGCGCCCTCGTCGGCGTAGTCGCCCGTCTGGTAGATGAACTCGCCGAACACCTCGGCCCGCTCGACCCAGTAGTCGACACCGAAGCCGACGTTGTACATGCGGTTGTGGTCGTAGTCGTTGGAGATGACGCTGACGAACCCCTGGATGACGCTGGGGGAGTCGGGCATGTTGTACTGGATGCGGCCGCCGTAAGTGAACTCGTCCTCGTGCAGCCAGCCCGTCTCGACCAGGTTCAGGGTGAACAGCTCGACCAGGAGGTGCTCGTCGGCCTTGTAGGTCATCGTCATGCCGCCCGCCTCGGCGCTGTCGCGGAAGAGGCCGAAGCCGCCGGCGCCGACGACGTTCGAGTAGGCCCACTGCTGGCCGAAGGAGCCGAACGCCTCGGTGACCGGGCCGATGGAGGCATACTCGGCCCCGTCCGTGCGCAGCCCCATGAAGAACGGGTTCCCGTTCCCGCGGAGGTCCCACACCTCGTCGAAGATGCCGACCTTCAGCGAGAGGCAGGGGGAGAGGAACTCGTCGGCCTGGATGTAGGCCTGCTTGATCGCGGGATACATGTCGCGGCTGCCGAACTGGTCCTCGTTGGAGTCGGTGCCCCAGGTGCCCCTCTCGTCGAGGGGATCGACGCCGACCGCGAAGCGGTCGACGGCCCCGGCGCCGGCCTGGACGTTGTCATTTTCCTTGGAAATGTTGGAGCGGAGGCGGGCGTTCTCCAGCTCGATGACGCCCGACACGTGCTTGGCGAGGTACGCGTCGAGGCGGAGGGTGACGAGAGGACTCCAGCCGGAGTCGCTGTCGCTGTCATCCCCGGCCCGCGTGTTGTTCAGGGCGTTGTCGGACGCCCCTTCGCGGTTGAGGATGGCATTGACCGTGTCGCTCCGCCAGAAGGCATCGATGTCGATGCCGCCCGAGAGGGTGATCTGCGCCGCGTGACCCCTCACGTCGGTGGTCGTGACGGCCCCGGTCTCCCCTCCTTCGCAGTACCCGGCATCCCCCTGAGCGAAGAGGGGGGCGGCGATCATCGCCGCGCAGAGGGTGCTGAACAGTGCCTTCTTCATGGTGCCTCCACAAACCAAGAACCGTCGGGTTCTTGCGACCCTCAAGGGGCCGAATACCTGCGCCCGTTCCCCGCGAAGGACGGGCGGATGTCTCCCGAGTCAGTACCCTATCGGCAATCCCGCAGGCCGATCTTGAGGCGACCCGTCCCAAAGGAACGCGACGCGAGGGGGATATCGGCAGGGCGCCGGACGGAACTTGACGGGGGGGAGGGGGGCGGGAATCTGAATTTTATGTTTTATAAATGTTGATTCGCCCGGGGCCATCCGTACAATGCCGCCGAGTCGGATGGCGCGCTGCGCCGTCCCGCCCATCGCCCCGCCGGGGGTCGGGCGATTTGGATAGGAGGGTGTATGAGAAGGATGCTGTTCCCGGGCCTCGCCATCCTGTTGGCGATCGCCCCGTTCGCGTTCGCCGAGAGCAACGGCGGCAGCCAGCCCGGCGTCGTGACGACGAACGACGTCCGCGGCCACGCGATGCACATCACGATCGGCGGCGGAATCGACATCGACAGCGTGTGGCGCGATGATTCCCTCGTCGGCGTCCTGGAGCGCGAGGGCGCCACAGGACGGACGTTCGTGGACGAGTCGGACAGCGACTCGTTCTTCTCCCCCCGCGTCTGGCTGCGCTTCGACGCCTACATGTCGGACCACGTCAGCGCCGTCATCGAGATGAACAACGAGCGGCTGTTCACCGACCTGGAGTCGGCCATCCAGCCCGGCGAGAGTCTGACCACGCTCGGCTTCGGATGGGGGGCCTCGGCACAGGGCGGCGTTTTCGGCGGCGGGTATGGCGCGAACACCGCCATCCCCGTGACGATCCAACAGGCCTACCTCCAGGTCGACGACTTCCTCTTCGAGCACTTCTCGGTTCGCTTCGGCATCCAGGACTTCGTCGTCGACCTTCGCGGGAACGGCAACCCGACGCTGATCGGGTTCCGCCCCGAGGGCGCGGAGAAGGCCTTCATCAGTCCCATCCAGGAGTCGTTCAGCGCGGACGGCAGCCGGTACGCCATGGGGCCGATCACGGGCGCAGCCGGGCAGGGCATCTACCGGAGCGAGGAGGAGGCGGGCGGCCTCAGGTTCACGTACAGCGCCGACGAGCACATGCACTTCGACGTCTGGACGTTCAACCTGTGGGAGACGGGCTTCGACCACTACGACGAGTGGTTCTACGGGATCATGGCCAAGTACAACGTCCCCGACTCCCCGTCCGTCATCACGCTCCTCTACTCCACCACGTCGAACGACAGCGACAACAACCGCATCAACACGATCGGACCGGGCGTCGACTACTGGTGGGACAGCCTCGAGGTGTACGGGGAGTACTACTACCAGTGGGGCGAGTACGGCTACAGCGGCGCGCTGACCGGCGGCCGTGACGGCGACATCGACCACGAGTCGTGGGCGGGCTACCTCGGCGCGCGGTACAACTTCGACATGTCCTGCTCGCCGTGGGTGGACGTCCAGTACGCCTACGTCGACGGCGACGACGGCGACCACGACGACGACGACGACGAGAACGCCGACTTCGTGTCGTACGAGGACAACGACAGCCTGATGATCATCGAGGACAACCTCTACGGCCTCGACGTCGACTCCAACTACTGGAAGGCCCAGTTCAACGCGGGGATCGCCCTGTGCCTCCAGCACGAGAAGGACCTGACGATCAGCCTGACGTACGCCTACGTGGAGAACGTGACCGACCCGGACCGCCTGGACCTGGCGGACGGAGCGGAGGGCTTCTCCCAGGCGGAGCCGCTCGGACACGAGGTGGACGTGAAGTTCCTGTGGCAGTACAGCGACAGCCTCACGTTCGACCTGGCCTGGGCAGGCCTGTTCGAAGGCGAGTTCTGGTCCTCGAACGGATCCGTCGACCAGGACCCGAGCCAGGAGATCGGCGACAACATGTACATCATCTCCGTCGGCGCGACGGTGAAGTTCTAGTCCACGGCGCGAAAGAGACCGACGGGCCGTCCCCGCAAGCGTGGGGGCGGCCCGTTCCACTGAGAAGGCGTGGACCCTGCGCCCCCCTCCTTGTTATATAGGGCGCCATGAAGGACACGCGCGTCGGCTCCGGCTTCGATATCCACCGCCTGGCGGCGGGCGTGCCCTTCAAGCTGGGCGGCGTGAAGGTCGAGTCCCCCGTCGGACCCCAGGGGCACTCGGACGGCGACGTCCTCCTCCACGCCCTTTGCGACGCCATGCTCGGCGCCGCGGGGCTCGGGGACATCGGCGATTACTTCTCCGACAGCGACCCGCGCTGGAAGGGGGTGGAGAGCCGCCTGTTCGTCGAGCGCGCCAACGAGAAGCTGCTGGAGGGGGGATTCCGGGTCGAGAACGTCGACGCGACGGTGTTCCTGGAGACGCCCAAGCTCGGGCGCCTCAAGGCGAACGTCCGGGGCGCCGTGGCCTCGATCCTGGGGATCGCCTCCGACCGCGTGAACGTGAAGGCCAAGACCATGGAGGGCCTGGGGCCCATCGGCGCCTCGGAGGCCGTCGCGGCCATGGTCACGGTGCTGGTCTCCCGACAGAGTGTCGGGGTGACCTCTCCGGACTGATCCGCACGAAGCCTGACAGAGTCGG
>CAZYRM010000362.1:0-4727 GCA_964649705.1 uncultured Planctomycetia bacterium
GAGTCTGTCGTGGCTTCGTTCGTCCACGCCGAAACAACTGCGCGCGCCGCGCAGCGGTTGAGCGATAGGGATCCAACGAATTCCCACCTCCCAGATCCCAACTCCGGACGACTCCTGGTTGGGATTCGGGATGTGGGATTTCGTTGGGATGTTGGATTTGGGATCTGGCTCTCCGCCACCGTGGCGAGAGCGCGCGCCCTACCGGTAGCACACCTGCTTCGCGGCGATGACCACTTTCGCGACCGAGGGCAGGGCCGCCTGCTCGATCGGCTTGGAGTAGGGGAGCGGGACGTCCTCGTGCGTCACGCGGTGGACGGGCGCGTCGAGGTAGTCGAAGAGGTTCCGCTGCAGACGGAACGCGATCTCGCTCCCGATCCCGCCGAACGGGAAGCACTCCTCCACGACCACGCAGCGGTTCGTCTTCCGAACCGAGTCGAAGAGCGCCTTCTCGTCGAGCGGGCGGATCGTCCTGAGGTCCAGGACTTCCGCCTCGATCTCCTCCCGAGCCAGCGCCTCCGCCGCCTGGAGGCAGAGGTTCACCATCTTCCCCCAGCAGACCAGCGTGACGTCGTCACCCTCCCGCTTCACGTCGGCCTCGCCGATCGGGATGAGGAACTCGCCGTCGGGGACCTCGCCCTTCACGCCGTAGAGCGTCTCGTTCTCCATGAAGCAGACGGGGTCGGTCGCCTCGCGGATCGCGCTCTTGAGGAGCCCCTTCGCATCCTTCGGCGTCCCCGGGTAGACGACCGTCAGGCCCGGGAAGTTGGCGTACATCGGCTCCAGGGATTGCGAGTGCTGGCACGCCAGCTCGTTCGCGGCCCCGGTCGGCCCGCGGAGGATCAACGGGCAGGAGAACTGCCCGCCCGACATGTACCGCGTCTTCGCGGCGTGGTTGATGATCTGGTCCGCGCCGACGATCGAGAAGTTCCAGGTCATCACCTCGATGATCGGGCGGAGGCCCACCATCGCCGCGCCGACGCCGACCCCGATGAAGGCCGCCTCGCAGATCGGCGTGTCGATCACGCGCTCGGGGCCGAACTTGTCGAGGAGCCCCTGGCTGACCTTGTACGCCCCGTTGTAGGCGCCGACCTCCTCGCCCATGAGGAAGACGCGCGGGTCCCGCGCCATCTCCTCTTCCATGGCCTGCCGGAGGGCCTCTCTATACTGTAGAAGGGCCATTAGCCGTGCACGTCCTCGTAGAGACTCGCCTCGGTGGGGAACGGCGCCGCGTCCGCCTCGGTCACCGCGCGCTTCACGATCGAGCGGACCTCCTCGTCCATCTTCTGCGCGGCCTGCTCGGTGAGCGTCCCTTCCTTGAGCAGCTTGTCCTTGTAGGAGAGGACCGGGTCGCGCTGCTTGTACTCCTCGATCTCCGTCTTCGTCCGGTAGCTCTGCGGATCGGCCATCGAGTGCCCGCGGAACCGGTACGTCAGGATCTCGAGGAGGCTCGGCCGCTTGTCCTTCCTCGCCCGCTCGACCGCGCGCGAGACCGCCGTGTGGACCGCGACCACGTCCATCCCGTCGACCTGGTACCCCTCGATGTTGTGCGCGAGGGCCTTCTGGTCCAGGCGGAACGTCGCGCTCGTCTTGTCCACGCCCGTCCCCATCGCGTAGTGGTTGTTCTCGCAGATGTAGACGACCGGCAGGCTCCAGAGTGACGCGCAGTTCAGCGACTCGTGGAAGACCCCCTGCGGGACGGCCCCCTCGCCGAAGAAGCAGAGGCAGACCTGGTCGCCTCCCGAGTACTTGATCGCGAACCCGACCCCGGTCCCGATCGGAATCTGGCCTCCGACGATCCCCGTGCCCCCGAGGAAGCGGGCCTTCGCGTCGAAGAGGTGCATCGAGCCGCCCTTGCCCTTCGCGACGCCCGTGGACTTTCCGAAGAGCTCGGACATGACGGCCGTGGGGTCGGCGCCCCGCGCGAGGATGTGGCCGTGCTCGCGGTAGCTCGCGATGACGTAGTCGTCCGGGCGGAGGCACGAGATCGCGCCGACGGCGACGGCCTCCTCGCCGGTGTAGAGGTGGCAGAACCCCCAGATCTTCTCCTGGGTGTACGCCTGGCCCGCCGCCTCCTCGAAGCGGCGGATGAGGAGCATCTTCCGGTAGAGCTCGACCTTGGTGGCGGGTTCCATGGGGGGCCGAGGATATCGGCGCCGCGGGCGTGCGTCAAGGCCCGAACGCCCGGTTCCGTCGACGGAGACCCGAAGCCCGAGACCCGCCGCCCGAGACCCGCCGCCCGTTCCACGTGCCCGTGCCCGTGCCCGAGCGATCGGGCACGGGCACGGGCACGTGGAACGGGCGGCGGGTCTCGGGCGGCGGGCCTCGGGCTTCGGGATTTGGGCCCCGGGCGAAACTTCGACGTACGCTTCCCTCCACCCCCCGACTCGCGTTATCCTGTCGCCCCGATGCCGAGCCTCTCCCTCCAGAACCGGGTCGCCCTCGCGTGCTTCGCGATGATCGCCGCCGCGACGGGCGTCATTGCGCTCGTGACGACCCGACGCGCCCAGCAGGAGGCTGTCGACGCCCTCCGCCAGCGCCTCGCGGGGTACGCCGCCACCGCGGCGCTCCTCGTCGATGGAGACCAGCACGCGACGCTTCAGGCCCCCGAGGACATGAAGGGGGACACGTACCGCCGCATCCGAACGACGCTCCGGTCCGTCATGGGCGCCCTCTCCTCCGACAAGATCCGCGACGTCTACACCATGGTGCGGACCGACAAGCCGAACCTCTGGCTGTGCGTCGTCGACGCCGACGAGAGCGCCGACTTCATGCCGCTTGGCGAGGAGTACGACGTCTCCGCCTATCCACAGATGAAGGAGGCCTTCAACGGGCCGACCGCGGACCTGGAGGCGACCCGGGACAAGTTCGGGATCTGGTACTCCGGCTACGCCCCCATCCTGAACTCCCGCCGCGAGCCGGTCGCCATCCTCGGCCTCGACGCCCCGGCGGACTCGGTGGTGGAGCTGCAGAACGCCATCGCCATGCGCGCCGGGATGATGGTCCTCGCCGCGCTCTTCGTCGCGATCCTCCCGAGCGTCCTCGCGGGCCGCTTCCTCGCACGGCCCCTCGCCCGCCTCGCCGAGGCCACCCGCCGCGTCGGAAAGGGCGACCTCGAGACCAAGGTCGAGAAGACTGGGACCGAGGAGATCGACCAGCTCGGCGAGGCCTTCAACGAGATGCTCGCCGGGCTCCAGCGGATGAAGTTCATCCGCTCCACGTTCGACCGGTACGTCAGCAAGGAGGTCGCGGAGCGGATCCTCTCGCTCCCCGGCGGGGTCCGCCTCGAGGGGGAGCGCTTCGGCGCCACCGTCCTCTTCCTCAACCTCAAGCCCTTCCCGAGGCTCGTCGAGAAGACCTCCCCCGAGCACGCGCTCGGCGTGATGAACGCCTACCTCAGGGTGATGGGGGAGGCGATCCTCGCGAACGAGGGGACGCTCTCGACGTTCCTCGGCGACAACCTCATGGCCGTCTTCGGGGCCCCGGTGACGCACCACGACGACGCCTTCCGCGCCGTGATCGCCGCCGTCACGATGCAGCGCGCCGTGACGGAGCTGAACCTCCACGGCGAGGCCGCCGCGGGGCTCGAGTTCGCGATCGGGATCGCGACGGGGACCGTGGTCGCCGGGACGATCGGCCCCGACCAGAGGATGGAGTACGGGATCATCGGGGACGCCGTGAACCAGGCCTCCGCCCTCGAGGGGATCGCGAAGGCGCCCCAGATCCTCGTCACCGCGTCGACCTACGAGCTGGTCAAGGACCACGTCGAGGTCCTCGACCTGGGGACGCGCTCGATCCGGGAGACCGGCCCGCCCACGGCGCTCTTCGAGGTCGTCGCCCTGCGCGACACGCCGTACGTCAGCGAGCCCGTCCCCGCGACGAAGCTCCTCCCGGCGCGCGTCACGACCACGAAGGCGGGGGAGCCCGAGCTCGAGGGCTGGGCCTGGCTTCGCGAGGAGGGGCTGACGGTCTGGGTCGAGAGGGTCGCGGCGGCGGGGGAGCGTGTCCACCTCAGGCTCCTCGTTCCGGGGGAGAAGGACCCCGTGGCGCTGGAGCTACCCGTGCGCTCGTGCCAGAAGCTGATCGCGGGCAGGCCCGGGTGGGAGGCGAGGTGGGACTTCTCGCTCTCGCACCTGGCAGCGGAGGACAAGAAGCGCGTGTCGGGGCTGCTCCGCGAGGCACAGGAGGTCACGGCGCCGACGCTCAAGCCCGGCGCGACCCCCGTGACGCCCGAGAGGCTCGCCGGGGGCGTCTCGGGACCCTCGGGGAGCTTCCAGCTCCCGAACCTCGAGGTCCTCGAGGAGGTGGCTCGAGGCGGGATGGGGGTCGTGTACAAGGCGATCCAGAAGAGCCTGAACCGCATGGTGGCGGTGAAGGTCGTCCTTTCCGCCCCGGGCGGCCCCGCGACGAGGGACCAGAGGTTCCAGCGGGAGGTGACGGCGGCGGCGAAGCTCCGTCACCCGAACATCGTCCGCATCTACGACGTCGGCGACGCGGGCGGACTGCCGTACTTCACGATGGACTACATCCAGGGGAAGGGGCTGAACCGCCTCGTCCGCGACCAGGGGCCGCTCCCGGTCGACCGCGCGCTCGGGATCGCGGAGGAGATCTGCGACGCGATGCACTACGCGCACACGCAGGGGGTGATCCACCGCGACCTGAAGCCCTCGAACATCCTGATCGACCAGCTCGGGCACGCGATCGTGATGGACTTCGGCCTCGCGAAGGAC
>CAZYRM010000363.1:0-4719 GCA_964649705.1 uncultured Planctomycetia bacterium
AACCCCTGCACCAGGTTCCAGGTGAACGAGTCGTAGTTGTCGAGGACGAGGATCACGGGTGAATTCTCAAGTCCCAATGACCAATTTTCAACGAAGGTACAAGCTCGAAGGCACGAGGTTCAAGGGAAGGCCCAATGGAAGACCAGGTCACTCTGACCCCGCCTCGAACCTCAGCCCTTCGAGCTTGCACCTTCGCTGAAAATTGGTCATTGAGTCTTGGGTCTTCGACTCGGTGAAGTCCGCGTGGATCCCCAGCCGTCATTTCCGCTCCGAGAGATACCTGCCGATCTCGTAGGGATGCTCGCGCCCGAGTGAGTCCTCCGCGGCGGCCGAGGCGAGCCGTCGCGCCTTGTCCTCGTTTCCCTGGGCCGCGAGGCCGACGGCCTTCCAGAGCTTCCTCTCAGCGATCGAGACCTGGGACTGATCCAGGTCCTCCTGCGAGACCTCCTGGCCCAGCGCGAGCCGGAGGGCGACGCGCGTCGCGAGGTCGCCGCCCGGCCAGTCGAGTCCCGCCTTCCAGGCCTCCTGCGCCTTGGTCGTGTGGCCGTCGACGGCCCTCGCGAGTCCGAACCAGAGCGCCAGCCGCTGCTGCTGCCCAGGCGCCTTGAACTTCGCCATCGCCTCCTTCTCGTTTTCCGCGACCTTCGCCGCGTCGCCCGCGAGGATCCCCGTCTCGATGAGCTGCACGAGCGCCTCGAACGCCAGCCAGTCCGAGCCCTTCCTCGCGAACTCCTCGAACTCCTTCTTCGCCCCCTTCAGGTCCCCCGCCAGGCGCATCGCCTGGGCCCGGACGAATTTCATTCGCGACTCCATGTCCAGGCTGCCCTTGTCCCGATCGAGCGCCGCTTCGGCCATTCGGACCGCCTCCTGGGCCTTTCCGATGCCCGCCAGCGCTTTGATGTGGAGCGTGCGGCCGTACTGCAGATAGGGCATCAGCGCGGCGGCCTCGACCAACTCCATCGTCTCCTTCGCCAGGGGGTTCTCCTCGATGACCTTGGAGGGGTCCTTCGCCTTCCGGATCTGCTCGATCAGGTCGCGCGCCTTCTTCTTGTCCGCCGACGGCGTGCGGCCCCCCGGACGGAGGCGCTCCAGGATGTCCCTGGGCGATGCCGACGCCAGCGATCGCGCCGCCGCCTCCACCCCCGCGAAATCCTCCCGGTGGAAGCGGCAGAACTCGATCATGAACCACACCGGCACCTCGTTCCGCGACGGGGCGACGGCGAGGGCCTCCAGGTACACCTCCTCCGCCTCCTTCCACTTCGACTGCACGAGGAAGCACGCCGCATGGTCCGTGACGGCCTTCAGCGCCTCCTTGGACTTCGTCTTGGCCGCGACGGCCGCCGTCTTCGCGCGTTCCAGCGCGGCCTGGCGGTCCGGCGTCAGGTCCGCCCTCCCCCTCGCGAACATCGCGGCGAGGATCCGGTTCATCGGGTCGGAGGGCGTCAGGCCCGGCAGCGTGCCGATGCCGCCGGCCGCCTCCCCCGCGGCGAGGATCCGCTCGCACTCGCGGACCGACTCCTCCGCGAGCGGCGCCCATCGCGCGTCGGTCACCGCCTTGAACAGGTCCCGCGCCTCCGCGATCGCCGCGGGGTCCTGCTCGACCTCCGCCTCGCGGAAGGCGCACTCCGCGACGGCGTAGCGGGCCTCCTCCGCGAGCGGGCCCGTCGTGTGGGCCTCCAGGAAGTCCTGGTAGCTCTCCCGAGCCAGGCCGTAGAGCCCGCGCGCCCGCAGCCGCTCCGCCGCGGGAAGCGGGCTGCCCCGGTACGAGGCCGACTCGCCGAAGACGCGCAGCTCGGTCACCCGGACGCGGCCCGCGACGAGGGAGAGCTCGGGCCGCGCCTCCTCGCTCGCGCCCGGCAGGTCCATCCGCGCCGCGGGCGCCGCTCCGCTGTCCCAGAACGCCGCGAGGCCGCCCTGGACGCGCTCCACACGGAGGACGTGGCGCCGTCCCGGCTCCCAAGGGACCTCCGCGAGCACCGCGGCCGGGCCGCCGCCCTCGGCGAGCTCGATCCTCGCCTTCCCCTCGACGGGCGTGACACGGGCCTGGGGCGCGGCGCCGAGGCGAATGACGATCGGGCCTCCCTGCGCCTCTTCGATGCCCACCTCGACCGCCACCGAACCGTCGATCGGCTCCTTCAGGCGGAGCGTGCAGGCGCCCTCGCCCGTGAGCGCGGCGGAGTCGACCTTCCAACCCTCGGTCTCCCACGCGGGGAGCGCGGCGTCGCGGAACTCCTCGTCGACGCGCCTCTCCCAGCGCCCCTCCTCCTTCGGCGGTGGCGGCGGCTGCGCCTTCTTCCTCTTGGTGAGGGCGACGATGAGGATCAGGTTGATGACGACGACCGCGGCGGCGATCGCGATCCACTTCGCGTTCCGCTCGACCTTGCGCCTCCAGCGGTACAGGAGGCTTGCCGGGCGGGCGAGCACGGGCTCCTTTGCCATCCAGCGGCGCAGGTCGTCGCCGAAGTCCTTCGCGGAGGCGTACCGCCGGGCCTTCTCCTTTTCGAGGGCCTTGAGGCAGATCGCCTCCAGCTCCGCGGGGACCTTGGCGTTCAGGCGGCGCGGCGGGATCGGGTCCTCCTTCACCACGCGGAGGATCGTGTCGACATTGTTCTCCCCGAGGAAGGGGGGGACGCCCGCAAGGGCCTCGTAGAGGATGGCGCCGAGGGCGTACACGTCGCTCTGCGCGTCGACCTCCTTGAGGAGCCCCCGCGCCTGCTCGGGGGGCATGTAGCTCGGCGTGCCGAGCGTCGTGCCGCTCTCGGTGAGCTGGCTGCCGTGGACGGCCTTGGAGAGGCCGAAGTCGGTGACGCGGACGTTGTCGTCGCCGTCGACGAGGATGTTCGCGGGCTTGAGGTCGCGGTGGATGACGCCCTGCTTGTGCGCGTGCTCCATCGCGTCGGCGACCTGGGCGAGGAGGCGGACGGACTCCTCGAAGGGGACGTTCTTCTTCTGGAGGACGTCGTGGAGCGAGCGGCCCTCGACGAACTCCATCGTGAAGAAGTGCTTCCCGCCTGCGACGCCGACGTCGTAGATGGGGACGATGTGGGCGTGGCGGAGCTTCGCGGCGGCCTGCGCCTCGCGCTGGAAGCGGGCGACCTGGTTGGTGTCGGCCAGCTCGCCGGCGATGAGGACCTTGAGGGCGACGAAGCGGTCGAGCTTCGGGTCCTTGGCCTTGTAGACGATCCCCATCGCTCCGCGGGCGACCTCACGGACGATCTCGTACGGGCCGAAGCGCATTCCGGCGCCCGCGGCCTGTGCGACGGCCTTGACCGCTCTCCCCCCGGAGTCCGAGAGGAGCACGGTCTTTCCGTCGGGCGTGGAGCTGGGCGGCCGCGAGGGGAGCGGCTTGGAGCAGGCCGGGCAGGCCTTGGCGCCCTCCGGCAGCGGCTTCTTGCAATGGGGGCAATCGGTCATGGGACGCGAGAGTATAGGGGCCATGCCGGGCGTCTTCAAGGTGGTCGTGCGGTATTCGGGACATTCGCCATCCGTCTCCCCTAACACCCAGGGATCCCCTAGGTTTTGGTGGAATCGCCCTGATCCGCTACAATGCCGCCCATTCCCGTAGGAGATGCCGCAATGGCGAACCCGAAGGCCAAGATCGAGACCTCGATGGGAGACATCGAGGTCGAGCTGTTCCAGGACATGGTCCCGAAGACGGTGCAGAACTTCCTCACGCTGGTGGGGAAGGGGTTCTACAACGGACTCATCTTCCACCGGATCATCCCGAACTTCATGGTCCAGACCGGGTGTCCCCAGGGGACGGGGACGGGCGGGCCGGGGTACAAGTTCGCGGACGAGTTCCACGCGAAGCTGCGCCACGACAAGCCGGGTGTGCTCTCGATGGCGAACGCGGGGCCGAACACGAACGGGAGCCAGTTCTTCATCACGCACATCCCGACCGGGTGGCTGGACAACAAGCACTCCGTCTTCGGGCAGGTGGTGAAGGGGATGGAGGTCGTCAACTCCATGGCGACCGTGAAGCGCGGGCCGGGCGACCGCCCCGTCCAGGACATCGTGATGAAGTCAGTCACGGTCCTGGCCTAGGCCTGTGGCCGCCGGGGGGCGGGAGGGGGCCGGGCGCCCCGAGCGCGCGTGGGACCCGGCGGGGGACGCCGCGCCGGCGTTCACGCCGATGAACGTCGACCCGGCCGCGGAGGTCGTGCGGACGCTCCCGCGGGCCCCGGGGCTCCTCGAGCGGCTCGCGGTGCGCTTCCTCAGGCGCCGCGCGCCCCGCGCGGCCCGGCCCCTGGCGGACCCGGTCCACATCCTGACGCGGTCGGAGCGGATGGACGTCCGGAGGATCGTCGAGTCGACGGTCTTCCGCGCCTTCGGCGCCGGGGTGACGAGCGCCCTGGTCGTGGCCTCGACGAAGATCTACGTCGAGTACCGGGACCTCCCGTCGCCGCTCCTCTACGTCGCCGGCGCCGTGCTCGTGACCGCGGTGGGCGAGATCCTCTTCCTGCACCGCCACCACCTCCTCGCGATGCTCTCGCTCATGAGGGCGACGGGGGCGCGCTTCGACGGCGAGGGGCCTGAGCCCGACGACTCGCTCGCCCACGCGATGGCGCGCGCGGCGCTCGACCAGCCCGACCCGGTGAAGATCGTGGAGGGGATCGACCCCTGGAGGGAGACCTCGCTCGCGCGGCTCTACCTCTTCGTCGTCGCCTACAAGCTGAAGCGGTTCCTGTCGAAGTTCGCCGCGGAGATCCTGGTCAAGCG
>CAZYRM010000364.1:0-4681 GCA_964649705.1 uncultured Planctomycetia bacterium
GATTCCGGTGGCGAGGAGCGACCCGTGCCGCTCCACCCAGAACAGCCTCGTTCCGGCGGAGAAGACCGCCCCCCCGCCCCGCGGGGAGCCGACCTCGATCCACTCCGGTCCCGTCTCAGGCCGCTTGAGGAGGAGGATCGCGTCCTCGGCGCCCCCCTCGAGGCGGAGGACGATCGGCGGCGGCGTCCCGGGGCGGGTCGTCACGGAGGCGACGCAGTCCCTCGCGGCCCGGACGTCGAGGGCGATCTCCGCGGAGGGGACGAGCTTCCCGCCGGTCCAGGCCATTGTGAAGACGCCGAGGCGCCCGTCTCTCGTGCGGACCGCGATCACCTCGCCGATCGAGGATCCGACGCCGATCAGGCCGTCGATCGGCACGGCGGCGGAGACGGCGGGGTTCGACGCGGCGGCCGCCGTCGCCACGCGCAGCTCTCCGCGCCTGCCGAACCGCGCCGCGACGACGAGGCCGTCGGGGCCGCCGTGACTTGAGAACGGATGGAGGTCGATCCCGTCCGCCGCGGGATAGGAGAGCCCGACGACGGGCTCCAGGCGCCCCCCGGGACGGAGGCGGGCCACGAGCGGGTCCTGGCGCACCAGGGGCAGGTAGAGCTCGGGCGTCCCGTCGCCGTCGAGGTCCGCGCACGCCGCCCGACCGCCGGCCCACCTCCAGGACGGGTCGAGATCGACCGCGTCGCCGAGCCGCGTCGCCACCTGGAGCGTCCCGCCGGGCCGCGCAAGCACGCAGTAGACCTCGCGGCCGTCGGTGAGGAGGTCGATCGGCGTCCCCGCGGGGAGCGGCTCGCGCGCGACCTGGGCGCCGCCTGCCTCCGCCCACGTCACCGTGATCAGCTCCCCCTCGCGGGCGAGGTGGACCTGCGCGTCGAGGCCGGAGCCGCGGCACACGACGTGGGAGAACTGCGCGCCGAGCGGGTCCCTGCGGATCCGCCCGAACGGGGCGAGGAGGGCGCGGAGCTGGCTGGTGTCGGGCGGGGGGTCGCCCTGCGCGAAGAGCGCGGCCGCCTGATCGGGCCGTCCGACGGCGGCGAGCGCCCGGGCCAGGCCGACGCGCGCCTCCACGATTTCCTGGGCGTCGGGGTAGCGCTGCAGGATGCGCGAGAAGACCGTCACGGCGCGCGCATGGTCGTGCCTCGCCGCGAGGCGCCGGCCGATCGCGAGGAGCGCCCGCGGGCCCCAGGGGCTGGCGGAGCCCGTCTCGTAGGCGTGCGCGTAGAGCCGTGAGGAGGGGTCGTGCGCCGCGTCCAGGAAGCCCCGCCCCGCGTCGAGGGCCGCCTGGGCCTGCGCGGCGACGAAGTACGCCTCCGGCAGCACCGCTGGGGCGGGGAAGTCGGCGGCCGCCGCGGAGGCGCAGCTCAGGGCGTCCCCGTACGCCCCCTGCTCGTGGAGCTCCACGGCCCTGCGCACGAGCCGCCGGGCCTCCACCTCGACCTGCCCTTCCCTCTCGCGGACCTTGTCCTGCTCCTCCCGGAGCCGGCGCTCGTCGTTCCTCCCCTGGATCCACGGGAGGACGTTGCGCGGGATGACGAAGGCGAGGGTGATCGCCATCGCCGTGATCGAGACCGCGGCGGCCAGGCCTGCGTTGCGGCGGATCGACCTCCGCATGCGGAAGGCGACGCTCTGGGGGCGCGCGGAGATCGCCTCGCCGCCGAGGTAGCTCTCGATGTCGGCGGCCATGGCGAGCGCGGAGGGGTACCGCCGGTCCTTGTCCTTCTCGAGGGCCTTGAGGCAGATCGTCTCGATGTCGGGGTGGATCTGCGGGTTGATGTGACGCACCGGGAGGGGGTCCTTGGAGGCGACGCGCATCATGACGTCGATGATCGAGTCGCCGCGGAACGGGGGGCGGCCGGTGATCATCTCGTAGAGGACGGAGCCGAGGGCAAACACGTCGCTGCGCGGCTCGACCTCCTCGATGCGCCCGCGGGCCTGCTCGGGGGACATGTACGCGGGGGTCCCCATCGTCATTCCGGTGCGCGTCAGGCGCGTCGAGTCCGCGCCGACCTCCTTGGCCAGGCCGAAGTCGGTGAGGTAGACGCGGTCTTCCGGGCGGAGCTGGAAGAGCCCCTTCCTGGTGACGCCGGCGTCCTTCTCGGCGAAGCGGTTCGACTCTTCCGGGCCCGACTCCTCGTTCTTCGGGATGGCCCGGGGGCCGCCGGTGAACTCCAGGAGGATGTTCCCGGGCTTGAGGTCCCGGTGGATGATTGCGTGCTGGTGGGCGTAGTGGAGTGCGTAGGCGACGTCGCGGGCGATTCGGAGGGCGTCGGCGGGCTGGATGGCGATCCGCTCGCGGAGGAGGTTCTCGATGGAGCACCCCTCGATGAGGTCCATCGTGAAGTAGTGGTGCCCGTGCTCCACGCCGACGTCGTGGATTGCGACGATGTTCGGGTGGCGGAGCTTCGCCGCGGAGCGGGCCTCGCGGATGAAACGGTCGATCTGGTCGTCGCCGGCCTCCTCGCCGGCGATGAGGACCTTGAGGGCGACGCTGCGTCCGAGGCCCATCTCGGTCGCGCGGTAGACGATCCCCATGCCGCCGCGGGCGATCTCCGCGACGACCTGGTACTTCCCGAACTGGCGCGGGACGCCGATCTGCGCGTCGTCTCGCCTTCGGATCTCGGTCTTCCCCCCCACGTCGTCGTCGAGGAGGATGACGGTCCCATCGACGGCGGGGCTATCGACCGCCGACCCGGTCGCGGTGAACTGCGCCCCGCAGCTCGGGCACTTCACGCTCGCCCCGATTCGGAACGAGGCGGCGTTGTACTGCTTCTTGCAGCCCGGGCAGACGACGATCCCCTTCCCCTGGAGCGTGAGGAGGGCTCGGAGCTGCGCGGCGGTGATGTGCTGGCGGTCGACGAGGACCTGCCCGATGCGGAGCGCCTGGCCCTTCGCCGTGGCCTCCTTCTGGAAGGCGATCGCCTCCTCGAGCGCATCCTGGGTGATCCACCCCATGGAGACGGCTAGGGAGCCAAGGTCGGTGGGAGGCTTGTTCATGCGGTTCGTCGGGATTCTCGCCCAGAGGACCGCGGGATGCAAGCTGCGGAGCGCCGGGAACGTCTCCGCAGTGGCCGTGACCGCCCTCCCCTACGCCGTCTCCAGCCGGTGCGAATGTGGCCCGTCGGAGTGCTGACGATCACGGCGCCCGCATGCGCTGCTCTTTTGGATTCCTGTTTCCATCCCGACCATAGGCCGCTTCGACTCTGTCGGAGCGCAGTCTCCGAAGTCCGCATGGCTGGTTGTGTAGGCTCTCGCGCTTTCTGCTCTCGGTCGAGCCGTGCTTTCGCGCCCTCGCTTGCGCGCGTGGGTGGGAACGAGAGCGCGTGATCGCGTGAATTGCACCCTCTGAGGGCGCTCAGGCCCCCGGCGTTCGCGCGCGAAGCGTCGCGCCAGTCCGGCCCGGTCGCGTCAGGCGGATCGCCGAACGCCTACCGTCCATGCAACCAGTCCGTTTCAAGGAATCTCGATCCAGTACGCGCGTGTCATCGCGGGCGGCGCTGGCAGTTTGGAAGAGTCCACTCTCAGGACTACCTGCCCATTCAACGAGAACACAATGAGGCGTCCCCCCGGAGGGAAGCACGCGACGTACTTGCCGCTCCACGACACGAGCGCGTGCATCCACTCCTCCCCAAGCTCAGTCTTCTCGCCAGTCTGCAGGTCAACGCGAAGATGCGCGGATGCCTCAGCGCGTACACTTGCGAATAGGTAACGACCGTCAGGAGTAAGAGAACTCGGACTGCCCCTACAAATCACTCGAGGAGCCCCGCCCCCACCATCGACGGACACCACGTACGTCAGCGGAGAGCCGCGCTCCAAGCCCGCACCATCTTCTCCGTAGTTACCTACGAAGAACACATCTCTGCTGTCGGCCGACCAGAGCGGGCCTGCACCTGTCACCGCCCCGAGGTGGACGGGGCGTTCGCACCGCTCTGCCAGGTTCTCGCATCGCCCATCCAGGCTCACTGCATGCACTTCATAGGACATATGCGCAGGATCTTGGGCAACCGAATCGGGGGCACAATAGAAGGCTACTCGCTTACTGTCCGGGGACCACCTCATTTGCATCGGACAGTGGCCTCTGGCATCCAGACCGTGGGTTAGTTCACCGATGTCTCCCGACGCCATGTCAATTACCACAAGTCGCACCTCATTGAAGTGCGGACTCGATCTGTCGAAGTCCATTGATCTGACGCACAGTCGGGAGCCGTCGGGAGACAGTGACAACCCAGCCGGGTAGAGGCCCCTCCAACGGTCATCCACACGGACGCGGAAGTCTGTGTCCGCGATGGTGCTTCCTGGCCATAGTCGTGCACTCTGGAGGCCCTGCTGCCCCGGACTCGAATTCAGATCAACTAGCACCCCATCGCGGGACACGGCATGCCTCTGAGCGACCATCCCAGAGAATCTGTCTGACCGGGCAACCAGCGCAACTGTGCCATTCAGCGAGACCGAGTGCACTGCACCTTCAGACACGAGTGCCACCACCTCCTCTGCTCCGGTAGTGCACGCTGCCCAGGATAGCACACACGGGGCAAGAAGAGCGCAAGAGCGCATCCGATAGGGACTTCGCATCGCACAGTCCTTGTGTTGTACACTCTCCCCTCGGGGCGGTCCTCACGGCGACACTAACACTACAACGTAGCTTCTTCCAACCGCCCCGAAGGGGCAGCATGGAACA
>CAZYRM010000365.1:0-4639 GCA_964649705.1 uncultured Planctomycetia bacterium
GCGGCCCTTCTCCTCTGGCGCAGCGGCCGCCGCGTTGTCCATCCCCATCGGAGCAACGACGGCGACCTCCGTGTCCTCAGTAACTCTGTGGTGAATACACGGCCCGGACATCGTTCGCCTGTGGGATGCGGGCAGAGCCCGCGCTGGGATGTTGGATTTGGGATCTCGATCCCGCCGGAGGCACGGGGGTCCCTGCTACGCCTTCCGCAGGCGTTCCACGAACGCGGCGTGTTCGGCGCTCTCCAGGCCGCGCCGGAGCGTGTCGAGGACCTTGCCGGTCTCCCCTGCGAGGAGCGCCTGAACGTCAAGCCACAGCCCAGGGAAGACCTCGCTGCGGTAGAGGCCGTCCGCGCCGCCATGGGCGCAATCCTACTACGAGAGGACTCGCCCCCACAATCCCCCGGCCGTAGCGTGCGCGGCCCTGGAGGTGGTAGCCTGATGCCCGCACCATGCGCCGCATTCTTCCGCTGCTGCTGCTTGCATCCTCGGTCCTCGCCGAGGACGCCGCGGAGCTCGTGCGTCGCGCGCGAGTGAGGCAGGAGCACGGGAACTACGAGGGCGCGCGACAGCTCGCCGAACGCGCGCTGCGGGAAGACCCCTCGTGCGTTGCGGCACTCGAGATGGCGTTCTTGTGCCAGGACAGCGGCGCAGCGGTCGAGAGCCGACTCCACTACATATCGCATGCGCCGGAGCTCGACCTGAATGCGACCAGGAAGTTCCTCGGGGCACTGGCCTCGACGGTCATCGTCCTTCCCGACGACCTATGCTGCGGCGTGGAGCGGGCCGCGCTGTCCCCGGAGGGCGACGTGGGCAGGACGTGCGGCCCATGGCGTCCGTGGGAGTGGCCGTGGTCCCTAACGGAAGTCAACCCCGCCTGCGGCCCTCTGCGACAGGAGGCCTTCGGCTCGATGGGGCGAAGGCACGCCGAGGGACTGCAGGAGGTCGAGCGACGGCTGGAGCGGGAGGGTGTCACGGATGCCGTGTGCTGGGCATGGCTCGCGGCGTGCTACCACCATCTCGGCGACGCCGAAGGGGCCCACCGATGCCGCGCGCGCGCGCGGCCGGTGACCTTGGACGAGCGTCTGGCCTGCTCCCACGCCGCGTTCCGGTGCTCAGACGACACATCCGAATGGTGGGGGCAGCGCGAAGAGAAGCTCCTCGACGACGTGGCCACGCTTGAGCCCGACGGAGAGAGCGAGTTTCCGGGGTGGTCGTCCAGCGCGAGCAAGGCGCTTGTCGCCCGCCACGACATCGTCGGGCTCGCCCGCCTGGCGGATGCCGAACTTGATAGGGCGCCCATTGGAGGAGCGATCGACGCGACCGAGGCCGTGAAGGCTATTCTCGAGACGTGGCTCCCGGATGAGGCCGTGGCGGCCCTCCGGGACGCGCCGGGCCCCGCCGCGGCCTGCCTGCGCGCGCACCTGCTAGACTGCATGCTGCAAGAGGACGACGCGCTCACCTTGCTCGAAGCGACCACGCGGGACCATCCAGGATTCGTCCACGGATGGGGCGAGCTCTCCCGCCTGGCTGACAAGCTCGGACTCGGCGCCATCGCCCTGGACGCGGCAAGCCAGGCCCTTCGGGGAGCCATCGAAGCGGGGAGACCGGTCGATCCGGAGTGGCTCGTCGTGCACGTGAAGCGACTCACGGCGGGCGGGCGCATGAACGAGGCCGTGTCAGTCGTTCACTGGGCGACCGAGTCCCCAGTCTGGCACCGGTTCCAGCGTGAGCTGATCCGGTCTGGGCCCGACACTCCGCTGCCGGCGGCCCTGTTGCTGACGCTGGGGGAGGACCTGCCGGAGGGAGAGTGGCCATGGGCTAATTGGCTCGCCAGGCTCTTCACCAATGCCACGGATGCGGAGACGATTGCTCTCGTACTCGACCGGCTTCGGCAGAAGGGGCGTCCTGACGCCCCCTGGATCCGCTGGGGGGACTTCCAGATCCGCGGCTTCCGGCACGCGCTCCTCCGAGCCCGCGTCTTCGCGTCACGCGATGCCTGGTCGGCCGCCGAGGACCATCTGGCAAGACGGTTGTTTTGTCAGCCCACCCCCGAGACGGACGTCCATGAACTCCTGGTGCGCCTCCGATTCGAGATCGAACACGACGAGGAGATCCTCGCCCTGCCCGGCGCCGCGTATCTCGTCTCGCTCCTCTTCGACGCCCAATTGCAGGCCGACGAGGCACGCGCGTGGCGCGCGAAGGCATACTCGTCCGGGTTCCGGACCCCCGGGCTTCTCATCGACATGCTCGAGGATGGGGAGCCCGTCCTCGACGAGCTGGCCAGACTCGACCCGGTGGCCGCCCGCTTCGAGGTTGCCATGCGGTCTGGAGATCCGGACCACGTCCGCGGCTTTCTAGAGGAGGACGAGGCGGCTCCATGGCAATTGAGCCGTGCTCATCATGCGATCGGGCGGCTGACGGGGGTTCGGCCGGACTCCACGGCATCGAGCGAGCAGTGGGTCTCGGTGGATGCGAAGCGAGGCTGGGAACTGCTGCAGTCGAGTCTGTATCTTGCGAGAAGAGGATTGGAGGGCCACGCCTCGTGGTTCGGGCCCGTCGAATTCAGCGGAATGTCGCTCGATGAGCTCCTCGAGTACGCAAGACCTCCAACGCTGGACAACACCGACTGGCTCGCGGCGATTGCGAGGCGTGCGCGCGAGGGTGGTGAGGAGACCCTGCCGCGAATCCTCGATCGCCCGCAGGGGCCGTCGATCGCGGAGGGGCTCTTCCCCAAGGACCTGCCAGGATCGCCCCAAGCGCACTTGGCCGTGCTCCGTTCGCTGGGCGAGCGTCATCCTCAGGACCTCCGCTGGGCGTGGATGACGGCGAGACTGGCCGCGCGACACCGCATGAGAGACAAGGCGGGAGAACCACTCTCCAGGGTGCTCGCGGGGAGGGCCCGCTCCGCGAGGTCCTTCGATGAGACGATCGAAGCGACGAACGAATGGGACATCGACTCGGTTTTCTTCGCGAAGTACCTTCGTCTGCAGCGGTCGGACCCTCTCTCGGTCCTGATGACCGCATTCGGCCCTCCCCCAGAGAAGGAACAGCTTCGGGTGGAGATCCTGCCCGCCCTGCTTGCCAGCTCGCGGGACGACGCAGAGAAGGCGCAAGTCGCACAGCTCTACGAGGGCCTCGGGCTGCGTGAACAGGCCGGGGAGATCCTGTCCCCGCTTGCTGACAGCGCCGACCGCGGAGTGCGATGGACGGTGTGGAGACGTTCGCACTTTGCGCGTCCGAAGAACCCGGCCGCTGCCATCGCGATGGCGGCCGAACCTGGCTGGACTGAAACCCAGGCGGTGGAGCTGTGGGCTTGGGCGGCTGCGGAGGCGGCCGTCGCCGGACTCGAGGATGAGGCCATGGAGGCCCTCCACGAGATGTGGAAGCACGGATTCGTCTCACGGGAGGGGACAAGTCCCTACGAGGTGGCGACGCCGTTCGTCAACTTCGGCTCTGGGAGAGTCCTCCCCCTGGTCGACTTGGTCTCGAAACAGCTCCAGGCCCCGAGCCCACCTCCGTGGCTTTCGCACGTGGCCGTGGCCATTGCCCGGTTTCCTCCAGACGAAGAGTCTCGTCAGGTCGTGGCGCGGAGCCATGAACTGGGCGCGGCGACCCGCGCGGGGTGGCGCCAATGGGCAGCTTCCCAACCCGAGGGACCGGCGCTCGGCGCATGTCGCCGATTCCTCGAAGGCACCCGCGAGGGCGGCGATGCGTATGAAGCCGCGGGGGTCATCCCGAATCTCGCCAGTCTACTGTTCGAGTGCGGCCGCCCCCAGGAAGCGGTCGAGTGCCTGCGCGCCTGGTCCAAACGGTGCGGTCCGATCACCTGGCACGATAGGCGGGGGCCGAACGCGTACACGCTCTCGGACGTCTGGGGTGGTTCTCCCTTCTCGCCCCTCAGCGCGTTCAGCGACGGATTCCTGCCTCCAAGTGTCCTGGTGGGGCAAGCCCTGTCCCACGGTTGGAGGCCTCGCGAGGCGCACGCGGAGTTCGAGCGCGCCATCGCCGAGAACTGGCCGGCCGACGTGAAGGAAGGCTGTCTCCGCGCGTTGGCGGCGATCCAGCTCGAGGTGGTCTGCCCGGATGCACCACCCAGCATCGAGAAGACGTCCACGGCGCCGACGTGGGGACAGGCCCCCGAGGACCTTCGGGCCGAGCTCACGCGGAAGCTCGTTCCGACTCTCCTGCGCGTCATGCGGGAGGACCGGTCGGTGGAGATGCGCCAGGAGGCGTACGCCCGCCTGCAGCGTGTGCACCGCGGCTGTCCCTCCACTCGGCCCGACTTCGTGGATGACCTGCTCGCGCGCACGGAGGACTTGAGCCCGCCCGCGCCCTCGGACGTGCGCCGCTGGGAAGCCCTCCTCGCCGGCGCGGATCCGTCCGAACGAGAGCGCGTGGAGGCCAAGCTCGGGGGGCTGGGCATGCGGGCCCTTCCGCTCCTCCGCGCCCTTCGCGGGTCGTCCGACCCCGAGGCTGCGTCGAGGGCGGAGACGATCCTGGAGGAGCTTGCGGCGCCATAGTCGTTGCCGCGGAGCAGGTGTGCTACCGATAGGCCACCCGGGCGGCGACATGCGGCCTGTCCCGACATCGGTGGCGGTGGCGTGCTCGTAATCGGGCTCGAAATCGTTCTCGTGCTCGT
>CAZYRM010000366.1:0-4633 GCA_964649705.1 uncultured Planctomycetia bacterium
CTCGCCCTCCAGGCCCTCCTCACCGCCCTCCGCGCCGCCACGGACGAGGCCTCCGCCCAGGCCCTCCTCGACGCCTTCCCCAGACACGCGAGACCCGCCGATGCAGCCATCCTCCTGGAGGCAACCTCGACGCTCCCCGAGCCGCGTCAGGAGGCACTCGCCCGGATCGCCGCCGACCTCGACCGACGGCTGGCCACCGAGACGCTCGCGGGCCTCGACACCGTCGACGACGCCGAACGCGTCCTCCTCGGAGGCCCCGCCGTGCCGCCCAAGACCCTCCCTCCCCAGGCCGCCGACGTCCTCGCCCAGGCGGAGGCCGCCGCGAAAAAGGCGCCGTCCAGCGAACAGGTCCGCCTCGCCGCCGTCCATTGGCTCGAGGGGAAGGCCTCCTCGAGCCCGTGTCCTGAGGCCATCGCCGTGCTCGAACGCGCCGCGCCGTCCTGCACCCCCGCCGTCGATGTCCTCGCGCGCATCGCCGGCCGAGGGGACAAGGACGCCCTCGCCGCCCTCCAGCGCCTCCACGCCGCCGGACCGCGCGAGACACTCGTCGCCCGCCTCACGCTCTATGCCACCCAGGCCACCGCCGCCCTCCTCGCCGAGTGGGCCGCGGACCCCGCTCTCCCGCGGGAGGTCGCTTCCCAGGCGCAACGGTCCGCCGAGGCCGTCCGACGCACGCCGCGATAGGCGCGCGGAGCCCTTCCCTTCGGGTCGGCAGCGCTCCCTGATCCCTTGACCGCTCCCCGGCCGTCTGCTACGGTCCGGCCGACACAGGATGGGACGCGCATGAGCGAAGTGCTGGTCCGTGTCGGGACCCTCCATTACACCGTCGAGGTCGAGTCCGGCCTCCTCGCGCAGGTCGGCGACCGCCTCCTCGGCCTCGTCCGCGCCCCGCGCCTCGCCGTCGTCATCACCGACAAGAACGTCGCCCGCTTCCACCTCCGCCCCGTGGTCGCCTCGCTGCGCACCTGCGGCTTCATGCCCCACTCGATCGTCCTCCCCGCGGGTGAGTCGCTCAAGTCCCTCAAGAACGCCGCCCGCCTCTACGACCTCCTCCTCGCGGAGGGAGCCGACCGCCAGACGCCCATCGTCGCCCTCGGCGGAGGCGTCGTCGGCGACCTCGCAGGGTTCGTCGCCAGCACCTGGCTCCGCGGCGTCCCCCTCGTCCAGGTCCCCACCAGCCTCATCGGCCAGGTCGACTCCAGCGTCGGCGGAAAGGTCGGCGTCAACCACCCCCGCGGCAAGAACCTCATCGGCTCCTTCTACCACCCGCGCACCGTCCTCGCCGACCCCGCCGTCCTCTCCACGCTCCCGCGCCGAGAGCTCGTCTCCGGCATGGCCGAGGTCGTCAAGTGCGGCGTCATCCGCCACGAGGGGTTCTTCCACTTCGTCGAGCGCAACGTCGAGAAGTTCTACGCCCTCGACCGCTTCGTCACCGAGGAGGTCATCGCGACCTGCGTCTCCGTCAAGGCCGAGATCGTCGAGAAGGACGAGCGCGAGGACGGGATCCGCGCCATCCTCAACTACGGCCACACCGTCGGCCACGCCCTCGAGACGATCGGCGCCTACCGACGCTTCCGCCACGGAGAGGCGATCGCCATCGGCATGTCGTGCGCCGCCCGCGTCGCCCTCCACCTCGGCCTCGCCGACGCCGAGCTCGTCGAGTCGCAGGACCACCTCCTCGCCCGACTGGGGCTCCCGACCGCCGTGCGCGGCGTCCGCGCCAACGCCGTCCTCTCCACGATGCGGACCGACAAGAAGCGCCGCGCCGGCAAGGTCCGCATGATCCTCCCCACGCAGATCGGCCGCGTGCAGATCGTCGACGACGTCGACCCCTCCGCCCTCCGCTCCGCCCTCTCGGAGGTCCTCAAGTGAGCCAGGAGGCCCTCCTTCCCCTCCTCACGCTCAACGCGACGAGGGGGATCGGCACCGTGCTCCTCTCCCGCCTCCTCGCGCGGTTCGGCTCCGCCGAGGCCGCCCTGCGGGCCTCGGAGGCGGACCTCCTGCAAGTGCGCGGCGTGCGCCCCTCGCTCGCAAGGGGGATCCGCGAGGCGCGCGAGTCGGGGGCGGGGGAGAAGGACCTCGCCCTCGCGGAGCGGATCGGCGCGCGGGTCATCGCGCGCGAGGACCCCGACTACCCCGCGCTCCTTCGGCAGACCGCCGACCCGCCGATCCTCCTCTACGTCCAGGGGACGCTCCTCGCCGACGAGACGCTCGCGCTGGCCGTGGTCGGGACGAGGCAGCCGACGCCGTACGGCGAGCAGACCGCGTCGCGGCTCGCCCAGGAGCTGTCCAGGCGCGGCGTGACGATCGTGAGCGGCCTGGCGCGCGGGATCGACACGTTCGCGCACCAGGGGGCGCTCAACGCGAAGGGGAGGACGATCGCCGTCCTCGGGAGCGGCCTGGGGCACGTCTACCCGCCGGAGAACCAGGGGCTCGCCAGGAAGATCGCCTCGTCGGGCGCGGTCCTCTCCGAGATGCCGTGCACGACGGGGCCCGACGCGAGGAACTTCCCGAGGAGGAACCGGATCGTCAGCGGCCTGTCGCTCGGCGTCCTGGTGGTCGAGGCGCCGGAGAAGAGCGGGGCGATCATCACCTGCGACTGGGCGCTCGAGCAGGGGAGAGAGGTGTTCGCTGTGCCGGGGAAGATCGACTCGCCGGCAAGCGGAGGATGCCACAAGCTGCTGCAGCAGGGAGCGAAGCTCGTCACGCGGATCGAGGACGTGTTCGAGGAGCTGGGGCCGTACCGCGCGCTCGTAAAGCCGGCGGAGGCCGCGGCCGCGGCGCAGAAGGAGGAGCTGGACGAGAACCAGCAGGCGGTCATGGAGCTGCTGGAGAGCGACGCGAAGGAGCTGGACGACCTCATCGAGGGATCGGCGCTGCCGGCGGCGACGGTCAGCTCGACGCTGCTGTTCCTGGAGATGAAGGGGCTGGCCAGGGCGCTGCCGGGGAATCGGTATGTGAAGGGGTAGAATCGATGTCGGCTGTGGGCCGCGAACCATCGGGGCCCCGGGGAATCCGTACGTGAAGACGTAGCGTCGATATCAGATATCTGACATCTGATATCTGATATCAGATATGGTCTGGAATACAGCGTTCCCCGGGCCATATCTGATATCAGATATCAGCTCTCAGATATCAGATATCGTCCGTCCACGACGCCACTTAGGCTCCCCCGGCCCCTTCGTTGTCTCCCCCCCCGTTTCCCTGCATGGATCCCCTCCTAAGGCCCGTCCACCTTACAGAGGCCCCAGCCGGGGCCTGCACGGAGAGTAGGGGACACGAGAATTCGGCCCGGTCGGGGTCGTTCGTGATGCGGCTTGCGCGCGCGGGGGCGTTGCCTCGCGGGGCGGCTGCGGCGCCATTCGTCCCTTCGGGGCTCGCATTGGCCATGCAGCGTTCCACAGGCCCGTCAAGGTCGGCCCAACCGGTCGAAGGGTGCCCGGAGAGAGGAAGAGGATGAAGGGCCCTGCAACCTTGTAGGCTCCGAGGGCCGTCCTTCCGAGGGGTGGGCCAACCCCGAAGAGGACCGCCGGACGGGCCGACACCTTGAAGCTTTCAGGCGCGCGACGGTCTGAAAGGTGGACACGGGGTTGCAGGACCCTCCCTAACTTGAATACTCAATTCTCAACTCGCAGTTCTCAATCCGAGGAGAGCTCCCAGTCCGGAGCTGGGCAATCACCGGCTTTCCATACCTAACCACTTGCGGTACAATCATTCACACTCGTGAACCGGTTTACGACGTCAAAGTTCCAGGGCTCGGTTCGCCGATAGGCCACCGTGCGGAAGGAAGGACTCCCTCCGCTACCCGTGGCCAGCGAACGGCGCCCGGAGGAGACGGAGTCGGGTACCTGAGCCCGATCGTTCGGGGCATGGTCGCCCAGGCGGCCACCTGGAACCTGACTCGTGGAGATTCCGCCGTGGAGCGTGAAGCCGCCGTCCTCGTCGAACAGTGCCGGAGCGGGGATGCGGGAGCCTTCGAGGAGCTGGTCCGACGACATGCCAACCTCGTCGTCGGCATCGCCTACAACATCCTAGGCAACCTCGAGCTCGCCCGCGACGTGGCCCAGGAGGTCTTCCTCAAGGTCCACAGGAACATCAACGCCCTCGAGCACCCGACCAAGCTCAAGAGCTGGATCTGCGGGATCACCCGCACGACCAGCATCGACTACCTGAGGAAGGAACGCGTCAAGACCGTCTCCCTCGAAGAAGCCGCGGGGGAGGGCCTGGAGCCCACCACGCCGCCCGACGACGCCGGCCCGTTCGGCACGTCGTTCGAGCGCGAGGAGCTCTACGAGAAGGTCCTCAAGGTGCTCAACTCCCTCCCGCGCATCTACCAGGAGATCATCCTCCTCAGGCACCTGCGCAAGATGTCCTACAAGGAAATGAGCGAGTTCCTGGGGCTCTCTCCCGCGACGATCGACAGCCGCCTCTACCGGGCGAAACTGCTGATCAAGGAGAAGCTCCAGTCCTTCTACGTGGACAAGTGAGCGACGGAGCGCCGGCCATGCCGTGCGAACACATGGGGGTCCTGCTCTCGCGCTACGTCGATGGCGAGGCGTCCACCGAGGACCGCCGTGTCGTCGACGCGCATGTGCGCGAGTGCGCGGACTGTCGGAAGGAACTGGAGGTCTTC
>CAZYRM010000367.1:0-4626 GCA_964649705.1 uncultured Planctomycetia bacterium
AGGACGATCTCGCCGAGCTTCATCTTCATGCCGAGCTCGCTGACCTCGCTCTGGGCGGCGAGGCACTCGTCGAGCTGGTTCTGCGTGAGGAACTTGTTCCGGACGAGGAGCGATCCAAGGAGTAGATCGTCCCGGTCCGCGATGGTCTGGCCCACGATGACGCCCCCGTCCCTTCGATTTCCCCGCGGCTCACTAAGGGGAGCCAAGCGAAGACAGAGCTAGATACTGTCCGGGCGGCGGGCTGTCAAGGGGAAAACCACTATTCCGCGTCCGGTTCCTCCTCGGGGAGATCGAACCCGCCCGCCTCCCCGATCTCCTCCATCGTCTCGCGCGCGCGTGCGCGGAGCGTCGCGGGCGACTCCGAAGGGGAGGGCCCGGGGAGAGACGGGAGCCTGAGCGAGGCGGCGAGCTCCCCGCGCCTCGCTCGACCGTACTGGACGACGGTCTTGACCACTTCGTCCAACTGCGTGATCTCCGCGCCGCGTGCACCCGACTTCACCCGATCCCGGAGCCCGGGCTCCCTCCGCAGGAGCGCGAGCGTTCGGGCCTCCCACATCTCGAACCAGCGGACGAACTCGTCCGATCGCACGGTCCCGCCTTCCGTGAACGCCCTTCCCCGGGCCGCGGCGTCCATCGTCAGCCTCGCGTCCTCGAGCGCCCCGAACGCCGCGAGCGTCTGCTCCTGGACGAACTGGCGCGCGCGCGCCTCGATCTCCTCGGGCGGGACGCCCACCAGCGCGGGTGGGGCCGCCGTCGGCCCGCTCGCCACCGGGGGAGGGGGCACCGGCTCCCTTCCGGGCGCGGCCGACGGACCGCCGGGGACCGTGCCTGATCCCGGCTTCCCATCCCCGTCCGACTTGTCCCGGAAGATCACGTACGCCAGGAGGGCGAGCATGATCAGGATCGCCGCGATGTCGCGCGGGGCCAGGAGCGGACCCGCGCGCTCGGGCGCCGGCGCGACCTTCCCCTCGATGGCGAACTGGGCGACGATCCGCTGGGCGATGTCCCTGGTGATGTGTCCCTTCGAGAGGAGCGTCTCGGCCAGCGACTTGCGGATCCCCATCGCGGCGAGCTTCCGCTGGATGTCGCGGCACTCCGCGAGGATCGGGGCGGCGACGAGCCTCGCCTGTCCGAGCATCCGCTCGACGTACGCGTCGGGAATCGCGGCGAGCGCGGGGTCCTGCGGCGCGGACGCCTCGAACCCCACCGCCTTGAGCTCCGCCTCCGTCGCGCGCTTCTTGCGGCGCTCCTGCACCAGCAGCAGCCCCTCCAGCCCCGCGCGCGAGATGTGCCCCCGATCGACCAGGATCTCGCCGATCCGCTTCTCCACCCCGAGCGCCCTGACCTTCTTCTGGATCTCGAGCGCGTCATCGAGCTGGTCCTGGACGATGAGCCCGTTCTTGACGGCGATGTGGCCGATGCTGCTGTCGGCGACCTCCGTGAGCCCCCGCTGGCGGAGGGGGTGGAGGACCAGGGCGTGGGAGAGCTTCTCCTTCTGGAGCGCGAGCGCCCCCAGGAGGGACTCCTCGTCGATGTATCCCTTCTGGACGACGACCTCCCCGAGCAGGATCGCCCCCCCGACCGCGCGGACCCTCTTCTGGATGTCGGCGCACTCCTGGAGCTGCTCGGGCGTGATCATCTCGTTCTCGACGAGGATCTTCCCGATCTGGTGATCGTCCCGAATCGAGGGGGCCCCGGGCACGGTTCGATGTCCTCCGTCAGTCGGTCTACTTCGGCGGCGCGAAGGCCTCGTCCATCCTGGCCTTCAGCTTCTTCAAGTTCTCCGCAAGCTCCTTGGCGCGGGCCTCCGCCGTGTCGGCCTTGGATTTCCTCGCCTCCGCGCCCTCGATGGCGTCCATTTCCTCGCACAGGTTGGCCAGGTCCTCGAGCGACTTGGAGACCTCCTCGGCGCGTCGGACGACGTCGAAGAGGGGCGGCATTCCAGGCGCCCCCTCCCCGATCTCCCCGATGAACTTGTGCGCGCTCGCCAGCATTTCACCCGCGGCCTTCATCGCGGGGTCGATGGTCTGCCTCACGTCTGCAGGATTGGGCGGGTCGAGCTCGATGAACCCGGGGGTCCCGCGGTACGACTCGATCAGGCTCTGGTACGTCCCCCACGCGGTGTCGTAGGCCTGCTGGAGCATCGGGACCGCGAGGACGAGCGTGCCGCGCGCCAGATCCATAATGAGGGAGGTCTCCACCTTCTGGATCTCCGCCGCCTCGATCTTGCCTTCCTTCCGCTCGCGGTACTTCCGCTCGAGGTCGTCGAGCCGCTCGATGATCGTGTCGAGGAGCGTCACCTGTTCCTGGATCCGCTGCTCCGAGGGGAGCACGTTTCGCCGGTCCTTGTAGAAGCAGGCGAGCTCCTCCTTGATCGTGCGGGCCTTGTCGCGGAACCGGCGATACCGTTTCATCCGCTCCCCGTTCGGGCTCATCTCTTCGCTGTGGAAGGCGGCGCGGAGGGAGAGGAAGGCCTCGGCCACCTCGGAGAGCGCCCCGTCGACGAGTGCGCGGTTCGGGTCCAGCAGCTCGAGCGTCTCGAATGCGAGGCCGAGCGCATAGAGGAACTGCTCGCGGAGGAAGCGGGGCGGGAGCTTCCCCTCGCTCGCGAGCTGGTCGACCGACTTCGGGACACGCGATTCCTCGTTCCCCGCGATGGCCGCAATGGCGCGGTTCGCGTACGCTTGGAGGCGATCGGTCGCGGCCGAGAGCGCGTCATACTCCGCCACGAAGGGGTTGCCCCAGTAGTCCAGGTAGGAACGGTCGGTGAACGTCCGGGCGAGCCCCGCCTGCCGCTCGTTCCACGTCTTCCACCAGCCCTCGCACTCCTTCGCGGCCGCGTCCGGGTCCTCGGCAAACTTCGCCTTGAGCGACGGCACCCTCTGCTCCACCTCCAGGAAGAGGCCGCGGAGCATGAGCAGCGTCTCCCGAAAGCGGGTCGCCTGCTCGGTCCGCTGCGCCTCCACCGAATTCGACACGTGGACCTCGACGAGCACGGTCTTCACCAGGTTCGGCGGCGCCTCCTTGACGTTGATCCCCCTCGTCCGCATGGTTCCCGACCCTCCCCCCACCGGGGGCGCGTTGACGTCGGCCGTCGCCCGGACGATGACGACGTAGGTCTGGGGCCACAAGGGCTTGTCGTAGGGGCCGAAACGGCCTTCGAAGTGGCCTCCCCCCGAAACCGGGCAGTCCACCTGATCGAGGGTCTTCTCGGAGACCGCGCACTTCAGGTACACCGTCGCCTTGCACTTCTTGCCCTCGACCCCGGTAAAGGCGCCCGAGAACGAGATCGCCTCGCCCCCCTGGCTGTCGTCGAGCCGCGCCTCGGCGGAGACATGCGCGCGTCCGCCGCCCGCGCGCGCCGGGCTCGCGGAGGCGAGGAGGAGACCCGCCAGGACCGCCCAGCACCACTTGGGGGACATGTTGACTCCTTGTGACACGGGCGCCCCCTACCGGTCCTTCTTCTTCGGAGGATCCAGGTAGTCGCGGACCGGCTGGAGCGCCTCGCCGATGAGCTGTTTCTCGAGGAGGTCGGCAGGGAGGTCGAAACGGTTGGGGACATACGGCTCGGGGAGGGGCAAGTTCTTCTCGGCGAACAGCCCCTTCATCCGCGCGCAGGCGATGTCGTGGAAGCTCTCCGCGGAGAGCGACAGCACCTCCGTGAAATCCGGCCGGTAGGGGACCGCTCCGTCGCAGAACGGATCCAGGGTGCGGAGGCCCTCGCGGAACCTCTGCTCGCAGCCTTGCATCCAGGAGACGCTGGCGTCGCGGTCCAGGCCCTCCGCCGCAGCCCACCGCTTCCCATTCGATGCCTCGGTGCACGCCTGGTCGAGCTCCATCACCAGCGCATCGATCGACTCCATGAGGCCCCGCACGGCGTCGTTGTACTTCTGCTCGAAGGCCCGGATCTCCTCGGCCGTGCCGACGTTCAGGTCCGACGTGAAGACGGCGTCCGACTCGTCCGCGATCAAGGAGAACAGCTCGCGGATCTGGTCCGCGCCTGAGAACCGCACGACCGCCTGGTACGTCCCCGGCAGCAACCGTCCCGGAAGGGGGCCCACCCTCGCGACGAACCGGCCCTTCTTCACGCGGCTGTACAGGCCCGCGCCCGGGACCAGCCGTCCGAAGTACCGGACCTCGCACGCCAGGACGACCCCCTGTGGATAGGTCGACGTCCCCTCGAATGCGAGGTATGTCCCGTCCGGTTCGTCCTTGGGTTCGAGCTTCGCGATCCGTACCCGCTCCGTGCCCGGTGGGGCGTCCTCTCCGGCGACCGCGGAAGGCCGGAGGCACAGGGCGGCGAGGGCGAGACAAACCACCGCGCCGAGGCGGGCGCCCGTTCGCATGGCAGACCTCCCGAAGCGGTGAGAGCGGGCTCGGCTCATTCCCCGGTGGTCACCTGCCAGGAGAGGTACTGGACGGGATTGCTCGACACATAGTAGTTGAACGTCACGTCGTCGAAGTAGGCCGACTCGCGCTTCCCGAGCGCCCCGGGGTTCGTGAACTGGATCTGATACTGGAGCACCTGGGACGAGGTGATCTGGTAGGGGGGCAAGCCGGTGGCCGTCAGCGACTGCGGTCTCCCCGTCGTGTCCGCGAGTGTGTAGGGGAATCCGCCGCCCACCA
>CAZYRM010000368.1:0-4626 GCA_964649705.1 uncultured Planctomycetia bacterium
CGCATCATGAACGCCTGCGTCCGCATGGTCGGCGACTACGAGGACGCCCGCGACCTGTGCCAGGAGACCTTCGTCAAGGCTTACCGCGCCGTCGCCGACTTCGAGGAGCGCTCCCAGTTCGGGACGTGGATCTACCGCATCGCGATCAACCTCTGCCTCTCGTACCACCGCAGCGGAAAGCGCTCGATCGAGCGCCCCATGCCGCACCCGAAGAAGGACGAGAGCCGCCCCGAGCACCAGGTCCCCGACCTGTCGATGGAGCCCCAGAGCGCCGTGCTCGGCCGCGAGGCCCAGGAGGTCGTGCAGCGCGCGATCGCGCAGCTCGACGACGAGTACCGCTCCGTGATCGTCCTCCGCGAGATCCAGGGGCTCTCGTACGAGGAAGTGGCCGAGGTCCTCTCGGTGCCGATCGGCACAGTGCGCTCGCGGCTCCACCGCGCGCGCGAGGCCCTGAAGGAGACGCTCTCGAAGTACATGTAGGGGCGCCCCGATGGGGCGCCCCAGGCTCCGATCGCGATTGGCGACAGTTCTAGGGAACCCGACGGGGGCCCGGCGGGTCTTAACATTCGGAAACAGCAGGCAGGAGAGCCATGGATCCCATCGATCCGACGACGAAGACCCAGGCCTCGAACGAGCCCGCGAGCACCGCGAAGACGGTCCAGCTCGCGACGGGCGAGAAGCATCCCCTGATTGGGCAAGTGCTTGGGACATACGAGATCATCGATGTCCTGGGCAAGGGGGGGATGGGCGTCGTCTTCCGCGCGAAGGACCCGGCGCTCGACCGCATGGTCGCGCTCAAGGTCCTGGCCCCCGAGCTGTCGGGGGACGCGGGCTACGTCGAGCGCTTCCTGCGAGAGGCGAAGGCCGCCGCGAAGCTGGACCACCCGAACGTCGTCCAGGTCCATGCCGCGGGGCAGACCCAGTCGCTCTGCTGGATGGCCATGCAGTTCGCGAAGGGCGTGCCGCTCTCCGGGCATATCCGCAAGGGCAGGAAGTTCACGGTCACCGAGTCGCTCCAGGTCGTGAGGCAGGTGGCCCTGGCGCTCGGAGCCGCGCACAAGGCGGGGATCATCCACCGCGACATCAAGCCGAGCAACATCATGCTCGACGAGACGGGCCGCGCGCTCGTCATGGACTTCGGCCTCTCCCGCGGGATCATGAGCGGGGAGCGGATCACGCGCACGGGGACCTACCTCGGCACGCCCGAGTACAGCTCCCCCGAGCAGTGCGAGACGAACGACCTCGACGGGCGGAGCGACCTGTACTCGCTCGGCGTGGTCTTCTATGAGCTGCTGACGGGCCGGGTGCCGCATGTGGCGGAGACGCCGCTCGCGCTCTTCAAGAAGATCGCCGAGGAGCGGCCGACGCCGGTCTCCGCGATCAACAAGCAGGTCCCGACGTCCGTGCAGGCGCTCCTCGACCGGATGATCGCGAAGGACCGCGAGCGGCGCTATGCGACGGCCGAGGACATCGTCCGCGACATCGACAAGGTCCTGAAGGGGCAGTCGCTGCCCTCGGTGAAGGCGCCCGCGTCGCCGAAGAAGTGGGGCGTCGCGGCCGCCGCGGCGGCGATTCTCCTCGCGGCCGGCGTGGCCGTGTGGAAGTGGCCCTCCTCGATCGAGCCGAAGCCCGCGCCGCCCGTGAGCCGCGGAGATGGCGCCGAGGTCGTCGAGCCGGAGACGCTCGGGACCGCCGTCGTCGTCCTCGACTTCAAGGACCTCAAGGGGGACAAGGAGACGGCGTGGATGGAGGTCGGGATCCCCGAGCTCCTCCTCGGCCAGCTCGATGGCCTCCTGCAGGGGAACATCGTCCCGCGCGAGGAGCTGCTGGAGACGATGGCGCAGGTCGTGGGGCGGAAGGTGCGCGCTGAGCAGGGCGAGGCGAAGCTCGCGCTCGGGAAGGACCTCGCGAAGGTGGTCGCGCGCGTCGGCGGTCGGCTGGTCGTCACAGGGACGTACCTCGTGGATGGCGAGCAGATCCGCGTCACGGCGAACGTCTATGAGAGGAAGGCGGGCGCCGAGCTGGCCCGCATCGACACGTGCACCGTGAACGGCGCGACCAGCGACCTGTTCGGCGTGGCCGACCGGCTGGCGGAGCAGGTGGCGTCCCGCGCATTGACGGCCATGGCTCCCGCGGCGGGGACCGCGGATCTGCCCGGGCCGGCCGCGGCCGCGAACTACGCCCAGGCTGACGTGATGCCGCCGGGCTCCCCGACGCTTTCGCAGAAGGAGGGTGGAGCCGAGGGCAAAGAGCGTGCGTCGAGGGAATTCAGAAAGTCCCTCGACCAGATCGCGGGGAGGGTGGGCGACAAGCTGGCGCTGGAGAAGCAGAGCGAGAAGCTCAACCGGATCCTCTCGGGGATGCGCCGCGGCAAGGGCGATCGGGCGAAGGGCGGCGCGCCGGAGCCTCCCGCCGCTCCCGGAAAGGACGAAGAGGAGTCGACCGAGGGCGAGAAGTCCCAGGGGGCCGAGCACGGCGAGCCCGCGGAGACGCAGGTCGAGCTCGGCCAGGCCGAGGACTCGCTGGCGAAGATGAAGCGGTTCTTCGAGAACCTGCGCGCCGTGGAGGACATGGACCTCTCGCAGCAGAAGGCCCTGCGGAACGACCAGGCGTTCCTCGAGTCGCTCTGCGAGGAGGGTTGCGCCGATACTCTGAAGCAGAAGTACGAGAGCTGGCAGAAGGCGAATTCAGTCCCGAGGCAGGAGGCACAACCGGCGAAGTAGGGGGGACGGGCGGAAGGACCCCATTCGCGAGTGACGACCATGGCATGCACAGATTGGGCGGAGCGTCTCTCCGCATATGTCGACAACGAGCTGCTCTCCGCGGACCGCGGCCTGGTGGAGTCCCACCTCGCCGGCTGCCCGGAGTGCGCGAAGGCCGTGGAGGGGCTCCGCCGCCTGTCGGGGCTCGTCCGCTCCCTGCCGAGCATCGCGGCGCCCGCCGGCCTCCTGGAGTCCGTCCGCGCCGCCGTGGCCCCGCCGCCCCGGGGGCGCCTGGTGGGCTTCATCGCGCGGAACCGCGCGTGGGTCTCCTCCGCCGCGGCCCTGGTCGCGACGATGCTCGTCGTCTACGGATTCTACTCGCCGTCGAGGAACCGCTACCACGAGGCTCCGCAGCTCCCGTCGACGACCGCCAGATCCGGCGAGAAGTTCAAGGACACCGACTCCTCCTACGTCGGGATGGAGCGCGAGAAGACCGTCGCGATGGGGGAGCAGCCCGAACTCAGGGCGACGAAGCCGATGGAGCCCGCCGCCGGTCCGTCCGGCGGCGCCGTGGCGAACACGCCGCCGACCGCGCCGAAGCCCGACCAGCTTACGCAGAAGGAGGCCGACGACCCGGCGGGCCTGGAGCACCAGGAAGGCGGCGGACTGGCCAGGGCGACGCCCCCGGCGGATGAGGGGGCCCAGCCCCCTGCGCCCCCCGGCGCGGCCACGCCCGAGACGGGCACGACGAAGTCCCGCGACAAGGCCGGCGAGGGGCTCGCGCAGGACTTGCTGAGCAATGACAGGGCGGTGACGATGACCTGCGCCGACGCGGACGATGCCGAGCGCAAGGTGACACGGCTCCTCAGGGACCTCCGCGTGACGTACAGGCTGCAGGAGAACCACCAGACGCACGTCGTGGCCGAGATCCCCGCGGACCGCACCGACGAAGTCCTCCTCGCGCTGGAGATGCTCGAGCCGCGGCGGTTCGGCTGGAGGGTTCCGGTGGCCGCGAAGGACGAGCTGTCGAAGAAGGCGCTCGACAAGGAGGACCCTGCGGAGGCCAAGGGCCAGTCCTCGGGCAAGTACGCGGCCTCCGAGGAGAGCGGGGAGGCGGGGCGCTCCACCGCGCGCCGCGGACGGCTCGCCGCGGACCTCCTGGCGGAGGCGCCCGATCGCAAGGAGAAGGCCGTCGAGGAGCGCGAGCAGAAGCGCTGCGAGTCGGGCCCCCTGACGCTGATCATCTCCCTCGAGGCCCAGCCCGCCGCGGACCCCGCGGCCGAGGAAGGGCGGTAGGCGCTATCGGTACGGTTCAAGCGTGGGTAGCACTCGCGGCCTCCTCCAGGTCGGGGCCGCGTCTCGCCAACAAGTCCCAAGACTCAATGACCAACTCTCACGCAAGGTCCAAGGTAGAAGGCCGAAGGACTGCCGAGTTCAAGACTTGCGACTTTGCGCTTCCTTGAGAGGTGGTCATTGGGCCTTGAGCCTTGTGAGGCGAGGCGCATCACTCGTCTCAGTCAGGTCGTGCTACCCAAAGACGAAGGAGATCGAACAACGCCGCGCTATCCCCGTCGCTCGTCGCCCGCGAGGAGGACCCGCGCCTGAAACAGCGCGACCGCCGTCGCGAGTAGGGCGACCACGAGGTAGCGCAACCACACCGCCGGGACCGGCTTCGACTCGAAGAAGTCAGTCTGCCCGTCCCACCCCGGGACGGTGATCGACCCGAGGAAGGGGCTGGTCAGCCCCCAACCCACCAGATCGCTCGTCGGGACCTTGGTGAACTGGTCGAGCACCGCTAACGCGGCCACCGGCGCCACGCCGAACAGGAAGACCGCCGCGTACGCGCCGATCATCGCCCCGGCCGAGCGGCGGAAGAGGAGGCTCATCAGGAGCCCCGTCGCCGTGCTGACGAGGAGCGTGGCCA
>CAZYRM010000369.1:0-4616 GCA_964649705.1 uncultured Planctomycetia bacterium
CCTCGTCGATGAAGAGCGTCCCTTTGTGCGCTTCCTTGAACGCGCCGACCTTCTTCTCCGCCCCCGTGAAGGCGCCTGGCTCGACGCCGAACAGCGCAGCCGCCGCGAGGTTCTCGTGGAACGAGGGGAGGAGGACCTCGTGGAATCCGCTCCACTTCCGCGCGCTGGCGTTATGGATGGCTTGCGCGAGGAAGTTCTTGCCCGTGCCGGTCTCGCCGAGGATCAGGACGCGGTAGGAAGTCGGTGCGGCCGACTTCGCGCTTGCGATCTGTCGGTTGTACTCCGCGTTCTTGGACTGCAGGTGGTCGAAGGTGACCGCGAATTCTTTGTAGGTCCCCGACCCCGGCACCCCGGGCGTTGCCGAGGGACCCTCCTCGCCCTTCGGCGGCCAGACAGGCTTGTCCATCGGGTCCGTCACTTCAATGTCCTACAGGTGTGGCCCGGGATCCACTCCCGGCGCCGCCCTGACGCCCGCGGCCTCCAGGAGCTGCACAAGGTGATCTCGTACTTGAAGGAACCAGGAGCGTGCCTCACCGAGCTCCTGGCCGCCAAATCGCCTCCCCTCGTATCGCGCGTCGCGGGACCGTTCTTCGAGTCGACGGTAGGGCTTCGTGATCGCGAGGAGATCCTTCGTGGTGTTCAGCCACTGTCGCAGGTTGTAGTGGTCCTGCAAGTCCTTCTGCCGCGAGCGGGCCAGGGCCTTCACGTAGACGCACGCCATGTAGAACATGAGCGTGCATTTCCAGTCGGAGACGTCCTCGGGGGGCGTGCGCCCGGCCGCGGCCTTCGCGAGTAGCGCGAGTGTGTCGAGGTCGTGTTGGACCAACCGGAGGTACTGCTCCGGATTCATCGGGTCGCTCGGCTCGGGTCCTCGTAGTGAACTGCCGCATCGCGACGGAGGTCCTCGTCGGACCACTCCGGTCCGGGGACCATCACGCGGACATCGAAGGGCATGCCGGGAAACAGCTCGTAGAGGAGATGTTCTGCCTCGAAGACCGCGTCCAGCACATCCTCCGGGTCACGGTAGAGGACGACGAACACACCGAAGCGATCGCGCTCGAGTCGCTCTGCGACCAGCCTGACCTCGGGCCGTCCGAACACGGCGCGGGCGATGCAGGCACCAGGAGTCTGCCACGTCGCACTGGTCGTCGTCATCGTGACCGTCCCCGTCGGGAGGCCGCCTGACGCCTGGCCGGCCATCTGCGGGTCCACTTGGAGATCGAATCGGTCGCTCATGTTTTGTCTGGGGGCTCCACGGCGTCGATCGGGATGTCGTTCGGGGACTGTTCCCCGTTGAAGTATATCCGGAAGAAGTACTTTCCAGGCGCGGGGACCACGAGCTGGTTCGTCTGGATCCCAAATGTGATTGTCGCGAGGCGGTGCGGAATCTGAAGGTGCACGCCTCCGATGATCCCCAGCACCTGGTCTTGACCGTTGCGGAATTCGAACTTGACCTCTAGGTCGCCTTCGGCGTCGCCCAGCACGACGAAGAGTCCGAGGGAGTGGTGGATGATCGGATAGCGGTTGGCCCAGATTCGGTCGAATGCCCCGATCACGCACCACTTGCCGGTGTCTGCCTGCTGGAAGACCGAGTCCGCGACGAGAAGGGCGCGAACATAGGGGATTGCGGCCATGCCCCCTCAGGCCAAGGAGTGGTTCCAGGCGAGAGGGCAACATACCCACCCCGGGCGAGGGGCGTCAAGCGCCTACTTGCGATCGATTCGCTGGGTTCTTGGCATTACAATCCGCCGCTACTTGGACAGCCGCTTGAGCAGCTCAATCCACCGCGGGTCGTCATGCAGCGGCGCGAGGTCCGGGTCGCCCCTTAGCGATGCGATATCGGACCATCCCAGATCAATCGCCTTGGAAAGGTGATCGAAAGCAGAGTCACGGTGGCGCGAGGCTTCCTGGGGAGACACGGATCGCTCTTCGGCGTTCGCCCCTGACTTGCCGACCGAGCGGCGCGCATGGCTGCAGGCGAGATTGTAGTGCGAAATCGCGTTCTTCGGGTCGATCTTCAACGCCTCATTGAAATCGGCGGTGGCGCCGTCGAGGTCGCCCTTGGCCCAACGCGCGCCGCCGCGGTTGATGAACGGGTCTACGTACCGCGGGTTAATCGCCAAAGCTTGGTCGCAGTCGTCAATGGCCCCGTCGTGGTCGCCTTTGGCATTGCGCGCGACGCCGCGGTTGTTGAACGCCTCCGCGAATCGCGCATCGATGGCGATTGCCCGGCCATAGTCGGCGATGGCCCTGTCGAGCTCGCCCTTGGCCCGGCGCGCATTGCCGCGACCGTAGAGCGCGATCGCAAACCGGGGGTTGATGGCGATGGCCTGATCGTAGTCCGCGATTGCGCCGTCAAAGTCGTCCGAATCGTAACGCGTGCTGCCGCGGTCGGCGAACACGGCCGCGTTTCGCGGGTTGATGACGAGGGCCTGGGTGTAGTCGGCGATTGCGCCGTCGTGGTCGCCCTTGGCCTCGAGGGCGTTGGCGCGGAGGTGCGCCGCAATGCCATCGTGCGGGCAGACGCGCAGGGCACGATTCAAAGCGGCGAGTTGCGCGTCACTCTCCTGCATCATGGCCGCCAGCACGTGGAACCGCTCGCACCCCTCCCGGTCACCGAAACGCTCCACGGCAGCCGCCGCAAGCTCAATCACGCGCTGCCCCTCTCCGGCCACGAATGGCCTCGCAACCCGCAGCAGCTCCATTGAAACCTCGTCCTCTCCTGCCCAGGAGGGCCCGCCCACCAGCGCCAGCTCCTTCTCGGCGTCGGATAGCATCACAGCCGCACGCTTATCCTGCTCCTCCCTGGAAACCCCTGTGAGATGGATCGCCTTCGCGACGATCGCCTGTTCCAGCAACAGCATCCCGAGATGGAAGTGCGCCTCTCCAAACTCTGGATCTAGACGGATCGCCTCACGCCAGCACCCCTCAGCCTCGTCTTCCCACCCAAGCAGCTTCCACGCCTTCCCGAGGAGGTCGCGCCCGCGCGCTTTCTCCGGCGCCTTCCCGATCGCCTCCTCGATGCGCTTCTTCCCGACCTCCACTCGCTTCTTGAGTTCTTCGTAGTTCGTCTTCGGGTAGTAGAGGGACCGCTGCGCCAGCTCAAGGGCGCGGTCCCCGTCTGCCAGAAGCCGCTCCGCTTGCTGTTCGTCCGCGGCCTTACGTACCGAGGCAGCCACGGCCCACCCCAGCCCCACCAGCGCGGCCAGCGCGAGCACCGCGAACGGAACCACCACCCGGCGATGCCGCACCGCTTTCCGCCAGAGGCGACCGGGGATCGATACCGGCCGCGCGGCGATCGGCTCCCCCTCCAGCCAGCGGCCGAGGTCCGCGGCGAGCGCGGCCATCGAGTCGTAGCGGCGCAGGGGGTCCTTCTCGAGGGCCTTGAGGCAGATCGTCTCCAAGTCGCGGTGAAGGCGAGGATTCAGCCGCGTCGGTCGAACAGGGTCCTTCTCCACGATCGCGGTGGACAAGTCGGGCCACGACGTCCCGTCGAACGGCAGCTTCCCTGTCAACAGCTCATAGAGGACAACGCCGAGCGAGAACTGGTCCGTCGGCGGGCCCATGGCCTCCTTCCACCCGCGCGCTTGCTCTGGGCTCATGTACGCCGGCGTCCCGAGGGCCGAGCCCGAGATCGTCAGGTTCCGCCCCAGCTCCCGTCTCAGGTCCTTCGCGAGGCCGAAGTCCATCACGAAGGCCTTCCCCTGCGCGTCCACCAGGATGTTCTCGGGCTTCACGTCGCGGTGGACGATTCCCTGGTCGTGCGCGTAGGCGAGCGCCTCCGCGACCTGCTTCACCAGCTCGATCGCCATCTTCGGGACGAGCGGCCGGGCGCCGGTCACGTCGCGTAGGGTCTTCCCTTCGACATACTCGGTCGTGAGAAAGTGGTGCCCCTCGATGACGCCGGCCTCGTGCACACCGACGATGTTCGGGTGCCTGAGCCGCGCCGCCGCCTGCGCCTCGCGGACGAACCTCTCCGCAGTCTCGGGTTCCTCCTCGCCGGCCAGGATCTGCTTGAGCGCGACCACGCGCTTGAGCTGCGTGTCGTACGCCTTCCACACCACGCCCATCCCACCCTTGCCGAGCTTGTCGAGGAGGCGGTAGCGCCCGAAGTCGACCGGGCTTCGGGCAGCGGGAGAGCTTGAGCGCATCGCCGCGGGGACTGTCTCCAGCTCCGCTGCCTGCGCGGAGGTCTTGAGGAGATCACCCGCCAGGTCGACTGCGGAATCCGTGGGCAACGCCGCTCGCTGTGGACCCGCAGGAAGGGTGGGGTCATCGGATCGAGGGTCGGACATCGATTCCTCGCCTGGAGCCACGTCATCCGCCACGCTACCACGGTGGGCTTCGAGGCGTCAACGCGGGCGATTGAGAGCCTCCCTACGGCTCAGCTGATGGCGGTGATCCTGGACAATCTCCAGGGGTTCACGGACCAGGAGATCGGCGACGCGATGGGGCTCTCGGTGCCCGCCGTGAAGTCGCTCCTCTTCCGCGCACGGGACAACCTCCGGAAGCGCCTGGAGAAGTACGTCCGAGGCTAATCCTACAACGCTACTTGCCGAGTGAATCGGTGGCGGTGGCGGGCTCGGGATCGGGCTCGAAATCGTTCTCGGGCGCGT
>CAZYRM010000370.1:0-4577 GCA_964649705.1 uncultured Planctomycetia bacterium
CCGCCGCGTTGACGATCACAATCCAAATCGCCGCGGAGACCTCCGTGGCTCAGTGCCTCCGTGGTGAAGACACGGCCCGGACATCGTTCGCCTGTGGGATGCGGGCAACGCCCGCGCTGGGATTTTGGATTTGGGATGTGGATTCAGGGCGCGGGCACCCGTCCGACTTGCTGGTTCAGGCTTGACGCGACACTACTCCCGCACCGCGTCCTCCCAGGCCTGACGTCCCTTCTCCAGCTCGGGGCGCGTCGCGAACGGGGTGTACTCCGCATCCTTCCCGGTCGAGGCGCGGAGCGCCGCCAGCGCCCTACGCCGCTCGAGAACGTCGCGGGAGCCGAGCAGCTCGACGAGCGCAAGGACGCCGTCCCGCTCGCCGCACGCCGCCAACGCCCGCGCTGCCTGGAGGCGGAGCGATGGCGGCCTCGACAGGCGTTCAGCCGCCGCGTCCCAGGCGCGGAAGCGCACCTCGCCAGCCAGCACCTGCCGCAGGTACGCTCGGGCCTCGGCGTCGCCGGCGCGCGCCAGGACCTCGGCCGCGAACAGCAGCCCCGTCCTCGTGCGGAGCTCCGCCCTGGCCGCGGGCTCCTCCACCACCCGCCCGCAGCGTCCGAGCGCCCACGCGGCCACCACGCGCGTCGAGGACGAGGCCTCGCCCGACCTCAGCGCCTCCAGCGCCGCGACCGCCCTTGCGTCGCCCATCTCGCCGAACGCGAATGCGAGCCTCCGGCCTTCCATCTCCTCCCGGCACTCGCCGAGCCGATCGAGGATGGAGGCGCGCCACGCCTCCGGCGCGTCCGTGCCCAGCAGCGTTGCGAACGGGGCGGCGACGTCGTCCCCCGCCTCCCCCAGCGCCGCCGCCCCCGCGAGCAACGCGGACGGCTCCCCCGTCAGCCGGGGACGGAGCCAGGCCAGCGCGTCCCGCTCCCCCATCGAGGCGAGCGACAGCGCGGCCGCCTCTCCCAGCTCCCCGCCCGCCTCCATTCGATTCCGGAGCGCCTGGATCCCCTCGAGGGCGCCGATCTGCCCGAGCGCCGCCGCGGCGGACGCGGCGACTCCCGGATCCTCCGAGCCGAGCGCCGCGACGAGGAGCGTCACGTCGCCCTCGTCGCCCCTCTCGCCGAGCCCGCGGAGCGCCTCGACGTGGGCCGTGCCTCCCTCGGTCGCCGCGATCCGCCGAAGGGCCTCGACCACCCCCGGCCCCCCGAGTGCGGCCGCCGCCCTCACCAGGCTGCAGCGATTCCAGGGTTCCTTCGCGCCCTCCAGCGCGGCGAGGAGACTCGGCACGGAGTCCAGGGAGTCCATCGCGACGAGGGCCTCGGCCCATTGGGTCGCGTGGTCCGGGTCCTCGCGCAGCCCGCGCAACGCGGCGCCCTCGATCTTCCGGTCCAGGACGGCCGCGAGGCGGCCGATCGCGGTCCGACGGACTCCAAGGTCCTCGAGTTCGGTCAGCGCGAGGACATGCGGGGGGAGCGTCGCGGGGTCCATCGACCAGGAGATGGGCGCGTAGCGGAAGACCCTGTTCGCCACCTTTGGGTCGGGGTCGCCGAGGAGGGACAGGAACGTCCCCTCCGCCTCCGACCTCCAGGCCGCGCCGAGAAGCGCCATCGAGTCGCGCGCGACGGCCTCCAGCTCCGAATGGGCGCCGCGCAGCAGCGCCGCGCGGGCCCGCTCGCCGCAGGCCCGGACCGCATCGGCGACCGCCTGCGACTTCGCGGCCTCGTCCGCCACCGCGTACTGGAAGTGCTTCCTCGACTCGGAGCGAAGGAGGCCCTCCTCCTCCGCGCGCACCACGGCCTCGATCCGGTTCGCGAGGTCCCTCGCCGCCGGCGCCTCCGCCCGCGAGAGGTCTGCGAGCGCCGCGGGACCGGCCTCCCAGATCGCGGCCTCGGCGGCCGCGCGGACGCGCTCGTCCGCGGACCCCAGCGCCTCCACGAACGGGCCGAGGTCCCGTCCGCCGAACCTCGCGAATCCTCCCTTCAGGTCCTCGAGCGTGATCCCGTAGCTCGATCTCGCGGCCGATGACGTCGTCGAAGGTGTCTTCGCTTCGGCCTCCCCGTAGAGGGTGAGCATCCGGTCCACCGCCCGCCCCGAGGTCTGGACATCCCCCAGGGCGCGCGCGGCATCGGAGAGCGCCCCCCAGGCCGCGATCGAGCGCTCGTCCCTCGCCAGAGCCCGCTCCGCCAGGGTCTTCGCCCCTGCTGCGTCCCCCGATCGGACCAATATGAGCGCCTTGCACGACAGGACCAGCGGGTCGTCGCCATCCTCGGAGAGGAGGGCCTCCACTTCCGCGAGCGCCTGCCCCTGGCGGCGGGTCATCTGGAGGATCCCCGCCTTGAGCAGCCGCCCCATGCGGGGCTCATGCCCCGCGGCGATCGCCGCGTCGAGGTCCTCGATCGCGAATTCGCCCCTCGCCGAGGAGAGCTCGTCGTCGACGGCGAACACGGCGAACGCAAGGCGGGGCCAGGCGGAGCGCACGCCGATCGACGCCTGCTGGAGGGGGACCGCGGCACCCCTCCAGAATCGGGCGAACGGGTCCTTCTCGTCGAGGCGCAGGAGGTGCTCGACGTCCTCCCCCAGCCGGTTCCACTCGCCGCTTTCCGCCAGGACCTCCACGCGTCTCCGCAGCGCAGCTACATCGTCGGGCGAGCGGTCCAGGACCTCCGACCAGATCGAGAGGACGGCGTCGAGGTCGCCTCGGGCCCGCGCGAGCCGGGCGCGTGCGGAGGCCGCGCGAGGGTCCGCAAGACCTGCCGCGCGGCCCAGCTCCTCCTCCGCGCGGGCCCGCAAGGCCTCGCGGAACGTGGGACCGGCGGCCTGGACGTGGATGCCGAGCTCGTCGAGCTTGTGGAGGACGCCCTCGTCCACGCCCTCCGCGAGCCTCTCCAACGCGAGGCCGGTGCGCAGCGCGGCCTCCGGTGTCGCTTGGCGGGCCTCCGACATCGAGGAGACGAGGCGAATCGCGTCGAGGGCGCGGTCCTCGGCGAGCGCGTCGTCGGCGCTGGACAGTCGCCCGGCGTCGACCTCGGCGTCGAGCGCCTCCGCCTTCCGCAGGTCTTCGAGCGAGCCCGCGGCGTCCCCTTGCCGACCTCGCACGTCGGCCCGCAGTCGCCACGCCTCGATCGACGCGGGCGCGAGGCGGATCGCCTCCTCGGCGGCGCGGCGCGCGGATTCAGGGTCCCCGCGCGCCAGCTCGACACGGCCCAGGGTCAACCACGCCTCGGGATCGAGCAAGGACAGATCGGTCGCCCTCCGCGCAGCCCTGGCCGCCTCCTCGATGCGCCTCTCCCCCCTGAGCAGCTCGGCGAGCGCCCGCCATGTCTCGCCGCGGGAGGGCTCCAGCTCCGCGGACTCGTAGAGCTTCGCGATCGCCTGCGCCCCTCGCCCCGCGGCGACATCGCGATCGGCCTCGGCGAGGAGGTCTCCGGCTCGGGCCTTGCGTCGTGCGGCCTCGCTCTCCTGGGAGGAGCGCCACAGGCCCACTCCGGCCACGGCGGCCCCGACGACGAGGGCTCCGATGACGACGGCCGAGACGACGGGGTGGCGCGCGACACGCCGCGCCAGGCGCCCGGCGACGCCGACGGGTCGGGCGAGCACGGGCTGGCCCGAGGCGATGCGGCCGAGGTCCTCCTCCAGCTCCGTCGCGGTGGAATAGCGCCGGTCCCGCTCCTTTTCGATCGCCTTGAGGATCACGGTCTCGAGGTCCCTGGGGAGCGAGGGGCGGAGGCGCCGGGGCGGCACCGGCTCCTCGTGGAGGACCTTCTGGAAGACCTGGATCGCCTCCCCCGCGAAGAACGGCGGACAGCCCGCGGCGGCCTCGTAGAGGGCCATCCCGAGGCCGTAGACGTCGGCCCGCCCGTCGAGGGGCAGCCCGTCCACCTGCTCGGGCGCCATGTACATCGGGGTCCCGACGAGCGCGCCCGTGGCGGTGAGCGTCGCCGCGGAGATCGGCCGGGCGAGGCCGAAGTCGGTGACCTTGACCCGCAGATCGACGCCGAGGACGACGGTCTCGGCGGACGGGGACGTCGAGGCGTCCCGCGGGGCCGGGGCGAGGACCATGAGGTTGGACGGTTTGATGTCGCGGTGGATGACCCCCGCGGCGTGGGCGGCGGCCAGCGCCGCGGCGACCTGCCTCCCGATCGCGAGGACCTCTTCCACGGGCAGGCCCGCGGAGCCCTGGCGGCGGATCCGCTGCGCGAGCGTCTCGCCGTCGAGGAACTCCATCGCAAGGTAGTGCCTTCCCCGGTCCTCGCCGACGTCGTGGACGGTGACGAGGTGGGGATGGCTGATCGACGCGGCGGCCTCGGCCTCGCGCTTGAAGCGGAGGACGTTTTCGGGCTCGGCGCAGGCCTCGGCGGGGAGGACCTTCAGCGCGACGCGGCGGCGGAGGGGCTCGTGGACGGCCTCGTAGACCACTCCCATCGCCCCGCGGCCGACCTCGCGAACGAGGCGATACTCGCCGAGGCGCTCGAAGGGGAGGGTTTCTGAGGGCATGGCGGCTCCGACTCGTGCTGTGTCAGGGCCTGTCCTGGCGGTTGGATCGGGACCCGCGCCCGACCTCCGGGCTCGTGCTGGACGCG
>CAZYRM010000371.1:0-4569 GCA_964649705.1 uncultured Planctomycetia bacterium
TCTCCTCGCTGATCGGGACGCGGATCTCCTCGATCTCGTCCCCGTGCTTGACCTTGGAGTACAGCTCGTTGCGGGCGTCGTCAATCGCGAAGACCGTGGCGCGATCGACGCGGAAGAGATTGAGGATGTCGTTCTTGAGGAAGATGAGGATCTCGTCGATGTTGGCCGCCTCGTGCATCCGGTTGATGAGGGTCCGGAGCTGCGCCTCCAGGGCGAGCCGGTCCTCCAGCCTCGTCACCTTGTCGGCGAGCTGCTGGCTTGCGGCCGTGTTGGGAACGGTTCGAGTGCTCATCAGTGGATCCATCTAGATATCGTCCGTGGCGCCGGTTGTCGAGGACAAATGTGGAGAGTGGTATACTGACGCCCCTTCCGACGGGGGTTTACATGAAGCACGTGGTCCTGGTCCTCATCCTCGCCGCCTTTGCCGGTTGCGCGCGCACGCCGAAGGCGGAGACGCCCGAACGCACGGAAGTCTGGATCGATCTCACCGGACCACGCCCTTCCATCGTCCTTGTGACCGACTACGGGACGAGGGACTTCTACGTCGGGGCGCTCCAGGGGGCCATCCGCTCCGTCAACGGCGCCGCCGACATCTTCAATGCGACGCACGAGGTCAAGGCGTTCGACGTCGCCGAGGGCGCGTACACGCTCTCGCGCCTCTCGTCGCTCTGGCCCGCGGGGACGATCTTCGTCGTGATCGTCGACCCGGGCGTGGGGACCTCGCGTCGAGGAATCGCCGTCCGCACGAATCAAGGGCGGATCTACGTCGGCCCCGACAACGGGCTGTTCACCTACGTCATTGAGCGCGAGGGCCTCGCGGAGGCGCGCGAGGTCTCGAACAAGGCCTACTGGCGTCCGGGCGTGATCTCCGCGACGTTCCATGGCCGCGACGTCTTCGGACCCGTGGCGGGGCACATCGCTCGAGGCGTCCCGCTCTCGGAGCTCGGCCCCGAGGCGAAGGACCTCGTGCGGCTCCCCGTACAGGCCGCGCGCGTGGCCGAGGGGCGGGTCCAGGCCTCCTTCCTGCACGTGGACACCTACGGCAACGCGAGCACGAACGCGACCGTCGACATGCTTCGCTCGATCGGCGCGAAGGAGGGAGACACCCTCGAGGCCGAGCTGGGCGGGAAGCGGATCGCCCTCCCGTGGGGCGAGACGTACGGCTCCGTCCCCGAGGGGCAGCCCGTCCTCGTGATCGACAGCGACGGCGGCGTGGAGCTGGCGATCAACATGGGGCACTTCGGCAGCACGCACGGGGCCTCGGTGGGCGCGTCGGTCTCCGTCCGGAAGCCTTGACACGGGATCGAGGGATTGGGAGCATCACGGATTCGGAGGTGACGACGATGCCGACGCCAAGAGGTCCCAACGACCACGTCCCGCCCGGGGAGCGCAAGGACCACCCCGCCGTCCAGCGGATGCAGCGCCAGAAGACGATGCAGAAGCTGAAGCGCTGGGCGTTCCTCATCCTCCTCCTCGCGGGCCTCGTCGGGGCCTACGTGTGGAAGATGAAGCGCGAGGGGAAGGACGTCGCCCCGAAGAACGTGCTGAACAGCCTGGTCGAGGACGTAACGGCCGCCGGCAAGGAGACGATCACGCTCCTCGAGGAGGAGTACGCGCGGCGCGAGAAGCCCCCCACGGACGCGGAGCTGGACGAGATCGTCCGGAAGAAGCCGGCCCCGACGGCGGCACCGGTCGAACCGACGCCGCCCACGCCGACGCCTCCGACGCCCGACGGCGGGACGGCGGAGCCCGTGACGCCGACGCCTCCCCCCGCGCCGAAGCTCTCTCCCGAGGAGGAGAAGGCGAAGGGGATGATCAAGGAGGCGAACACGCACTGGGACAAGTGCCTTGACCACTACGACAAGTTCCGCGGCTCGCAGGACCAGGGAATCCGGAAGAAGGAGATCTACGCCGCGTTCGACGAGGTGGAGAAGGCGAAGTCGCTCTACAACCAGGCCCTGGAGATGCTGGGCGACAACGACTGGCTCGCGGAGCGCCAGAACCGCTGCATGCAGGTCTACAAAGAGCTCAAGATGAAGAAGGGGCAGTACTAGACCTCCATGCGGATTGCGCTCGCCGGGTTTGGAACCGTCGGCCGCGCCCTCGCCGAGCTGGTCCTGGCCCGCGGCGAGGCGCTCAGGCGGCACCAGGGGCTGCGGATCGACGTCGTCCTCCTGATCGGCCGCACCGAGACCGTCTCGCACCCTCGCGGGCTGCCGCTCGCTGAGGCGATCGAGACGAAGAAGGCGGGGCGGCCGCTCGCCTCGATCGAGGGCGCCTCCGCCATCGACGGGCAGGCGGCGGTCGGCGACCTCCTCGTGGATCACGCGGTCGACGCGCTCGTGGAGGCCTCCCCCACCGACCTGGAGACCGGCGGCCCGGCGCTGGCGCGGATCCGTGCGGCGCTCATCGCGAAGCGTCACGTCGTCACGGCGACGAAGGGGCCCGTCGCGCTGGCGTTCCCCGCGCTCCTGGACCTCGCGCGGCACAACGGCGTGAGGCTCCTGGCGAGCGGGAGCGTCGGAGGAGGGACGCCGTTCATCGACTTCGCGCAGGGATGCCTGGCAGGGAACCGGGCCACGTCGTTCCGGGGGATCCTGAACGGGACGACGAACTACATCCTGACGCGGATGGCGGACGAGGGGACGGCGTTCGAGGCGGCGCTGCGCGGGGCGCAGGAGGCGGGCTACGCGGAGGCGGACCCACGCGGGGACGTGGACGGATGGGACGCGGCGGCGAAGTGCGTCATCCTGGCGAACCTCGCGCTGGGGCGGCGGGCGGTCCTCGCGGACGTCGCGCGGGAGGGGATCGCGGGGGTCACGGCGGAGCGCGTGCGCGCGGCCATCGCGGCGGGGCGGCGAGTGAAGCTGATCGCCAGGGCGGACGAGTCGGGGCTGTCGGTCAGGCCGGAGGAGGTCGCCGCGAACGACCCGGTGTGCGTGAGCGGGGCGCTTAATGCGGTGACGTTCGAGACGCCGGACGCGGGGCCTCTGACGCTCGTGGGGAAAGGGGCAGGAGGGCCGGAGACGGCGACGGCGATCTTGAGGGACCTGTTTGCCATCAAGAGGGAATATGAGGGTTGAGCGGTGTTTGAGGACGGATATCTGATATCTGAAATCTGATATCTGATATCAGATATGCTCAGCTCCTCACATCGGAGTGAGGGACCCACCTGACATCTGGAATCTGATCTCAGATATGCTCAGCTCCCCACATCGGAGCGAGGAACATATCTGATATCAGACCTCAGATATCAGATATCAGATATCCGTTCCAGGACGCACCGTAAGGGACCTCCACCATGCTCCTCGTCACGAAGTTCGGCGGCTCCTCCGTCTCCACCGGCGAGGGCCACCGCCAGGTCGCCTCGATCGTCGCCGGCCACCTGGCAAACGGCCACCGCGTCTGCGTCGTCGTCTCCGCCATGGGCGACACGACCGACCACCTCGTCGAGGCCTGCCACCGCGCCCAGAAGGGCGACGTCGCCTCTCTCCCCCACTTCCTGGGCCGCCTCCAGTCCTCCCACGAAGAGGCCGTCCGCGCCGCCGTCGAGCGCCCCCTCGCCCGCGAGGGGGTCCTCGCCGCGATCCGCCCCCTCTTCCTCGAGCTCGAGAAGGTCCTGACCGGCATCGCCTACGTCGGCGAGGTCACCCCCCGCGCCCAGGACCTCGTCCTCTCGTTCGGCGAGCGCCTCTCCGCCCCGATCCTCGCCGGCGCCCTCGCCGACCGCGGGATCGACGCGAAGGCCTTCACGGGCAAGGACGCCGGCATCGTCACCGACTCCACGTTCGGCGCCGCGCGGCCGCTCGCGGACGTCTCCCGCCACCAGGTCCGCGGGACGCTCCTCCCCGTCCTGGAGCGCGGAGGCGCCGGCAATGCCAGCTCGCTGGTCCCCGTCGTCACCGGATACATCGCCGCCGACCAGCACGGGAACACCACGACGCTGGGCCGCAGCGGGTCGGACTACACCGCGACCCTCCTGGGCGCCTGGCTCCTCGCGGACGAGATCGACATCTACTCCGACGTCGACGGCCTCATGACCGCCGACCCGCGGATCGTCCCGGAGGCGAAGCTCATCCCCGAGCTCTCCTTCGCCGAGGCGATGGAGATGGCCTACTTCGGCGCGAAGATGATGCACCCGCTCGCGCTCGAGACGGCGTTCGAGCCGGGGATCCCCGTGCGGATCCGCAGCACGTTCAAGCCCGACAACCCCGGCACGATCGTCCTCCGGGATGCGAAGCCGTCGCCGGGGAAGATCGTGAAGGCCATCACGCTCATCCGCGACGTCTCGATGGTCACCGTGTCGGGCGCCGGGATGGCGGGCATCCCCGGAACCGCCGCGCGGGTCTTTGACGTGCTCGGCAAGCAGCGCGTCAACGTCCTGATGATGTCTCAGGGCTCCTCGGAAGTGAACATCACGTTCGTCGTGCCGCGCGCGTCGCTCGACCGCTGCGTCAACGCCCTCGAGCTCGCCCTCCTCGGGGGAGGCGTCGTCGAGGAGGTGAGCTCGGAGGACGACGCGAGCATCATCGCCGCCGTCGGCGAGGGGATGAAGGGGACCCACGGCGT
>CAZYRM010000372.1:0-4517 GCA_964649705.1 uncultured Planctomycetia bacterium
CCGCGCGCGGCGTACTGGTGGACGAAGCGCTTCTTCTCGCGGAAGGCGATCGCGTACGGCAGGTGACGCTCGAACAGGGCCTGCGCGTCCTCTCCGGGCCTCGGGCCGGCGTCGATTTCCTCGGCCATCGCGAGGGCGCGGGCCCGCCACTCGGCTCCGCGAGAGGTGCGCGCCGGGAGCGCGGGGGCGAAGACCACGACGATCGCCCCCGCCGCGAGGAGGCCGATGGCGAGGCGCGCGTAGACCGTCAGCTCGACGCCTGTGGCCGAGGGCCACCCGAGCGCGAGCGCCGCGAGGGCGAGGACGGCCGCGCCCACGGCGGCCGAGCGTGCCACGCGAAGGGAGGAGGAGCTGATGGACACCCCCATCAGGACGACCGGCATTACGAACGCGCCGGCGAGAATGAGCGACGTCAGGCTCGCCTCGATCGCGGGGACGAGGAGGACTCCGCCGATCACGGTGAGGAGGGCGCCGACGCCGTAGGCCCAGGCGCGCTCGCGGCGGGGGCTGGCGCGGAAGAGGCCTTGATGGACCGCGGCGTCGTAGACGGAGGCCACAGCGCGCGGGAGGGCGGAGGGGCCCTGCTTCAGCGCATCGACGGCGCGGCGCTCGAAGGCCTCCAGGGCTGCATCGTCCTTCACCTCGACGGCGTCGCCCTCCCCGAAGCGAACGATGCCGCGCGCGGCGAGGTCGACCCAGGTCGCGACGATTTCCCGGGCGTCTGCGACCTCGTCCACGACGACTCCCATGAGGGCGGGGTCGAGCGGGGCCTCCGTGACCGCGCCTCCCGCGGGCGCGGCATCCCGGCCTCTGTATATATAGAGGAAGGAAAGCAGCAGGAACGCCGCGACCGGGAATCCGAACATGAGGGCGGAGGCGCCTCCGGCCTTGAGCCACTGCATGAGATGGAACGGGGGGGAGGCGATCCTCGAGGGGACGACGAGCGAGACCCGCGCGCTGGAGCCCGGCGCGAGCTCCTCGAACTCGCAGGCGACGCGGGTACCGTCCCACGCCCAGCGCATGGAGCGGGCGCCTCCGCCGAGCTCGACGCGGACGTCCTTCGGGAGGGGCTGGTCGGCGAAGGCGATCCTGATGCGCATGCGTTCCAGGGCCCCGGGCTGCGCAAGGGCCCAGGCCTTCCAGGAGACCTCGGTCAGGCCGTCTCGCCTCGCATAGGCAGCGCCGACGACCTCGTAGCGCAGCTCCTTCCCGCCATCGGCGGGGACGCGGACCCAGCGGCGAGTCTCCTCGCGGGTCGCGCCTTCGACGCGGATCTCTGCGACACCCTGCAGTTCGATCAGGCGCTCGGGGCGCGGGGCGTCCCAGCGCTCCACGACGGCGAGGGTGCCGTCGGTCTTGAGGGTGACATCGATCTCGACGCTCGCGGCGAGCAGGAGGACCAGCCACATGGCGAACAGGATGCCATAGGTCCGCTTCGAACCCAAGGAATCCGACACGCCTTGCCGACACCTAGCGACGCGGGGGGCCTGGCGAGACGATCGCGCCCTCCACGGCCAGGTCCTGGTCCGTCCCCCACACGGTCTCGATTCGCCGCTCCCGGACCCAGACAAGACAGGAGGCATCAACGTACGTCAGCTTCTTCCCGCGAAGGTGATCGATCTTCCGACCGACGAGGGAGTGGTGTCTCGAATCGGCGTCCAACAGAGTGAGGTCGGTCATCTCTGCGAGACACTCGCGGAACACCCGTGCGGCCGGCTCGCCGAGGCGGTGCAAGAACCAGCCGTACGTCTCGGCAACGACGAGGTACGACGTCGCCCAGCCCAGCGGGGGCTCTGAGAACAAGGACTCGACCTCGGCGTGGCTTGCGTCCGAGCGATCGAGTAAGGCGACAAACGCCCCGGAGTCGATGAAGACCTCGCCCCTCACCGGCGTCGCTCGTACACGACCTCGTCGATGGTCTGGCTCGCGTTCGGGTCGCCTGAAGCGAGGGCGCCCGAGTAGCGCAACCAGGGTTTCTTGCCCGCGCGCCGCCTGCCCGCGAGCGCCTGCGTCAGCACCCTGCGGCAGTACTCGGCGAAAGACACACCCAGCCGGCGGGCCTCGCGTCGGGCCTCCCGGTAGAGCCCTGCGTCGAAGGAGACTTGAGTACGAATCATGATAACAATCTACTCCGCACTGTTATCACCGTCAAGAAGGAGCACTCGCGCAAGCCATGAGACGAGCGCTGACGTGGGACGCGATCGAGGTCCCGCTCGCACCCTCCTTGGCGGGTCTAGCTTGAGCGAGGGTTGCGTTGGAACACCTCGACTCCCAGGAAGAAGTCGTGAAACTTGGCGATCCAAGAACCTATCCTATCGGCGGAACTGGCGGCCGGAATGAATGCGCGCAATTCGACCCCGTTCGGCAGTGTGGGGCTCGCCACCTCCCAGGTGACATTGGCGCTGTTGGCCCCGGACACCAGATATCGCACGTCGGCAGCTTCGAAGGACCGGATTGCCTTCATCCCTGATGTCTTGAACGCGGGCCAGTCAGACGCCTTCTTGCATCGGTAGTTGAAGCTCTCCTCGTAGACGCACCGATCCAGCTTGCGGAGGGTCGATTCGCCGAGGGTCTGGAGGTTGGTGGATTCCACCAAGATCGCCTGCCCCTCTCTCTCGGCGTACAGACCGCCGTGGTTGTACATGCCGACGACGATCGCCTTGGTGCCCTCACGAGGCAGGAAGACACTGCACACCCGCACGAATCCCGACGTACGTTCCGGCACGAAATCCTCCTGCGTCCTAGCACTCCCTCCGAGCAGTCCGCAACCACTCATTGAGCATTAGCACTACAACGTACCATGAACGCCGAGCCCCGAAGGGGCTAGATGCACCAGGCCAGGGCGAAGCCCTGGGGAACACGATGTTGGAGGTAGAGCGGAGCCCCGAAGGGGCGACATACACGGCGCCGCGGCGTGTATGTCGCCCCTTCGGGGCTCCGGTCCTCTTACAACCGCGTTTTCCCAGGGCTGCGCCCTGGGCTGTTCCATGCTGCCCCTTCGGGGCGGTTGGAAGAAGCTTCGTTGTAGTGTTAGGGACATAGACCCGATTCGGCTGCGCGACTTCCATCACGCCGCGGGGCCCGGTCCCCGAATTCGTCGACGAGGGCCCCACTGCCGATCCATTGTGCAGCAGAGTGCCGGCGCCGTTCAACGCCAACCCAGTCATCTGTTTTCCGAGCGAAGTCAGGATGTTCGGGCCCTCTGCGGAGAGGGGCGCTCGATGGCGCACAAGATGCCAGGCCCACCTTGGTGGTCTTGGCGCGCTTGGCGGTTCGAACGGGGTGCGGGTACCGCACATCGAGTCACCAAGGAGACGCGAGCCGGCGCGTGGTGCAGCGGCCGGGGCCCTGGTACAATCGTCGGCCGTTTCGCTGGAGGTGACGCCGATGCCCCGCCGGATCGCTGTTCTCGCCCTCACCCTCGCCACGGCCATCCTGGCCCAGGAGCCCGTCCCGGAGACGCTGCTGCTCCAGGACCCCAGCGCGTCGAGCGAGCGCGTCGTCTTCGTGTACGCCCAGGACATCTGGGTCGTCGGGCGCGAGGGCGGCGTCGCGCAGAGGCTCACCAGCAGCCCGGGCACCGAGGCCGCGCCGAGGCTCTCTCCCGACGGCCGCTGGGTCGCCTTCACGGGCGAGTACGAGGGGAACCTCGACGTCTACGTCATCCCGATCACCGGCGGCGCGCCGCGGAGGCTCACCTGGCATCCGGGCACCGACCGCGTCCGCGGCTGGCACCCCGACGGGAAGCGCATCCTCTTCACCAGCGGCCGACTCGGAGGCGCCCCCGTCGAGCGCCTCTTCCTCGTCCCCGCCGACGGCGGCTGGGAGGAGCCCCTCGACATCCCCAAGGCCTGGCACGCCGCCTACAACGAGGACGCCTCGAGGATCGCCTACACGCCCATCCCTGACGCCTTCCGCACGTGGAAGCGCTACCGCGGGGGCCGCATCCCCCCCGTCTGGATCTACGACCCCGCGACGCACGAGGTCGAGCAGGTCCCTCACGAGGTCGCCTCGGACACATTCCCTTGCTGGGCCGGCGGAGATGTGTACTTCGCCTCGGACCGCGATGGCCACATGAATATCTGGAAGTACCAGCCAGGCTCGAACGCCGTGGAGCAGGTCACGCGCTTCACCGACTTCGACGTGCGCAACATGACCGCCGGCGGCGGCGTGCTGGCCTTCGAGCGCGCCGGGGCCATTCACATTCTCGACCCCGCGACCGGCGAGGTCACCCGACTCCTCGTGAGCATCGTAAGCGACGACCTCTCCCGCCTCCCGCGCTGGGAGGAGGTCAAGGGCTCGGTGCGCGATGCCGCCATCGCGCCCAATGGCAAGCGGGCCGTCTTCGAGGCACGCGGCGAGATCCTCTCCGTGCCCAAGGAACACGGCGACGCACGCAACCTGTCGGAGTCGCCCGGCGCGCACGACCGCACGCCCGTTTGGAGCCCCGACGGGAAGCAGATCGCGTGGCTCTCCGACCGAGACGGCGAGTACCGCCTCCTCGTCCGCGATCAGCT
>CAZYRM010000373.1:0-4514 GCA_964649705.1 uncultured Planctomycetia bacterium
GCTTGATCGGGTCGCTGCGCAGCGCCTGGTCCACGATGGCCGAGATCGGCTGCGAGACGCCTTCCACCGGGATGCGGATCGGGTGCGCCTCGCCCGTCAGCATCTCGTAGAGCATCACGCCGCAGGCGTACAGGTCGCTCCGCAGGTCGACCGGCTGCCCCTTCATCTGCTCGGGCGACATGTAGTGATAGGTCCCCACGATGCCGCCGCCCTCGGTCAGGCTCCGACCGCGAGAGAGGGCCATCGACGACGCGACCGACTCCGTGATCCTCCCCAATCCGAAGTCGGAGAGCTTCGCCACGCCGTCGGGGCCGAGAAGGACGTTCTCGGGCTTCACGTCGCGGTGGACGACGCCCGCTCGGTGGGCCGCGTCGAGGGCCGAGAGGACCTGCGCGAGGATCCCCAGGGCGTCCACGGGCGCCAGGCGCTTCGTGCGGTCGAGCCGGCGGCGGAGCGACTCGCCCGGGACGTACTCGCTGACGAGGTAGGGAGGGTCGTGCGCGGCGTTCACCGTAATCGTCCGCACGACGTTCGGGTGGTCGACGACGTTCTGGAGGGCGCCCTCGCGGCGGAGGGCCGCCGCGCAGTCGGGCTTGGTGGGCACCTTGATCGCGACGACCGGGCCCGCGAGGTCGGGATTCGAGGCCTTCCAGACCTCGCCGAAGCCCCCTTCGCCGATCCGCTCCTGGAGCACGTACTCGCCGAGACGGTCGCCTGCCTGCATCTCTGTCCTCGACACCGGCCCCGATCATATGTCATCGGACCCTGGGGCGGTCACGGGAATTCAGCGGGGGAGGCGCTCCTCGATCTCCCGCCAGCGCGGATCGGCGCGCAGCGCGGAGAGGTCGGGATCGGTGCGGACGGCCTCGACCTTCGCGAACCCGCGATCCAGGGCGGCGCGGAGGTCCGCGAAGCCCGCCTCCAGCAGCCACGCCGCGCGGCGCGCGTCGACCGGCTTCCCGTCGAGCTTCCCCTCCGATTCCATGCCGGAGAGGCACGCAAGGTCGAACAGCAGGTCGGTGTAGGCGTACCGGTTCACGCTCATCCCCTCGTCTTCCGGCTTCATCCACGCCCGTGCCTTCATCAGGTAGTCCCTCGCGGTCGCGTAGTCCTTCCCCGCGATGGCCTGGAGCGCATACCCCACCTTGAACGCCCAGGAGGGAAGCCCCGCCTCCTCGATCGTTCGCGCGTCCTTCCGGGCCGTCTCGATTCGCGCCTCCAGGTCCGCCCCGCTCGCCCCCGGCAACGCAAGGGCCCGCTCGATCGCGCGCGCCTCCTCCCCGAACTCCCCCAGGCCGCGCAGCACCTTCGCGAGGTCGTCCCACGGAAGCGGGTCGTCGGAGTCGCGACGGCTTGCCTCCTCGAAGTCCGCCTTCGCGGCCCAGAGCTCGGTCCGCGGGTCGAACCCCTGGTCCGCCAGCCAGCTCCCCAGGACCGAGTGCATGACGCCGCGGCGGTAGAAGGCGGCCTCCGTCGGCGCGCGGTCCACGGCCGCGTCGGCGTCGACCACGGCCCGCGCGTACCACGCCCTGGGGTCCCCTCCCGCCGCATTCTCCGACTGGCCGCGCTGCGCCTGGAGCGTCGCCCGCTCCAGCCGGAAGTCCGCCCTCTCCCCGCCGGCGAGCGCGAGGTCGAGGTCGGCGATCCCGAGCTCGAACGCCTGCGCGGCGTCGACGCCCGTGAGCTTCGCGCGCTCCCCCTGGATCGAACGGAGGCGCGCCCGCTGAAACAGCGCCTCCGGGTCGCCCGGCGCCTTCGCCACGATCGCGTCGAGCTCTCTGAGCGCCACGCCCAGGTCCTCCCGCGGGTCCTCCCCGTGCTCCGCCCTCCACGCCCCGCGGTCGCGCCGCACGATCGCACGCATGATCCTCGCGCTGGGGTTCTCCGGCGAGAGCCCCAGCGCCCGGTCGCACGCCTCGAGCGACGTTCGATACCACTCCCTCGGGTCTTCGCCCCGGAGGGAAGTCCGCTCCCCCAGCTTCATCGTGACCGTCGCCTGGACGACCCATCGCGCGGCATCCGGCGGCGCGAGCGCGCGGGCCTCCCTCAGGTCCTGGTCGCAGCGGCGGAGGTCCTCCTCGGACTCCGCGCCTGGGACGGACTGGGCGCGCATGAAGCGGACCGACGCGCGGTAACCGAGCGCCATCGCGAGCGTGGCCGGGTCGCGGGCCTTCCTGAGGAGGGCGATGGCCTCGCCGCTCCACGAGATCGCCGAGTCGAACTCCGCGCGCGCGTCCTCTCCGCGGGCCGTCTTCCGCTGCGCGGCCCCCATCCCGATCCACGCGCGGAAGCTGAGCGGCTCCTCCGATCGGGGCCGCGCCGCGCAGACGACGTCCATGTCCTGGAGGGCCTCCACGGGGCGCCTCAGCAGGAACCGGACCCGCGCCCGCGCGTATCGCAGCTCGACCTCGAACGCGGGCATCCGCGCGCGATCGAGCACCTCGCTCAGGAGCCGTTCCGATTCCTCGTAGCGCCCGTCGCAGGCCATGGACATCGCGTCGATCGCCTTCCGGAAGTCCTCCGCCAGCCCCTTTCCCCACACCCTCGCCGCCCCCGCCTTCGCCAGCCAGGCCTGCGCGTCCAGCCGAAGGGCGCGGCGCTCGGGCGACTCCGCCTCCGGCCCCGCGATGTCGAGGACCTCGGGACCGACGAGGAGCGACGGAATCGGCTGCGACGCGAGGTAGGGAACCGCGCGGCGCATCGCGTGGATGAGCGGGGCGTACGGCAGGTCGGGGTCCAGGGCGGCGGCGTCCCGCAGCCCCGCCTCGGCCTCCGGCGCGCGGCCGCAGAGGTGGTCGGCCCACGCGACGAGCGCCTTCATCGCGGACTGCGACGTCGCGTCCGCGGGGGTGGCCCGCGCGAAGGCGTCGATCGGGCCCCGAAGGCGGGCGAGGGCCTCGACCCGATCCGCCTGACGCAGCGTCACGTCGGTCCGGACGCGCTCGATCTCGTCGAAGGCCGGCCGGAGCTCGGCCCACCTGAGGAGGACCTCGGCGACTCGCTCCCCCTTGAGGAGTGCGGCCTGCTCCGCGGCTGCCGCACGGCGCGCGCTCTCCTCCGTCTCCTTCTCGTGGAGGCGATGGGAGACGAAGGCGTACGTCCCGGCGCCGAGGGCCAGGACCGCGAGCGCGAGGACGCCCGGGCGCTTTCGGGCGCGGCGGAAGACCCGGACGACCGACCCGATCGGCCGTGCGTGCACGGGCTCGCCCGCGAGGCAGCGTCCGAGGTCCTCCGCGAGGTCGGACATCGAGGCGTAGCGGGCCGACGGGTCCTTGTCGAGGCACTTCAGGCAGATCGTCTCGAGGTCGGCGGGGATCCGACGGTTGATCGTCGTGGGACGGGCCGGCTCCCGCTCCGAGATGGCGTCCAGCAGGTCGCGCAACGAGTCCCCCCGGAAGGGGCGCGCGCGGCAGATCATCTCATAGAGGACCACGCCGAGGGAGAACTGGTCACTCGCGGGGCCGATGTCCTGGGTCCTCGTGGTCGCCTGCTCGGGGCTCATGTACGCGGGGCTGCCGAGGAGGGTGCCGACCGCGGTCAGCGTGCTCTCCGCCGCGAGGGAGACCTCCTTCGCCAGGCCGAAGTCCGTGAGGTGCGGGCGGCCGGCGTCGTCGATGAGGACGTTCGCGGGCTTGACGTCGCGATGGACGACGCCCTGCTGGTGGGCATGGTGGAGCGCCTCCGCGAGGGCTTTCGTCCAGGAAACCGCCTGCTCGATGGTCACGGGGCCGCGAAGGACCTCCTCGAGCGAGCGCGAGGGGACGTAGTCGCTCGTGAAGTAGTGGGTGCCCCCCTCGACCCCGACGTCGTGCACGGCCACGATGCAGGGGTGGACGAGGCGGGCCGAGAGGCGCGCCTCCCGCTCGAAGCGCTCGACCTGCGAGGCGTCCGCGAGCGCCCCCGCGCGGATCTGCTTCAGGGCGACGTCCCGATCGAGGCGGGTGTCGTGCGCCTTCCAGACGACGCCCATCGCCCCGTGGCCGAGCTCCCCGAGAAGGCGGTAGCGACCGAACATGCTCCCGGCCGCCGGGGGCTTCCCGAGCAGGTCCGAGGCGAGCGAGAGCGTCGCGGCGTCGGAGCCCGAGGCCGGCGAGACCGTCGCCGCGTCGGGGACGGAGGCGGCACGGACCTCCAGCGTCTTCGCATCCGACGAGGGCGGAGGCGAAAGCGTCGGGCTTGTATCCGCGGGCGGATCCAGGTCGGGCATGGAACTCCAGGGGTCGGCCGATGCAAGTGGAGAAAAGTATACCCCAGAGGCCTCGTGTCCTGTAACCCGTGCGGCAGTTTCGGGTAGGATCACGCGCGGCCGCCGTCCCCCCAAGGAGCCTCCATGCGCCTCGCGCCATTCGGCCTCCTCGCCATCGCCGCCGTCGCCCTCGGCCAGGACGAGTTCGTCAACCGCGATCAGGGCTTCCGCATTCGGAGGCCCGCGGCGGGGTGGTCCCAGGGGGAGATCCCGGCGCCCGACCAGTCGAGGTACGCCTTCAAGGTCTGGCGGAGCGACGTGAAGGACG
>CAZYRM010000374.1:0-4508 GCA_964649705.1 uncultured Planctomycetia bacterium
GGAGGTGATGAACTTCCCCGGCGTCGTCCACGGCGCCCCCGAGGTGCTGGACAAGCTCCACGCCTTCCGTGACCGCGTGAAGGACGGCCACGCACCGAGGCTCACGGGAAAGCAGCTCTGCGCCTACGTCGCGGCGGAGATCCTCTCGGACCACGAGTGCACCACGGTCGTCGAGGCGCGCGAGAAGCTCAGGCTGGGGATGTGGATCTTCATCCGCGAGGGGACCTTCGCGCGGAACCTGCACGAGCTGGTCAAGGTCGTCGACGACAACACGGACCGGCGCGTCTGCCTCTGCAGCGACGACCGCTCGCCGGCGGACCTGATGGACGAAGGGCACCTCGACCACATGGTGCGCGTCGCGATCGGGCAGGGAATGGAGCCGGTGAGGGCGATCGCGCTGGCGACGTTCAACCCGAGCGAGTACTTCGGCCTCAAGGACCGTGGGGCGATCGTGCCGGGGCGGAGGGCGGACCTCGTGGCGTTCTCGAGGCTCGACGCGCCGAGGGCGGACACGGTCTGGTCGGAGGGGAGAGTGGTCGCGAGGAGCGGCTACCCGTCGCACTGGCCGAGGCGGCCGCGCGAGGGGGAGGTCCCGCGGAAGATGAACGTGGCCTGGGACAAGGTGGGCCTGCGCGTCGAGGGGGACGGGCGCCGCGTGCGAGTGATCGGAGTCGTCCCCGACCAGCTCCTGACGAGGCACATGGTGGAGGACCTCTCGTCGAAGGACGGCGCCGTTCAGGCCGCGCCGGAGCGGGACATCCTGAAGATGGCGGTGATCGAGCGGCACGAGGGAACGGGGCGGACGGGGCTCGGGTTCCTTCACGGGTTCGGCCTGCGACGGGGGGCCATTGCGAGCACCGTGGCTCACGACCACCACAACCTGGTGATCGCGGGGGCCGACGACGCGAGCATGATGACGGCGGCAAAGGCGGTCGCAGCGACGGGCGGAGGGAAGGCGGTCGCGCTGGGGGACAAGGTGCTGGCGCTGACGCCGCTCCCGATCGCGGGGCTGATGAGCGATCAGCCGTTCGAGGCGGTCCGCAAGCAGATGGACGCCTGTCACGAGGCGGCTCGCGGGCTCGGCTCGACGCTCCGCGACCCGTTCATCGCGCTGTCGTTCATGGCGCTGCCCGTGATCCCCTCGCTCAAGCTCACCGACCACGGCCTGGTCGACGTGGACAAGTTCCAGATCGTGCCGTTGACGGCGACGTAGAGGACCAGTCTCCGCCTGCCGACCCCGCCGCGGGCCGGACCAGGCTTGACGATGGCCCGGGGCCCCGATACCCTACGTCGCGACGAGCGCTCAACCAGCCGCCCTGTGGAGGACCGTGGGTTGATCACGCGGGTCCAATATCGAAACTACAAGCTGCTCCGAGAGGTCTGCCTCGACCTCGGGCCCCTCAACGTCGTCGTTGGCCGAAATGGGATTGGAAAGAGCAGCCTCCTTGAGGGGCTGCACTTCCTGCTGCTGTGTGTGACCGCCAGGGACAGGAGTCCGCTCATCGCGCCCGGGTCCCTGGAGGGCCTCTACTCTCGCCCCGATGCATCCGATCTCGAGGTTCAAGTCAAGTTCGACCGTGGCGGCCAGTTTGGCGTTGCTGCGAGCCGACTCGACGGCGTCTCGGCTCACTTCGCCGCCAACAGCGAAAGCCCGCCACTCAGTTCCGGCCCTCCACTGGATGTCCGTGATGCCCTTTTCGGCCTCCCGTACGCCGCAAGACTTGGCGAAGTGGTTCGACTCAAGTTGCACGCCGAGGCACTGGCAGAGGACTCCCCGATCCGGGAGAAGCCACGCATCGAATTCGATGGCAGCGGGCTACCATCGGTTCTCTGGGAGGTGCTTGCGCGGCGAGATGGAACGTTGGAGGCCATCGAGGCTGACTTGAGGGGCGTCGTCAAGGGGGCGAGGCAGGTCCGAGTGCAATCAACGACCCTCCATACGACGGTGATGACCTCCGTTACGCTGGGGGGCCAGGAGACCTTCGTCGAGCAGCCACGCGAGATGCCCGGAGTCCACTTGGATGTCGAGTTCGAACGTGTCGGGTGGATTCCGTCCAGCCAACTCTCCGAGGGAACTCTCCTGGTTCTTGGCTTGTTGACGCTGCTTAGGAATCGACCTCCGCGCATCGTGCTGCTGGACGACATCGACAAGGCTTTGCATCCGGTTGCGCAACGAGGCCTGGTGACGCTGCTTCGCGGAGTTCTTGCAGCCAAGCCGGACCTGCAGATCCTGGCGACGAGCCACTCGCCATTCGTGCTCGACGCGCTCAGTGCAGAGGAAGCGTTCGTTGTTGGCGCCGCGGGGCCCGGAGAGTCCAGGGTGCGTCGCCTGGATGCGCATCCCGCCTGGGCCAAGAGGAAGGACTTCATGCACCCCGGAGAGTTCTGGAGCGCCGTCGGCGAGGACTGGGTCGCGGAGAATGGGCGGTGACCCGACTGGGGATCGCAGCGGAGAGCCTCCCGGACGCATGCCTGATCGAGAGGCTCGTCGATCGACTGCTTGCCGAAAAGATCGACTGGGTCGTGTTGGAATCGCTCGACGACCACCGCACATGGGCGGGCCTCGGGGGGAACGAGTACCTCGATGTCCACGGCGCACGCGAGCTGGCGCGTGAGCGATTCGGACAGGCGTTCTACGGCCACTTCCAGGGCGAGCCGGGTGCGCATGACGCCTTGATGTACCGCGCGGTCTTCTTCCTCTTCGCCGACGAAGACCAACGCCCTTCCGCGGTAGTGATCGCACGCGACCTGGACGGTGACGCGGAACGCGATAGGGGCTTCGTTCAAGCCGTGAAGGAGCGGCCGTATCCGTTCGCCGTGGTCGGCGCCCTTGCGCAACCGGAGATCGAGGCGTGGCTGGTCGCGGCTTGGACTCCCGAAAATCCAGGAGAGAAGAAGCTGCTCGCCGAGATTCGCAGAGACCTCGGATTCAATCCGACTCTGCGCCCCGAGAAGCTCACATCGAAAAACGCGACTGACAAGAAGGACGCGAAACGAACGCTGAAGAAGCTGTGTGGCGCGGGGCGCTCCGGTGAGGATTGGTGGGCCGATGTACCGCTCGATCGCCTGCGCGAGAGGGGCGAGAACTGCGGGCTGTCGGTCTTTCTCGTCGAGGCAGAGAAGAAAGTCGTTCCACTCGTCAGCGGGACGTGATCCTACAGCCATGCTCGACATCTACGTGGATGCGGATGCGTGCCCGGTGAAGGAAGAGGTCTACCGCGTCGCGGAGCGGTGCGGCCTCAAGGTCTACGTCGTGGCGAACGTCCTGATGCGCGTCCCGCCCCGGGAGTGGATCGAGGCCGTGGTCGTGAAGGGCTCCGCGGACGCCGCGGACGACTGGATCGCAGAGCACATCCAGCAGGACGACATCGCCATCTCGGCTGACATCCCCCTCGCCGATCGATGCCTGAAGAAGGGGGCGCACGTCCTCGGATCCAAGGGGCAGGAGCTGACGATCGAGACGATCGGCGGCGCGCTCGCGACACGGGCGCTCATGGACCACCTGCGCGGGAGCGGGGAGGTGACCGGCGGTCCCGCGGCCTTCACGCCCAGGGACCGGTCGAAGTTCCTCTCCAAGCTCGACGCAGTCATCCAGCGGATCCGCCGCCGCAGGGGCGCCGTGCGGGGCGACGTTGCGGAGCCTCCCTCCGCGCCGTAGAATCCACGCCGACGGCAGTTGGGGAAGTGATGGCCGATGGCAAGAAGCAGGCGGCGCCCCCGCGGGGGCTACCGGTACGTCGTGACCCTGGACCAGATCCGCGCGTGGAAGAAAGTCCCGGCGATCGAGAAGCTGCGCTGGCTGGAAGAGGCCATGCGCATGTCGTACCTCGCCCTCGGTCCGCGCGGGCGGAGGCTCCGGGATCGCCTGCGGAGCGGCGAGGTGTAGGCCTACTTCCGGTCGCGGGAGCCGAAGAGCGCGCGGGAGAGGCGTCCGAAGAGCTCCTCGGCGCCGTCCCGGACGCGCGTGAGCCCCGGCGTGAACGTCGTCGGGAGCGGGTCCGCGGCCGCGAAGCCGACCACGTCCTTCCCCTTCGATGCGTCCGCATGGAGCCGCTCGGGGAACGGGATCCGCTGCCACTTGTTCGCGAAGACGTAGGCCTCTCCCTCCACCTCATACGTCTTCACGGTGATGTGATCCTCGTGCACCTCGTAGAGCTTGAAGCCGTGCCGCTCGTGCGGCCCGAGCCCGGGGCAGACGATGTGCGTCATCCGACCGACCCGGTACTCCAGGTCGTCGTGGATGTGACCCGTGACCGTCGCGACCACGTTCCCCCGCCGCGAGAGCTCCAGCCCGAGCCTCGCCGCGTCCAGGAAGTCGGGCGGGACGACGTTCACGTGCATGAGGAAGATCGTCGGTTCATCGCGATTCGCGTCGAGGTCCGCCCGGAGCCACTTCCACGTCGAGCGGTCCAGGTGCCCGATCCCCGCCCCCTCCGCGTCATAGTCGAGCGCCGCCGCGACGAAGTGCACCCCGCCGCAGTCGAAGGACCACCTCGACGAGCCGAACA
>CAZYRM010000375.1:0-4494 GCA_964649705.1 uncultured Planctomycetia bacterium
AGCTGATGGACGCCTTCTACAAGGGACTCTGGGAGGACGGCCTCCCCGCCGAGGAGGCCCTGCGGCGCGCGCAGCTCGCCATGCTCGCGCGCGACCGCGAGGAGGGAGTGTTTCGCCCCTCCACGTGGGGCGCATGGGTCCTGACGAGATGAGCGTCCATCACGATGGCGACCCCTTGGAGCCCTGGTAGGCGGAGCGGACCGTGTTCATCATCTACGGATCCTCGCCCAAGGTCGCCGTCGTTGGCCAGGTGCCCATCCAGTGCCCTCGCTGCGGTGTTGTCGCCCCTCATGCGCTGCTCCGCCGCTGGAGCGTCGCGCACATCTACTGGTTCCCGCTCTTCAGCCACGGAGTCCAGCATCTCCTGGCGTGCCCCGCCTGCCAGGCCGCGCACCCGTTTTCTCCGCCGCCCGGCGTGGCATCCCCGATTCCGTTCCTGCACCGGTTCGGCTGCGCCACGCTCCTCCTGCTTCCCCTCCTCGCGCTTGCCGCGATGGTCGTGGTTGCGGCGATCATGCGGCCCACCGACCGGTCGAGCAACACCGCCGCGCGCTTTGCCTTCTGGGACTTTGAACGCGAGCTCGTCTCGGGACGCGTCTACGGGAACTCTGAGGAGGCCTCCGATGTGGGTGACTCCATTCGGTCGCTACTTCGGCTGCGCGCGGACCGGAGCCTGGCTCCCGAACGGGCCGCGATCGCCGTACGAGTCGACCCGGGGTCGCCGAAGCGCGTCGTCATCTTGGTGCAGCTCGACCAGCTCAGGCATGGCTCGGACTCATGGCGAAGGGAGTTCCTGGACGAGGTCAAGGCGCTGCTCCAGGGCCGACTGGCACCCGAGGACGTGGTCATCATCGGCCTGAAAGGGACGACCTTCTACGGAGCCACCGGGACGGGACCCGCAGGCGCCCAGTGGATGGTCCAGGTGGGCAGCTCAGTCTCCACGCGTCTCCTCGAGGACGCATTTGCGCCCTGGCCCAATGGACCCAAGGATCCGCTGCCACGCCCTTGCGTCCTCCAGAAGGGTCCGTCCGACTGCGGTCCGGCCGCGCTCGAAACGGTCGCGACGTTCCTCGGCAGGAAACTCACCCCGGAGTCCAGGGACCTCATGGCGACGAAGGGAGCCGGGACAAGCCTGCTGGATCTCAAGCTCGCGGCCCAAAGCGTCGGTTTCGAGGCGAAGGCGGTCAAGCCAGAGGCGGGGGCCGATCCCTGGGACGTGCTCACGCGCGTACAGACGCCCGCCATCGCCCACCTGGAGCTTTCGAACGGCAGCGGACACTTCCTCGTGGTCTACGAGGTGAAAGCCACTAGCGTCCAGGTAGCCGACCCTGCGCGGGGACTCCGAGTAGTCTCGAAAGATGAGTTTCTTGCGCAGTGGACTGGAGCTCTCCTCCTGGTCTCGGCCCGGGGCCAAGGGGACGCCGAGGGGGACAATCGTCCAAGGCAGGGGGACTCCAAGTAGCATCAGTAGGGAGTCACATGGTCCGACTTCGATTGGCCCTCGTCGCAGTCGCCCTCGCCGCAGGTCTCGCGAACGCCCAGGACGACCCTGCGCGCGCGGAGGTGGAGGCGCGCGTCCAGCGTCTCATCGACGAGACCTCCCAGCTCTTCAAGGAAGGCAAGTACGCCGAGGCACGAACGCGGGCCGAGGAGGCGGTCGCCGAGGCCGAGAAGGAGCTGGGCCCCGAGGACCGGTTGACCGCCGCGAGCCTGGGTTGGCTGGGTGGGGCGCGCAAGGCGCTGGGAGAGCTCGCGGGCGCGAAGTCGGCGGACGAGCGTGCCCTGGCCATCTGCGAAAAGGCGTACGGTCCGGATGACCCCGAGACGGCGCGGGCGCTCAACAACCTCGCCATCGTCCTTCGTGCCATGGGCGACCTCGCAGGCGCGAGACCCCTGTACGAGCGCTCTCTCGCCATCCGAGAGAAAGCGCTCGGTCCGGACGACCCGGCCACCGCGATGGCCGTCAGCAATCTGGGTACGTTGCTCTTTCAACTTGGTGACTACGACGAAGCGCAGCGCAGCTTCGAGCGGGCGCTGGCGGTTCAGGAGAAGGCCCTGGGTCCCGAGGATACGGCCGTCGCCATCACGCTGGACAACCTATCCTCGGTCGTGCGCGCCAAGGGGGACCTCCTGGGCGCGAAGGCGCTCTCGGAGCGCGTCCTGGCGATCCATGAGAGATCGCTCGGGCCGGACCATCCCGAAACGGCGACGAGCGTGAACGGGCTCGCGGTCCTCCTCCAGGAGCTGGGCGACCTCGAGGCAGCGAGGCCTCTCCACGAACGCGCCAAGGCGACGTGGGAGAAGGCGCTCGGGCCGGACCACCCGAACGTCGCCCTCTCGCTGACCAATCTCGGCTACATCGCGCGTACGCGCGGCGACCTCGACGCCGCGCGTCCCCTGTACGAGCGGGCCCTGTGGATCCGCGAGAAGGCCCTGGGCCGGGATCACACGGAGACGGCCGACAGCCTCAATAACCTCGCGTCGCTCCTCGTGCAGCACGGCGACCGGCTGGGCGCGCGCCGCCTCCACGAGAGGGCGGTTCGGATCCACGAGAAGGCGTATGGCTTGGACCACCCGAGAACCTCGATCAGCCTGGTGCACCTGGCGGGCGACGCCGAGGCGATGGGCGACCTCGATCTGGCCCGGTCTCTCTACGAACGCGCCCTGAAGATCCAAGAGGCGAAGCTCGGCGAGGACCACCCCCAGGTCGCGTGGACGCTCGGCGAAATGTCGCACGTGTTCCGCGCGCGGGGAGAGCTCGACCGTGCCGGGGAATGCCTGAAGCGCGCGGTCGGCATCCTCGAACGGAAGTTCGGGCCCGAGCATCGCGACATCGCCGCCCTGCTCGTCGAGCAGTCCGTCCTCCGCCGGCTCGAAGGGGACCCTGAGGGCCGAAAGCGTCTCCTGGTGCGCGCGCTCTCGATCCGCCAGAAGACCCTGGGACCGGACCATCCGAGTACGGTCTCATCCATGTCGAACCTCGCGGTCGCCATGTGGGAAACGGGGGAGCGTGAAGCGGCGGCCCCACTCCTGGACTCGGCGTGGGACGCGGACATCCGGTTCATACGCAGCCTCCTCTGCGCTCTCTCCTCTCGGGATCGCCAGGGTTTCCTGCGCGATCGCGCCAGTCACCTGGGAGGGTACCTTCACGTGCGGGCGGGAGATCCAGAGAAGGCCTGGTCCGCGGCCCTGGCCTGGAAGGGCGCGGCGCTGCGCGCGAGCGCCATGACCTTGAGATCGCCGCCTGGGGCGACCGAAGAGGAGGGACGGCTGTCCGAGTCCCTGTACCTGGCCCGGCGCGCCCTGGCCACCTTCGTCCTCTCGCCGCCCCGCGCGCGGGCCGGCGGGCCGAGCGTCGTCGAGCAGTCCGAGACGCTGCGCAACCGGGTTGAGGACCTCGAGCGGTCGCTCGCAAAGACGCGACCGGATCTTGCGGAGGCGATGCTTGCCGGGGCCGCGCCCAGGGACGTGCTCCTCGCGCTGCCCGAGGGGACAGTCTTGTTGGACCTCCTGGAGAACCAGGGCGTCCTGCACGCCTGGGTCGCCAGGCGCGATCGAGGAGTCGAGTACTTCTGCCTGGGAGACGGCTCGGACCTGGGTCCGCTGACCCTGCGGTTCCGCGACGCCCTTGGGTGCGACGACCAGGCGGCCTGGAAGGAGGCGGGGGACGCGCTCTATGGCCGTCTGGAGAAGCCGCTCGCGGCGGCGCTCGACGGTGCGCGGGCGCTCTGCGTGTCGCCCGACGGGGCGCTGGCGACGATTCCATGGGGACTGCTTCCCGAGGGAGAGGGCATCCTTGTCGAGCGACTGCCCGTCGTCTGCGTGAACGGCGGCGCCTCGCTTGCGGTCGGGGCGCAATCGAGGCATGAGAGGTCGGGGAGCGGTCTCCTCGCGCTCGGCGGAGTCGACTACTCCGGGCTCGACCGTCAGTTCCCCTCGCTCGCCGGTACCAAGGGTGAGGTCGAGCTTGTCGCGGAGCGCTTCCATGGCGCATTCGAGGACGCCCCGCGCCGTGTGGTGACGGGCAAGGACGGGGAGGAGGGGGCCTTCCGACGGGAGGCGCCCAAGGCGGGCTACGTCCACGTGGCTACGCACGGCTTCTTCGATATCGAGAACCTGCGCGGCGCCGTCGGCGCGGCAACACGGGGCCTGAGCGGGAAGGCCACCTCCCCGCTCGATGCGGCGCGCGAGCAGGGTCTCGACCTCGCCGGCTGGAACCCGCTGCTCCTGTCGGGGCTGGTCCTCGCGCCCTCCAAGGACGGGGACGGGTATCTGACCGCCGAGGAGCTGCAGGACCTCGACCTGCGAGGAGTGGAGCTCGTCGTGCTGTCGGCCTGCGAAACGGGGCGTGGGGAGCTCGCCGCGGGGGAGGGCGTGCTCGGCCTCTCCCGCGCTCTGGCCATCGCCGGCGCGCGCCAGTTCATGCTCTCGCTGTGGAGGGTCCCCGACGCGGAGACCTCCGAGCTGATGGACGCCTTCTACAAGGGACTCTGG
>CAZYRM010000376.1:0-4482 GCA_964649705.1 uncultured Planctomycetia bacterium
CACGTCCCCGCGCCGAGCGAGGTCCCCGTCGAGATGAACGCCTTCAAGGCGCAGCAGAAGCGCTGGGCGATGGGCTCGATCCAGACCGCCCTCAAGCTCCTGCCCACCATCTGGAAGTCGAAGGCGTCGCTCAAGGTGAAGAGCGAGGCGACGTTCCACCTGACGAACAACTTCGCGTACCTGTTCCTCCTCTTGATGTCGCTCCTCCTCCTGCCCGCGACGCTGTCGCGCGCCCAGTTCGGGTGGCACAACGCCTTCTACATCGACCTGTTCCTGTTCGTCTCGGCGACGGTCAGCGTCGCGATCTTCTACCTCGCCGCGCAGCGGGAGGCCGACCCCGAGTCGTCCTGGTGGACGCGGATCAAGTATCTGCCGATGATCATGAGCGTCGGGATCGGGCTGACGATCAACAACAGCCGAGCGGTCCTGGAGGCGATCTTCGGCGCCGACACGCCGTTCGAGCGGACGGCGAAGTACGGCGTCCAGGGGAAGAAGGACGTCTGGCAGGAGAAGAAGTACCGCCGCCGCCGCGACGTGCTCACGTACCTCGAGTTCGTCCTCGGCTGCTACTTCATGCTCGTGATCTACTCGGCCTGGGAGTACCAGCTCTACTCCTCGATCCCGATCCTCTCGCTCTTCCCGCTCGGTTTCTTCTACATGTCCCTCTGGTCGCTCTTCCAGGGACGGCGTCAGGCGCGGCCCCAGGCCCTGCCGACCGAGGTCCCCGTCGCCGCGAGGATGTAGCGCGCGGGGGGAGGGCGGCCCGCCACCATGGACAAGCTCCGCCCCATCTTCCCGTATCTCGGACCCCGGATCCCGCGCATGGCGGCCGGGATCCTCCTCGTCCTCCTCGTCAACCTCGTCGGGATGCAGGTCCCCCGGTTCGTCAAGGACGGAATCGACGCCCTCGAGCGCCACGCCGCGTCCGACCTCCTCGAGCGCACGGCCCTCCTGATCGTCGGCGCCTACCTCCTGCGAGGGACCCTCCAGTTCCTGATGCGCCAGACCATGATCGGCCTGGCGCGCGACGTGGAGTACGAGCTCAGGCGCGACCTCTTCGCCCACCTCCTTACCCTCCCACCCGCATGGTTCGACCGCAACAAGACGGGCGACGTGGTCTCCCGGGCGACGAACGACGTCGAGGCGGTACGGATGCTCTGCGGCTTCTCCATCGCCGGCCTCGCGAACACCATCTTCGCCCTCTCCTTCGCCCTCGTCGGGATGTGCCTGATCAGCGTGCGCATGGCGCTCATCGCGCTGATCCCGCTCCTCGCGCTCGCGGTCCTCGTCAAGCGGAGCGGCGCGCGCATGCACGAGCTGTCGAAGCGCGTCCAGGAGCAGCTCTCGCGGATCAGCGCCCGGGCGCAGGAGGCCTTCGCCGGCGTCCGCGTCGTGAAGGCCTTCGCGCGCGAGTCGGCCGAGCTGCGCGCGTTCGACGGCCTCTCGCGCGAGTACGCCGACGGGAACATGGCCCTCGTCCGCACCCAGGCGTTCACCTATGCCGCGATGGCGATGGTCGCGGAGGCCGGCGTCGCCGTGACGCTCCTCGTCTGCGGGCGCGGGATCATCGGCGGGGAGTTCACGAAGGGCGACTTCATCGCCTTCTCCGCGTACCAGTTCATGCTCTTGTGGCCGATGACCTCGCTCGGGTGGGTGATCAACCTCGTCCAGCGCGGGACGGCCTCGCTCGGGCGCGTGCAGGAGATCCTCTCGGAGCCCGGCGAGCCCGCGGACGCGGGCGCCGACGGAAGGAGAATCGAGGGGCGGATCGAGATCCGCGGCCTGACGTTCGGCTACGGCGATCGGCCCGTGCTGCGGGACCTGAGCCTGACCGTTCCCGCGGGCTCGTCCGTCGCCATCGTCGGAAGGACGGCGAGCGGGAAATCGACGCTCGTCTCGCTCGTCCCGCGGCTCTACGCGCCGCCGCGCGGGACCGTCTTCCTGGACGGCGTCGACGTGCTCGACCTCCCCGCGGCCACGCTGCGCTCGCGCGTCGCGATGGTCCCGCAGGACCCATTCCTTTTCAGCGACACGGTCCGCGGGAACATCGCCTTCGGACGACCGGAGGCCCCGGAGGACGATATCCGCATCGCCGCGCGCCGCGCCAGGGTGGAGGGGGACATCCTCGGCTTCACGGACGGCTACGCGCAGCGGGTCGGGGAGCGCGGGATCACGGTCTCGGGGGGGCAGAAGCAGAGGATGTCGATCGCGCGGGCGCTCCTCATGGACCCGCGGGTGCTGATCCTCGACGACGCCCTGTCGAGCGTGGACGCGGAGACCGAGGAGGCGATCCTCGCCGAGCTCCGCGAGGTCTTTCGCGGGCGGACGGTCCTCCTCGTGTCCCACCGCGTCTCCACGGTGCGCCTGGCGGACCGGATCGTCGTCCTGGACGAGGGGCGGATCGTCGAGGAGGGGGCCCACGCGGAGCTGCTGGCGCGAGGAGGCCTCTACGCCGCGATGGCGGAGCGCCAGGCCCTGGCCGAGGAGCTCGAGGGCGGGAGGCCGGTCGCATGAGCGCCGATCGCCACGAGGAAGAGTCGCTGGGGAAGCCGTTCGACCGCGGCCTCTTCCTCCGGTTTCTGAGGTGCGTAAAGCCGTACCGGCTCCTGGTCCTCGCCGCGTTCGGGGGGATCGCCGTCCAGGCCGCGCTCGAACTCTGCGAGCCGCTCGTCGTGATGCGCGCGATCGACGGCCCGATCGCCGGGGGGGACGTCCGGGGGCTCCTGGGGTACGTCGCCCTCTTCGCCGGCGTGGTCCTCGCGAACCTCCTCGTCCGCACGGGGAACGAGGTCCTCACGAACCGGATCGGCCAGTCGATCCTCAACGACCTCCGGCACGACGTGTACCGTCACATGCACGACCTGCCGCTGTCGTGGTTCGACCGGAACCCCGTGGGCCGGCTTATCACGCGCGTGACAAACGACGTCGAGGCCCTCAAGGAGCTGTTCACGTCGGGGATCGTCTCGGCGGCGAGCGACGTGCTGCTCCTGGCCGGGATCCTCGTCATGATGTTCCTGACGGACGTGCGACTCGCGCTCGTGACGCTCGCGATCGTCCCGCTGGTCGGCGGCGCGAGCCTCCTCTTCCGCCGCCACGCCCGCGAGGCGTATCGCGAAATGCGGCGGAAGGTGGCCGCGCTCAACACCTCGCTCCAGGAGAACGTCGCGGGGGTCCGCGTGACGCAGCTCTTCCACCGCCAGGGGCGGAACCGCGTGGAGTTCGACGAGGTGAACCGCGGCTATCGCGACGCGGGGCTCCGCGCGCTGCTCAACTACTCCCTCTTCCTGCCGACCGTGGAGTTCCTCTCGGCCCTCTCGACCGCGCTCCTGCTGCTCGTCGGCGGGCGCCGGATCCTGTCGGGGGAGCTCTCCTTCGGGGCCTTCATGGCCTTTTGGTACTACGCGCAGAAGTTCTTCCAGCCGATCCGGGACCTCTCGGAGAAGTACAACGTCCTCCAGTCGGCGATGGCCGCGAGCGAGCGGATCTTCGGCGTGCTCGACACGCCGATCGAGCTCCGCTCGCCCGATCATCCGGTCGCGCCGGGGGCGCTGCGCGGCGAGATCGAGTTCCGCAACGTCTGGTTCGCGTATCGCGGGGAGGAGTGGGTCCTGCGCGACGTCTCGTTCCGGGTCGAGCCGGGCCGGATGGCGGCGCTCGTGGGCCTGACGGGGGCGGGAAAGACGACGATCATCCACCTCCTGTGCCGTTTTTACGACCCGCAGAGAGGGCAGGTCCTCGTGGACGGCGTGGACGTGCGCGAGTACGATCTCCCCGCGTATCGTCGCCAGGTGGGGCTCGTCCTCCAGGACGTGTTCCTCTTCTCGGGGACCGTCGCCGAGAACCTCTCGATGGGGGAGGCCGTGCCTCCGGAGCGGATCCTGGCCGCGGCGGCGCACGTGTACGCGGACAAGGTGATCGAGCGGCTGCCTGGAGGCCTCTCCGCGGAGGTCGCCGAGCGCGGCGCGACGTTCTCGGTGGGGGAGCGGCAGCTCCTCTCGTTCGCGCGCGCGGTCGCGACCGACCCGAGGGTCCTGGTCCTCGACGAGGCGACCTCGTCGGTCGATTCGGAGACGGAGGCGCGGATCCAGGCGGCCCTGTCGAGGCTCCTGGAGGGGAGGACGAGCCTGGTAGTCGCGCATCGATTGTCGACCGTGCAGCGGGCGGACCGGATCTTCGTGCTCCTGAAGGGCCGGATCGCGGAGGAGGGGAGTCACCGGGACCTGCTGGCCGCGGGAGGGGCGTACGCGAAGCTGTACAGGCTCCAATTCGTGGAACGTGAGGACGTGAGCGCGCGCGCATGAAGGCCGTCGAGGCGCTGGGACTGACGAAGGCGTACCGGATGGGCGCCGCGACCGTGATGGCGATCGACGGGGTGACCGTGTCGATCGCGGAGGGGGACTTCGTCGCGGTCGTCGGGAGGTCGGGGTCGGGGAAGTCGACGTTCCTCCACCTCGTGGGCGGCCTGGACCGCCCGAGCGGGGG
>CAZYRM010000377.1:0-4478 GCA_964649705.1 uncultured Planctomycetia bacterium
CGCCAGGAGGGACACGCGGACGGATTCAGGGAGGTCGGGCCAAAGCGCCGCGAGCAGGGCGAGGGCGGGGTCGGAGGGCGCAGGGGAGGGCGCAGATTGGGGCGCAGGCGGTTTTGCGGCTGACGCATCCTGTTGCTGGGTTGGGCTATTGCGACGTGCGTCGTTTGGTTTTGCAAACCATTGCCTTACCGCTTGGCTACGCCGCCGGCTGGGCGAGATTGAACCAGCCGGCGGCACGAGGGTCAAGCGTTGGGGCTACTTCGCGCGCAAGGCCTCGAGGCGCTCCTCGAGGATCTCGATCGTGCTGTCGCGCAGGAGGACCTCTTTCACCTTCCCGCGGACGTCCTTCCCCTGCTTCTGCTTTGCGCCCGAGAGGCGCTCGCCGGTCGCGCCCTTCATGAGGATCTCCTCGGCGAGGTCGTGGACGTGCGACTCATACTCCTCGGTCGCCATCGTGCGCGCCTTGTCGGCGATCTCGCGGAGCCGAGCGTGCTCCGTGGCGCGCTCCTCGTCCTCGTGGATCCCCGTCTTGTCCAGGTGCTGGTCGATCCCCTGGTCGATCTTCGCCGTGTACTCCTCCTCGGTCATGTAGCGGATGTCGTCGAGCGCCTGCTCGATCTTCGTGACCGCGTCCACGGTCTGGAGGAGGTCTCCCGACGCCTCAGGACCCTGAACGTCCTTCAGCGTCTCCATCACGCCGTCGACGATGGCGTCCATCTCGCCGTTGAACTTCTTCTGGAAGCGCTCGAAGCGCCGCTTGAGCAAGTCGGCCTCCTCCTGGATCTCCTCGTGCGGCTCTCCGCGGTTGATGGCGCCCCTGAGCTCCTTCATGACGTCGATCGCCTGGTCGAGATCGCCGGCGCGCTGCGACATGAACTCGCGCTTCAGCTCGTCGGCCTTGCGCGCGGCGTCCAGCAGCGCGCCGGTCTGCTCGGCGTTCAGGCCGAGCTTGGAGAGGCCCGCGACGAACTCCAGGTCCTTCTTGAGCGACTCGATCTCGATCACGCGCTCGGTCAGCTCCGAGGCGCGCTCCTCGGGGCGCGTGTCGTCCGACAGCAGATAGCGCGGCCGCAGGAGGACAAAGGCCCCCACGAGCACGGCGGCGACAAAGGCGGTTCCCCAGGCGAGCTTCCTATTCATCGAATTCCTCCCCAAATGAGTGGCTCTGGGGGGAGGCTACCCGCCCGGGGCAAGGGCGTCCACCGAGATGCTGCAGGCGGTCGGGAGCAGGGAACAAGCGGTCGCTGGGCGGGAACGACGCGTCAGTCGTTGCGAATCACCCACTTCCCCTTCTGGGAGTCGTAGAGGTGGTGGTCCCATCGGCCAAGCCAGAAGTGCAGCACGTACCCGGTCTCCTCACGCCGGTAGGCGATGGTGCGTGTACCTTCGGGGCAGTGGAAACTCACGTCGACCGGTCCTGGCAGGGCCCCGAGATCGTCGGGGTAGGCGCCCGTGGACGCACGGTACTGCTCCAGCTCCCGCACGATGGCATCTGCCTTCGCGCGGACCGCGTCCGCCTCCGCCGAGAGCTGCCACGCCCCGGCCGCGTATCCGAGGACGATGCCCAGGACCGACGCCCCGAGCAGGCGAAGGTGCAGGCGCTGGTGTCCGCGTTCCCCCAGGGCCTTGTGAAAGGCGCCCACGATGCCCAAGGCGGCGAAGGGGAGGGAGGCGCCGTAGCCGATGAAGAGCCAGTAGGGAAGCATACTGCCGACGTCCGTCGCCATCTCGTGCCCCGCCATGACCGCGAGTGGGATGGTGGCGAGCAGGGCGCCGGAGAAGCCCCGGCTCGCTGCCGAGACCAGGCGGGTCCGCGTCCCCGGCGCCCGCGCACTTCGCAAGTACGCGGGCGCGTTGGGGGCCAGCAGCACCCAGGACGCCTCGCCGCCCTCCCCCTCGTGCTTTACGAAGCCCCTCGCGGTCGCGGCCTCGGCGATGCGCACCTGGGCGCGGGAGCCCAGCGTGCCAGGAATCTCGAGGAGCTCACCTCCGTCTCTGCCCAGGAGTCGGACCTCGACCTCCTCGGTGAAAGCGCCCATCGGCGAGCCGGACATCCGCTCGAGGAAGTGAATCCCGCCGATTGCCACCCAGGCAACCTCATGACGCCTGCGGAAGACAAGCCGAACGCCCCACTCGTCCAGGAAGAGCGCGCTGCGCGCGTTCACGAGGGCGTCCAGGACGGTCGAGCCGAGGACACCGAGCCCCATGGCCCAGAGCCAGGCCGCTTCCTTGCTCCCGCTCATGAGCGCAGTCCCGATAACAATCGTCACCGAGACCCAGGACATGGCGAGGACGAGGGCCGCGACTCGAGCAAGCCAGCCGGCCTGCCAGACGTCCGGGGGCAGGGCAGCGCTCTTGCGTTCGGACTCGGGTCTGGACATGCCCGCGAATCTCCACCGCCCGCAGGGCGCGCTACCGCCGTCCCAAGTGCTTCCTCAGCCCCTTCGCGAATCGGCGGCTCACGGGGACCTCGCTCTTCGGTCGCCCCGTCATCTTCAGGCGGAGCGCGCCGGCGAACCAGGGGACCACCTCTGCGACGTGGTCCAGGTTGACGAGGTACCCCTTGTGCGTCCTCAGGAACGGGCCCGCGCCGATCGCCTCCTCGAGGTCCCCGAGCAGCCGCGGTACCTCGTACTCCCCCTCCGCCGTCGTCGCGATCGAGCGCTTCCCGTCCGCCTGGAACCAGAGCACCCGCGAGACGTCGAGCACCACGCGCGGCTTCTCCCCGGGCCGGGCCGCCAGGACGCGGCGCAGCGGCCCCGACGAGGCATCCAGCGCGGCCTGGGCCCGTCGCTCGGCCTCCGCGCGGCTTCCCAGCAGCCCCTTCGCCCGCGCGACCGCCCGCGCGAGCCGCGCCGGGTCGATCGGCTTGAGCAGGTAGTCCACCGCGGCCAGGTCGAACGCCTTCAGCGCATGCTCGTCGTACGCCGTCACGAACACCACAAGTGGCGGCTTCGGGAGCTCCAGCACCTGGGAGGCCACGTCGAGCCCAGTCCCGCCGGGCATCTGGATGTCCAGGAACACGAGGTCCGGCGCATCTGCGCGGATCCGCTCCAGCGCCGCTCGGCCCGTCGCCGCCTCCCCCACGACCTCGGCGCCGTCCAGCTCATCGAGCAGCGCACGCAGCTCCCCCCGAGCAGGCGCCTCATCGTCCGCGATCACCACACGCATGGCGCTCCCCCGCGTCACGGGGATGGGAATCCGAGTCGATCGAAGACCTCGTCGTAGGAGAACACCCGCCGGATGCCCCGTCGTCTCGCCATGGAGACGGTCAGGGCGTCAAACAGCGTGTAGCCTGGATCAGGCAGTGCGACGACGCCCACGAGCGCGTCCGTCACCTCGTCGATGTCGGGCACGACCACGTCGAACGCGCCGGGACGTTGGGCGACCTTCAGGAACTCGCAGGCGGCCCGGCATCCTTCGAAGGAGAAGCGCTTGAAGAAGGTCACGACCTCGGCGGCTACGTACTCGGGGACGAGGAGCGACGCGCGGCGTTTCGCGAGTGAACGCCATGTCCGGTGAGCGCGAGGGTGGTACTGGTCGCGCTTGTTCAGGTAGGCAATGAGCGCGGAGCTATCGACGAGGACGCGTCGGTCCATAGAGGTAGTCGTCCAGCCGTGTCGAACCGTCGGACGGGATGCCCGGGTCGTCGATGGCACCTGCGAATCGCTCGAGGATCGAAGTCAGATCGGCCGATCGTCCGCGTCGCCCGAGCGGTACGATCTTGGCGATCGGCTCGCCGCGCCGGGTCAGCAGGATCGGTTTCCGCTCGCGGAGGAGCTTCCCCAGCCGACGCCGCAGGTCCTTGAGCGAGATCGATGTCATGGTGATGACTTCAAGTGTTCACTTCCTGATCGCCATCCTATCCGCTCCCCTCCCCCACTTCAAGCAGCGGGAGGCCCTGCAAGCAGGCGGATCTCGATCGTCGTCCCCGTGCCCGGCTCGCTTCTTACGTGGAAGGCGCCCGCGCCGCAGTGGGCCGCGACGCGCTCGCGGACGTTGGCGAGGCCGATCCCGTCTCCGTCCTCGGGAGTCTTCTCCATGCCGTTGCCGTCGTCGACGACGCGGACGAGGACGCGGTCCCCCTCGCGGTCGCCTTCGATCAGCACCGTGAGCGGCCTCCCGTCGTCGCGGAATCCGTGGCGGATGGCGTTCTCGACGAGCGGCTGCAGGGTCAGAGGCGGAATGCGCGCCGATCGCGCGGCCTGCGTGACCTTCTGGGCCACGCGGAGGCGCTCGCCGAAGCGCGCCTGCTCGATCTCGAGGTAGGGCGCCAGGTGCGAGAGCTCCTCCTCCACCGGGATGGGCGCTTGTGCGGTCTTGAGCGACAGGCGGAGGAACTCGGAGAGGCTCTGGATGAGGCGGCGGGTCTCCTCGGGGTCCTTCCGCGAGACGGCGCTGATCGTGTTGAGAGCGTTGAAGAGGAAGTGCGGGCGGATCTGGGACTGGAGGAGCGCGAGGCGGGCCTCGGCGGCGAG
>CAZYRM010000378.1:0-4461 GCA_964649705.1 uncultured Planctomycetia bacterium
CGGGTAGAGGCGGTCGAGGGCGCGGGCGATCGCCTCCTCGCCGGCGACGACGCCCTCGACCTCGCAGCCGAGGATGGCGCGGAGGTCGACGAGGACGTCCGCGGCGAGGGGGTCGGCGAGGGCGAGGACGAGGCCCTCTCCGTCGACACGGACGGGAACCACGCGGTAGGCCCGGGCGATGGAGGCGGGGACGCGGGCGGCGACCTCGCGCGAGATCGCCTCGCGGTCGAGGTCGACGAGCTCCATGCCGGCCTGGGCGCCGAGGGCGAGGAGCATGTCCTCGCGGCGGACGAACCCGAGGTCGACGAGGATGCGGGCGAGGGAGCCTCCCTTCTCGCGCTGTACGCGGAGGGCCTCGGAGACCTGGACGTCGGTCGCGAGCTCCAGCTCGAGGAGGACCTGTCTAAGGGGTCGCCGTGAGGTTCCCATCAGAGGGCCCTCGGCTTGGGGGCGGGGGCGCCGGTGGGGAGGCGTTCGCCGAGCTGCACGCGGACGCGCTCCAGGGCGTAGAACATGCGGGACTTCGCGGTGCCGACGGGGCAGCCGATCACGGCGCCGATCTCCTCGTACGAGAGCCCCTGGTAGACGCGCATCACGAGCACGGCGCGCTGCTCGTCGGGCAGGGCGGCGACGGCGCCGCGGACGGCCTGCAGCGCTTCTTCTCGCTGCGCGTGGGCGACGGGGGAGTCGTCGGGCGCGGCGGGCTCGCCGACGGCCTGGCGCCTCCTCCATTCGGTTTCGTTGCCCCGCCGCTTCGCCTCGTGGCGGCAGAGGTTGAGGGCGATGGTGTAGAGCCACGCGCGGAACGAGAGGCTTGGGTCGAACCGCGCGGCATGGCGGAACACGCGGAGGAACGCCTCCTGGGCGAGCTCCTCGCTGCGCGCACGATCACCCAGATAGCGGTAGATGAAACCCAGGAGCGGTCGCTCGTACCGTCGCACGAGGCCCTCGAACTGCGAGAGGTCCCCGTGAACGAACCCCGCCAGGGCTTCCTCGTCCCGAAGCTCCATGGGGCGGCCCAACGGACTCAGTAGCCTTATACCCCTGTGCGGGGAACCGGTTCAATGCCGATTTCGCCGTGCGCGGGGCGTTCGACTGTCAGAATTCAACAAAGTCTCAAGTTGCGAGTCTTGAAGTGGTTGTTCGAGCAGCGTCATCGAGTCGGAATGGGATCCGAGACGAGCATACCACGCCGCGGTCGACACGACTTCGAGCTTGTCGACTTGGGCCTTCCTTGAAACTTGCTCATTGAGAATTGAGAATTCTGCTCCTCTCCGCTGCTTGACCCGGCACTCCGCCCGGCGATATCATCCGCGTCCTTTCCTGGTGGCCGGAGGGTGCTCGTGAACCAGCGCGTCCCCCGATTCCTCACGTCCACGGTCGGGACCAAGGTCGTCGTCGGCCTGACCGGGCTCCTCCTCTGCGGTTTCCTCGTCACCCACCTCGCGGGGAACTTCCTCCTGCTCGCCGGGGCCGGGCCCTTCAACCGGTACAGCCACGCCCTGACCAGCAACCCCCTCATCTACCTGGCCGAGGCCGGGCTCTTCGCCCTCTTCGCCATCCACATGGGATTCGCCGTCCGTCTGACGCTGGAGAACAAGAAGGCCAGGCCGCACGCCTACGGATACAAGAGCCCCGCGGGCCACACCAGCCGCAAGAGCGTCGCGTCCTCCACGATGATCTACAGCGGGATCCTCGTCTTCCTCTTCATCGTGATCCACCTGAAGAACTTCAAGTTCGGCGAGGACTTCCTCACCGGCGACCGCGCGATGCGCGACATCCACCGCACCGTGCTCGACTACTTCCAGGTCGGGACGGGCGTCCTCCTCTACGCCGGGTTCATGCTCGTCCTCGGGTTCCACCTGTGGCACGCCTTCTCAAGCGCGTTCCAGTCCCTCGGCCTCGACCACCCGAAGCTCGGCCGTGGACTCGTCTATGTCGGCCGCCTGTTCGCCGTCGTCGTCGCCGGCGGGTACCTCTTCCTCCCGTTCTGGATGTACTTCCACTACCAACCATGACGCTCGATGCACGGGTCCCCGAAGGGCCCATCCAACAGAAGTGGGACAAGCGACGCTTCGACGCGAAGCTCGTCAACCCGGCGAACCGTCGCAAGTTCAAGGTCGTCGTCGTCGGGACCGGCCTCGCCGGGGCCTCCGCCGCCGCCACGCTCGGCGAGCTCGGCTACCAGGTCCAGGTGCTCTGCATCCAGGACTCCCCGCGCCGCGCGCACTCCATCGCCGCGCAGGGGGGGATCAACGCCGCGAAGAACTACCGCGGCGACGGCGACTCCGTCTGGCGCCTCTTCTACGACACGGTGAAGGGGGGCGACTTCCGCGCCCGCGAGGCGAACGTCTACCGCCTCGCCCAGGTCAGCGTCAGCATCATCGATCAGTGCGTCGCGCAGGGCGTCCCCTTCGCGCGAGAGTACGGCGGCCTGCTCGACACCCGCTCGTTCGGCGGGGCCCAGGTCTCCCGCACCTTCTACTGCCGCGGACAGACCGGCCAGCAGCTCCTCCTCGGGGCCTACCAGGCCCTCATGCGACAGGTGGAGGCCGGCACGGTCCAGCTCCTCCCGCGCCGCGAGATGCTCGACCTCGTCGTCGCCGACGGGCGCGCCCGGGGCGTCGTCGCTCGGAACCTCGTCACCGGCGAGCTGGAGAAGTACGTCGGCCACGCCGTCCTCATGTGCACGGGCGGATACGGCGCGACCTACTTCCTATCGACGAACGCGATGGCGTCGAACTGCTCCGCGATCTGGCGCAGCCACAAGCGCGGGGCGTACTTCGCCAACCCGTGCTACACGCAGATCCACCCGACCTGCATCCCCGTCTCGGGCGGCCACCAGTCCAAGCTCACCCTCATGTCCGAGTCGCTCCGGAACGACGGGCGGGTCTGGGTGCCGAAGCAGAAGGGCGACAAGCGGCCCCCGAACCAGATCCCCGAGGGCGAACGCGACTACTACCTGGAGCGCCGCTACCCCGCATTCGGGAACCTCGTCCCGCGCGACGTCGCCTCCCGCAACGCGAAGGTCGTCTGCGACGAGGGGCGCGGCGTCGGATCGACGGGCCTCTCCGTCTACCTCGACTTCGCCGACGCGATCAAGCGCATCGGCCGCAAGGGGGTCGAGGAGAAGTACGGCAACCTCTTCCAGATGTACGAGCAGATCACGGGAGAGGACGGCTACGAGACGCCGATGCGGATCTACCCGGCCGTCCATTACGCGATGGGCGGGCTCTGGGTCGATTACGACCTGATGGGCACCGTCCCGGGCCTCTTCGTCCTCGGCGAGGCGAATTTTTCCGACCACGGTGCGAACCGCCTGGGCGCCAGCGCGCTCATGCAGGGGCTCGCCGACGGGTACTTCGTCGCCCCGTACACCGTGCCGCACTACCTCGCGTCGACGAAGTTCGGCGACGTCACGGCGGACCACGACGCCTTCCGCGAGGGGGTCGACTACACGCAGAAGCGGATCGACCGCCTGCTCTCCGTGAAGGGGAAGAGGACCGTCACGGAGTTCCACCGCGACCTCGGCCGCATCCTGTGGGACAACGTCGGGATGGCGCGCACCGAGGCGGGCCTCAAGAAGGCGATTGGCGAGGTCCAGCGGCTCCGCGGCGAGTACTGGCAGGACGTCGTCGTCCCCGGCGAAAAGAACAACCTCAACCCGAACCTCGAGCGGGCCAGCCGCGTGGCCGACTTCATCGAGATGGGCGAGCTCATCGCGCGCGACGCGCTCCACCGGAACGAGTCGTGCGGAGGCCACTTCCGCGAGGAGTACCAGACGGCGGAGGGGGAGGCGAAGCGGAACGACGCGGAGTTCTCCTACGCGGCCGCGTGGGAATGGACGGGGGACGGCAAGGAGCAGGCGCTCCACAAGGAGCCGCTCGTCTTCGAGAACGTCCACATCGCCGAACGCAGCTACAAGTAGGGCCCCATGAACCTGAAGCTCATCATCTGGCGCCAGCCCCGACGGGACGCGGAGGGGCGCTTCGTCGAGTACGCCGCGGACGGCGTCTCCCCGGACATGTCGTTCCTGGAGATGCTCGACGTCGTCAACGAGGGCCTGATCAAGAAGGGCGAGGACCCGATCGCCTTCGACTCCGACTGCCGCGAGGGGATCTGCGGCATGTGCGGCCTGGTGATCAACGGCGTCCCGCACGGCCCGGTCCGCGGCGTGACGGTCTGCCAGCTCCACATGCGGTCGTTCCGGGACGGCGACTTCATCACGATCGAGCCGTTCCGCGCGGGGGCCTTCCCGGTGCTCAAGGACCTCGTCATCGACCGCTCGGCCTTAGACCGGATCATCGCCTCCGGCGGCTACGTCTCCGAGGGCACGGGGTGCGCCCCGGAGGCGAACTCGCTCCCCGTCCCGAAGATGGACGCGGAGACCTCGATGGACAGCGCGGCCTGCATCGGCTGCGGGGCGTGCGTGGCGGCGTGCAAGAACGCCTCGGCGCACCT
>CAZYRM010000379.1:0-4449 GCA_964649705.1 uncultured Planctomycetia bacterium
CGCGATCCGCATGGTCCCTCCCTACTTCCCCACGATGTCCGTGACGGCCTTCCTCACGTCGCTGACGTAGAGGTCGGCTCCCGAAGACTTGAAGGCGATCTTCCCCTCCGCGTCGACGACGACGATGGCGGGGAGCTGATCGAAACGGTAATCCGTCTGGATGAGCGGATTCCCCCGCCCCTCGCTCGGGTTGCGGAAGGGCAGCCCGCTGGCCAGCCCCACGGGGCCGCCGAACGGCTTCTCCTTGAGGACGGCCTTCACGGCGTCGGGCGTCTGCTCCTCGAACCGGTCGTTCGCGACGTGGATGCCCACGACCTGGATCTTCCCCTCCAGGTCCTTGGCGAGGGCCTGGAAGTCGGGTTCGAGGAGCTTCCACGTCTCGCTCTTGATCGACCAGAAGACGAGGACGACGACCTTGCCCTTGAGCGCCGCGAGGTCCTGCGCGTCGCCGACCCACTCGTCCACGCGGATGGGTGGGGCGGGCGTGCCCTTCATCATGTTCCAGTCGCGGTAGGAGCGGAGCGTCACGGTGAGCTCCTTCCTCTCGCCCGCGCGGAGGACGGTCATCTTGACCTCGTCGCCGATCTTCTGGCCCCGCACGAGAAGGACCATGTCGTAGAAGCCGAGGATGGGTTTGCCCATCGCCTCGACGAGGATGTCGCCCCGACGAAGTCCCGCGGCGGCCGCGCCGCAGTCGGGGATGACGTAGTCGACCCTCCCGCCGCCGGGGATGCCGAGGGCGTCGGCCTCCTGGACGGAGAGCGGGGCGCCCTTGACGCCCATGAACGGCCGTTCCTCCCCCTGCGACATGGCCACCGCGCCCCAGGAGGCAAGCACCACGCCGAGGATTCTCATCATCATCATCGTTCCCCTCCGTGCTGGATCAGGACTCTTCTACTGTTGGGGTCGGGTCCGCGCAACGGGATTCCGCCCTACTCCTTCTTCCCCCGCGCGACGTTGGTGACCAGGAGCGCGACGCCCGAAACCGCGAGGAACAGGACGGTCCAGGTGGAGGCCTCCGCGAGGGCCTTGTGGTCCTGGACCGGCGTCATGTGCTCGAAGTCCCGCGCGATGAACTGGGTCCTCGTTCCAATGTACTTGTATGCGTCGAACGTCGCGAACACGGTCAGGCCCCAGGCGGCGAAGCCGAAGACCATCACGCCGACGGCGGGTCCCCAGCGTCCCTTCGCGAGCAGGGCCGAGGCGCATCCCGCGCCCATCATGGTAAAGGCCATGTTCGCCAGGAAGAAGAGGGGGACCACGAGCGCGGCGTGGACTCTCGTCGGGTCGACGATGTAGGCCCACATCCAGTCGGGCCACTGGAAGTACTGGTAGGCGACGTTGACGCCGAACCACGCGCCCCACCACGCCGCCTGGCGGAGGACCATGTGACCCGCGTGCGGCGTGGCGTCCGTGCGGAGCCGCCGCCCCGCGGAGAGGGCGATCGCGGCTCCTACGCCGAAGTTGAACGGGAGGTCGATCGGGATCGTCATGGGTGCCTCACTTTGCCAGCTCTTCCCTCGCGTCGTCGCGCCACTCCTCGGCCTCGGTCGTGAAACCCGGCGGCGTGGGCGCATCGATGACCGCCTGGAACTCGCGCCTCGCCCGATCGAGGTCCCCCTCCTCGCGGGCCAGCTTGCCACTCCAGAAGCGGTTCGGCGGCCAGTCGGGGGCCAGGTTCAGGGCCTGATCCAGGTGCTGCTTCGCCTTCCGCAGCGACCCGATCGAGGTCGGCGGGCCGGGGCACTCGACGTAGAGGATCCCCACGAACCGGTGCCCCGCGGCGTGGTCGAACCTCTCGTCGGCCGCGGCCGCGGCGAGGCAGTCCTCTTCCATCTTCTTTACCGCGTCCACCCCGTACGAGTGATCCACGTCGGCCAGCTCGCCCATCGCAAGGGCGCGACAGTAGCGCCCCTCGGCGCCGTCCGCCTTCGCCTCGACCGCCGAATTCCCGAGCTGGATCCCCTCCATCGCGAACCGCTTCCTCTCCTCGTCCCCCCTGGCGCGCCCCGCAATCCACGCGGCGGCGCGGGCCCCCTTCCAGCAGGCCTCGTAGTCGTCCGGGAACGAGCGCGCGATGCGGCGCCACCACTCCAGGCTCGACTCGACGTTGATCAGCGTGCGCGGGTCGATCTCCCAGAGCCGCTCCCCCTCCGCGCGGGCCGAGTCGACCTCGTCGTCCTCCATCGGCTCCTCGAGCGGGTGCACCCCCCCGGGGGGGACCGTGCGGCACCCGATGGCCGCGGTCGCAATCAGGAGCGCCAGGAGCCTCACTTCGACCACCTCCCGCCCGCCTCGGCCCACAGGGCCTCGTCCACGGGGCCGAAGCCGTCCGTCTGCATCAGGTCGCAGACCTCCTTGCCTCGGACGTCCTCCTTCATCGCGAGGAGGGCCGTGGAGAGCTTGACGCGGACATCCTCCGGAGTCCAGGAGAAGGCCACGACGGCGTCTGGGGGGAGGTCCGCGGACTCGAACGTCACCGAGAGCTCGCCCCAGAGCACCTCGTCCTCCCGGAGGAACTCGAGCGTCGCGCGATCGACGAGGACGGCCTCGGGCGCCTCGGGGTCCCCCTCGGCCATCGCCGCGACGTCGTCCCCGATCCACGAGCTCTCGGCGAAATCCACCGAGGACGGCCCGCCGGCGAGGGCGACCTTGCGCAGGTACGGCTCCTCCGCCATGAGCGAGGTCGCGACCTTCGCGGGCGTCTCCGTCGCTCCCTTGCGGGCGATCACGGCGTACTTCTCGGCCGCGAGGCCGCGCCTCCGCGTCTGGGCGAGGAGCGCGAGGCCGAGCGCCTCGCGGTGCTCCAGGTAGAAGGCGGGGGTCACGATCGCGAAGAGCGGCTTCGACTCGCGGACCCTCGTAAGGGCCTCGTCGGGGCGGTTCGTGATCCGTCCGACGAGCGACGGCTGGCCGACTCGCGGCGCCACCCAGGCGGCGAAGTCGGCGAGGACCTCCTCCGCCTTCTCCTGGACGGCGAAGCGCTCGCCCGTCTTGAGGATGACGTATGCGGCATCCTCGGCGGCGAGGGGGAGGGAGAGCAGGACGACGAGGAGGGCCTTCATCGCTTCTCCGCCTTCCCAAGCCATCGCATCGCGACGGGGACGAGGACCATCGCGCTGACGTAGGCGAGGATCGTCCCGACGGTGAGCACCCACCCGAGGCTCGCGACGCCCCGGTGCCGCGCGGGGACGAGGCTCGCGAATCCGATCAGGGTGGACAGGGCGCAGAGCAGGATTGCCCAGCGCGTGCTCCGGAGCAGCCGCTCGCCGGCCCCGAGCCGGAACGACTGGACCAGGTGGATATCATACTCAATCCCCGCCCCGAGGAGGACGGGAACGGCGAAGTAGTTGGCGAAGTTGAGCCCGCGGCCGGTCAGCGACATCACGCCCGCGAGGAGGGCGAGGGACACGCCCATCGGGACCAGGCCGACGAGCACGGGCAGCGGCCGGCGGAACGTCGCAACCAGGAGGAGGACCACCGCCGCGAGCGCCACGCCGACAGAGACGCGGAAACTCTCCTCGATCGCGACGCTGCACTGGTGGAGGCTGACCGCGTCTCCGATCACGTCCGGGTCGACCTCCTGGACCGCCGCCACGAAGTTGGGGAGGGCGGGCCAGGTCCAGGTGTTCTCCCTGGGATAGACGCGGACCGCGAGGAGCCCCTCGCTCCCGACGAAGTCCTGCCGCAGGATGGCCGGGACGCGTTCGGAAGAGACCGGACCCGGATCGGCCATCCTGCGAAGCGTCCCGAGGCCGTCGACGAGCGATCGAGAGACCTGATCCTCGAGCCGGGCGAGCCGCGTGGCCGCCTCGGGGTCGCGGGCGCGGAGTGCCTCCACGAGCCTCCCGAGGGCCTGGATCAGCGGGGCGAGCTCCTGGCGGGCCTCCTTCGAGCGATCGGCCGCGTCGCGCAGGTTCGTGCGGAACCGCATCGCCTCCCGTCGGAGACGATCGACGTCGAACGTCTTCGGAACGCCGACATCGAGCCCGCCGACCCAGCCCCGCAGCCGCGCGAGGAGGTCGCGCTTGGCCTGCTCGTCGCGCGGGAAGACCGTCTCGACGTCGCGGACGGCGGGGACGGCGCGGAAGCGCTCGACGAGGCTGTCGAGCTCCGCGCGGTCGCGCGCCAGGGCGACGGCGTGGACGGGCGGGCGGTCCTCCTCGACGAGGAGCATGAGCCACCTCACCGAGTCGAGCCCTTCGGGGAGCAGCTCGAGGAGGCTGAAGTCCCAGCCGGGACGCCCCATCCAGACGCCGACGCCGCCGAGGAGCACGAGGACTGCGGCGAGGAGCCCCTGGAGCCTCGGCGCGCGCGGCGGGGCAGGGGGATCGGACGGCTCCGCGACCGCCTCCGGGCGCCTCCGGCGATCGACGAGCACCAGGAGGGCGGGGAGCGTCGTCGTCATCGCCAGGAGGCAGAGGGAGAGCCCCATCGCGGAGATGATCC
>CAZYRM010000380.1:0-4444 GCA_964649705.1 uncultured Planctomycetia bacterium
CGTCCGCGGCGTCCTTGTGGTCCTCCCAGCGGTCGACCTTGGGCACGAGGCCGTCGGCGACGTCGCGGTCCGACTTCGACTGGATGTAGTAGAGGACCTCGTGCCCCTCCTTCTGCACCTCCCAGGCGAGGTCGTGGATCAGGCCCCAACGCGAGACGAAGAGGAATTTCATGCCGTCGTCCTTTTGTAGCGCCGCGATGGGGCATAGTATACTCGCTTCACAATGTCACGACGCGCACTCCCCTACGTCCTGGCCGCGGCCGCCATCCTGTTCCTACCGGGGATCGCCCTCGCGCGCCTGGGCGGCGGCGAGGGGTACGGCGGGGGCGGAGGAGGGGGCGGCGGGGGCGGCGACGGCGAAGGCGCCTGCCTCTGGCTGATCATCCGGCTCCTGCTCGAGCTTTGCATCGAATACCCCGCCGTGGGCATCCCCCTGACCGCTTTGTTCATCGTCGGCGGGATCATCTACGCGCAGACGAAGGGCAAGTCCAAGCCCACCTACTCGATGGACGACGGTCCGTCCCGCGTCGTGCGCAGCCTGGAGGGCGTCCGCTCGTACGCCTCGCTCGCCCAGCTCCGCGAGAAGGACCCCCTCTTCTCGAAGCCGCTCTTCCTCGACTTCGTGCAGCTCCTCTTCGCGCGATATCATGTCCAGCGCGGGAAGCGCGACCTCGCCGCGCTGGCCCCGTACATGTCGAAGGGGCTCATCGATCGCGCAATGCAGGGCAAGGACCTGCAGTCGGTCGACCAGGTCCTGATCGCGGCGTCGAAGGTCGTGAACGTCAATCTGGGCGACCAGACGCGGATCAACGTCCGGTTCCTCGCGAACTACCGGGAGACCTCAGCGGGGCAGACGACGCAGTTCTACACCGAGGAGACCTGGACGTTCGTGCGCGACGGCGCCGCCCGCTCCAAGCCGCCCGAGGAGCTGACGCGCCTCGGATGCCCCGCCTGCGGCAGCGCCGAGGAGGCGGGGGGCGACGGGAAGTGCCCGCACTGCGGCCAGGTGGTGAAGAACGGCCGCTTCCACTGGTTCGTCCAGGGGATCCAGGTCGCCGTCAAGAAGCCCGCGGTGGTCGTCCAGCCGAGCGGCGGCGAGGAGGTCGGGACCGACCGGATGACGGTCTACTCCCCCACGCTCGGCGAGGACCGCCGAGCCTTCCAGGGGAGACACCCGGACTTCGACTGGAACGCCTTCGTCGCGATGGCCAAGAGCTCGTTCGTGAAGCTCCAGGAGTCATGGTCGAACCAGACCTGGGAGCTGGCGAGGCCGTTCGAGACGGACCACCTCTTCGCGGCGCACCGCTACTGGATCGAACAGTACAAGGCCGCCGGCCTCGTCAACCGCCTGGAGTCGATCCAGATCGGCAAGGTCCTCGTCGCCAAGATCGAGACGGACGCATACTACGAGGCGGTCACGGTGCGGATCTACGCCTCGGGGGTCGACTCGACGACGGATCGGAGCGGCAAGATCGTGGCGGGCTCCAAGACGAAGCGTCGCGCCTTCAGCGAGTACTGGACGTTCATCCGGCGGATCGGCTGCGACAAGCCTGGCGCGGTCGCGGCGGGCGGCTGCCCGAGCTGCGGCGCGGAGCTGAAGATCTCCATGTCCGGCGTCTGCGAGTTCTGCGGATCGAAGGTCGTCACCGGCGACTTCGGGTGGGTCCTCACCTCGATCGACCAGGACGAGGAGTACGCGGGATGACGGAGGCGGACCTCGCCCGCATCGGATCGGCCGTCGCGGAAGCGGAGAGGCGGACGCGGGCCGAGATCGTCGTCGTGGTCAACCGCCGCTCGGGGAGCTACCTCGATCGCGAGGCCGTCTTCGCATCCCTCTTCGCACTCTTCGTTCTCTGGGCGCTCGTCTTTTCGGTCTGGGAGTTCGACCAGGACCTCCTGATCCTCTGGGTGGTGCTTGCCTGGCTTGTCGGGATCGGCCTCGCGAAGTGGCGGCCGGTACGTGCGAGGCTCCTCGGAGCGCGAAGGCGGGACCGCCAGGTCCTCCTGCATGCGCGGAACGCCTTCCACGCGGCGCACGTCGGCGGGACGCGCGAGCGGACGGGGCTCCTGGTCTACGCCTCCCTGGAGGAGGACCGCGTCGTCCTGCTCCCCGATTACGGCATCGAGGGGAAGGTCGAGCCTGCAGCCTGGACCGGGATCCTCGACCGCGTCGGCCCGCTGTCGGCCTCCGCGAACCCCCCGGAGGCCCTCTGCCGCATCGTGGCGGAGTGCGGCACGGTGCTCGCCGAGAGGCTCCCGCGCGCCGAGGGGGACGTCGACGAGCTCCCGAACCGCCCCATGACGGGGGTCGCATGAGGCGGGTCGGCGCAGCCGTACTGGTCGTCGCGTTCCTTCTCGTCGCGCAGGACGCCTTCGCGCGGCTGGGAGGCGGGCAGAGCTTCGGAGGAGGAGGAGGGGGCGGAGGCGGCGGAGGAGGCGGGGGCGGCGGGGGCGGCGGGTGGGGCGGTGGAAGCCGATCGAGCGGCTCCAGCAGCTCCTCCAGATGGGGCGGCTCCAGCCATGGCCCCAGTCGCGGGAGCTCTGACGGGGACGCCGCCAACCTCCTCTGCATGGCGGCGTTCGTCGTCGTCATCTATCTCCTCTTCCAGTTTGCGTTGAGCGGGCAGCGACTCCGCGATGGGGATACGGCCCCGCTCGTCCCGGAACGGCGGCCCCCTCCGGCCCGAGCGAAGCTGCGCGACCTCCTGGAGGAAGACCCGCTCCTCTCGGTTCCGCTCTTCCTCGACTTCGCCCAGCTCCTGTATGTCCGCCTTCACCTCCTGCGCGCCTCAGGAGACCTCACCCCGCTCGGGAGCTACGTCAGCGACCCATGCCGGGCCAGGTGGCTCCGCAAGACGACGCGGGACGTGGAGAAGGTCGAGCACGTCCTGGTCGGCTCCTGTCGCATGCTCTCCTGCTTCCTCAGCGGGAAGCAGGCCCGCGTCCGCGTGCGGTTCGTGGCGAACTGCGTGGAAACGGGCAACGGGATGCCCCGGCGCCAGTACCTCGAGGAGGACTGGGACTTCGTGCGGCGGCGGGGGCTGAAGTCCAAGCCACCCGAGTCCGTGCGTCGGCTCGGGTGTCCCGCGTGCGGGGCGGCCGAGGAGGCGGGCAAGGAGGGGCGCTGTCCGTCCTGCGGCCGCGTCGTGGCCGACGGGCGCTTCGGTTGGTTCGTGGATGCGATCGAGATCCGGAAGTACGAGCCCGCGCAGCCGTACGTCCCGACCCCAGGAATCCAGCAGGAGGTCGGAACGGACCGCCCCACCGTCTTCGCGCCCGGCTGGACGGCACAGAAACGCGCCTTCCTCGCCAGGAACCCCGGGTTCTCGTGGAAGGAGTACGTCGAATCGGTGAAGCGGACGTTTCTGGCGCTCCAGAAGGCGTGGTCGGAGCAGAAGGACGAGGACCTGCGGCCCCACGAGACCGACGCCCTCTTCTCGATGCACCGCTACTACCTGGAACAGTACCGCTCGGCGGGGCTGGTGAACCGCCTGGAGCGGATCGCGATCGAGAGAGTGGAAGGGTGCGCAATCGAGTCGGACGCCTTCTTCGAGGCGTTCACGGTGCGCATTCTCGCGTCGGGGGTGGACTACACGCTCAACCGCTCGGGCGCCGTTGTCGAGGGTTCGAAGACGCAGCCGCGCCGCTTCAGCGAGTACTGGACGCTGCTCCGCCGCCGCGGTCGCGAGGGCAAGGCGCGCGCGATTGACGGAGGGTGTCCGAGCTGCGGCGCGGAGCTGAAGATCTCGATGGCCGGCGTCTGCGGCCATTGCCAGTCCAAGGTGGTGACCGGCGACTTCGGCTGGGTCCTCTCCGCGATCGAGCAGGACGAGGAGTATGCGGGGTGAGAATGGTCAATTCTCAATGAGCAATTCTCAACGAAGCCCCAATGCGTGAATTCTCAATGGCAAATCTTGCCATCCCTGAGTCTTCTCACCTTGGACCTTCGTTGAGAATTGCTCATTGAGTCTTGACCATTCTTCTCTGGCAGTCGCCTATTTCGTCCTCTCGATCTCGCACCCCTTCTGCGCCCTGTTCGAGTTCCCCATCCAGAACGCGTTCTGGTCGTCGTTCAGGCCCTTCAGGTTCTTCTCGAGCTCCTCGAGCGCCTGCTTGTTCCCCTGCTGCTGCTTCGTCTGCGCCCGCATCTGGTACTGCTCCTGCTGCGCCGCCGCCTCCGCCATCGCAAGGTCCGAGGCGCCGCGGAAGAAGCCGTAGTGGCCTTCCTTCTCCACGATCACCGTCGGGAAGCCCTTGAGCCCCTCCAGCTCCGCCACGCCGCGCAGGTCCGTGCGCGACTGGGAGAAGCCGGCGTCCCGCGAGCCGATCCCGCTGACCTTCGCGTTCTCCACGAACTTGCCGTCCGCGCGGCCGATCACGTTCGTCCTGACCACCCCCTGGTTCGGGTCCACCTGCACGTCCAGCGTCAGGTCGCTCGAGATCA
>CAZYRM010000381.1:0-4442 GCA_964649705.1 uncultured Planctomycetia bacterium
GCGGCGTCGTCGTCAACGCGATCGACGGGAGGCAGATCTTCGTCCTGCCGTACGACAACGTCTCGCTCATCGGGACGACCGACGACGACTACTACGGCGACCTCGATGACATCCCGATCCTCGCGGACGAGGTCGAATACCTCCTCCAGGGGATCGAGCACGCGATCCCCGACATCCGGAAGTACCGTCGCATCCGGGCCACGGCCGGCCTGCGTCCGACGATCCACAAGTGGGGCGTGAACGAGGACGACTTGTCGCGCGATCACGTGATTATCGACCACGGGCGCCGCGACGGGTCGCCGGGGCTGTGGACCGTCCTCGGCGGGAAGCTCGCCGCGTACCGCCTGATGTCCGAGGAGGCCGCGGACGCCGTGTGCGCGGCGCTCGGGAATCGGGAGCCGTGCCGGACGCACCAGGTGCCGCTCCCCGGCGGCGAGGCGAAGTACGACGTGGCGGACGCCGCCCGGCGCTACGGCTGGCCGCTCTGGTCGGTGGAGCGCCTCGCGTCGCGCCACGGTACGCGCGCGGAGCTCGTGCTGCGCCTTGCGAAGGACAATCCAGGCTGGCGGCGGACGCTCTGCGACTGCGAGGGGGTGACGGAGGCCGAGGTCCGCTTCGTCGTGCGCGAGGAGTGGGCGCGCTCGCTCGGGGACGTGGGCCGTCGCACGCGCCTCGGGTTTGGCCCGTGCGCCGGGCAGCGCTGCGCGAGGGAGGCGGCGGAGATCGTGGCCGAGGAGCGCGGGCTCGATCCTTGGGCGCCGGCGGACCTCGTTCGCGACTTCGAGCAGGATACACTGCACGCGCGGCAGGCGGCCGTTCACCAGACGTGAGGATCCACGAATGAACACGAATGGACACGAATCGGTACGGGGGGCGCGGTGGGATCGAGGGAACACGGCGGCCGCGCGCCCGAGGAGAAGGCGCCGCCCGAAGGGCGGCGGAGCGGTGGGGCCGAGGCATGGGGGGCAGAGGGAGATGATGAAGCAGGCTATCGACGGACAACCCGGGATTCCGTTGGATCGGGCTGGTCCGATCCTCCAGGCCCTCTGCCCCCATGCCTCGCCCCACCGCTCGGCGCGTCGCGCCGCGGCGCGGCGCGCCCCTTCTCCTCGGGCGCAGCGGCCGCCTGCGTCTCTCCCCATTCGATCGCCCTATCATTCGTGTGAATTCGTGTCCATTCGTGGATCGTCCCTCGTAAGGTCTGCCGACTGATGCGGAGACTCTACAGCCTGTGTCTGTTGGGGCTCCACTTCGGCCTGCACTGGCTCAGGAAGCTCGTGCCGGCGCGGAAGGGCGGGATCGAGCTCTTTCACGAATACTATGGGGCGGACCGCGTCGGCCTCTTCACCGCGGACGACGTCGCGAGGTTCCCGGACTTCTCGAAATGCACGGCGTGCAACCTCTGCCGCGCCGCGCTGCCGCAGGGGTACGCGGGCCTCCCCCCCGACGCCCTCCCGCTCGCCGTCTCGCGCACCCCCACGTTTGCGTGGGCCGCGCGCGCGGACCTCCCCCCCGACGCCCCGTGGGACAAGGCCGAGGCCCTCTGCCCCGAACACGTCCCGCTCGGCGCCATCGCGAAGTTCGTCGTCGACCAGGCCGGTCTGACAATACCCGCGAGTCCTGCCGATGGATCCCAGCGTCGTTGATCGCCTGAAAGAGGCCCTCGGCCCCGACGCCGTCTCCGTGACGGACGTCGACCGCCGCGCGTGCGCCCGCGACCTGTGGCCCGCGACCACCATCGCGATCCGCGAGGGGGACTTCGGGCCGCTCCCCGACTGCGTCGCGTGGGCCTCCTCGGAGGAGGAGGTCCGCAAGGTCCTCGCGATCGCGGTCGACACGGGGACGCCCGTGATCGCCTACGGGGGCGGGTCGGGCGTCTGCGGCGGGACCGTCGCGGTCCAGGGCGGCATCATCCTCGACCTGAAGCGCATGGACCGCGTGCTCGCCCTCGACGTCGTCTCGGGGACCGTCACGGCCGAGGCGGGGATCATGGGGGAGAGGCTGGAGCGCGCCCTCGAGGAGAAGGGCTTCACGCTCGGTCACTTCCCGTCGTCGATCTACTGCAGCACGCTGGGAGGATGGCTTGCCGCCCGGTCCGCCGGCCAGCTCTCGACGAAGTACGGCAAGATCGAGGACATGGTCCTGGGGATCGCCGCGGTCCTCCCCGATGGCCGGGTCCTGCGCACGAAGGCCTCGCCGCGCTCCGCCGCGGGGCCGAACTGGACGCAGCTCCTCGTCGGCAGCGAGGGGACGCTCGGGATCATCACGGAGGGGACGCTGCGCGTCTGTCCTCTCCCGGAGCATCGTGTCTTCCGCGGCTTCCTGTTCCGCGACGTCCCGACGGGTCTCGAGGCGATCCGCAAGCTCCTCCAGAAGGGGGTCCGCCCGGCGGCCGTGAGGCTCTACGACGAGCTGGACACCTTCATGGTGGGGAAGAAGGGCGCGGCGCTCCCGAAGGACGAGACGTCGACGGGCGAGTCGTTCTCGCACGTGGTGATGCAGAAGGCGCAGCGGATCGCCTTCGCGCACCCGGTCGCGGCGGCGTGGCTGGCAAAGCTCCTCCCGAAGGAGTGCCTCCTGATCCTGACCTTCGAGGGGCCGAAGGAGCTGGCGCAGGTGGAGGAGAGGATCGCCGCGGCCCTCTGCGGAGAGGCGGGAGCGAAGGACGTCGGGCCGGGCCCCGCGGAGTACTGGTGGGAGCACCGCTACAAGGTCTCCTACGGCCTCTCGGCGATCTACGAGGCGGGGGCGTTCGCGGACACGATCGAGGTCGCGACCACCTGGGACCGACTCGTTCCGCTCTACGACTCGGTCCGGGCGGCGATCGGCGGCCACGCCGTCGTCCTGGCGCACTTCTCCCACGCCTATCCCGAGGGGTGCAGCATCTACTTCACGTTCGCGGCGACGGCGAAGGGGGGAGAGGCGTCCCTCGCGCTGTACCGACAGATCTGGGGGGAGGCGATGGCGGCCTGCCTTCGTACGGGCGCGACGATCACGCACCACCACGGCGTCGGGCTCGCGAGGGGGAAGTACATGGCCGAGGAGCTGGGCGTGGGGCTGGACCTCTTCCGCGCCCTCAAGGGGGTGATCGACCCGAAGGGCGTTCTCAATCCAGGCAAGATGGGGCTCTGATGGGCGCGACGGACGCCATCCAGGCGCAGAAAAAGGCGACGGACTACTGCACGTTCTGCCCGAAGATGTGCAGGTTCGGCTGCCCGGTCGCGGAGGCGACGAAGAAGGAGTCCCACACGCCGACCGCGAAGGTCACCTCGCTCCGCCTCGTGCGGGAGGCGAAGGTCGAGCTGACGGCGGACGTCGCGTCGCAGTTCTACGCGTGCACCGGGTGCGGGCAGAGCAGGAACCTGTGCGCGCACCGGATCGAGGTCCCCCCGCAGCTCTACGCGGGGCGGGCGCTTGCGGTCGAGCGCGGCGTCGCGCCTCCCTCGGCCGCGCGGCTCGCGGCGACGCTGAAGGAGTGCGGGAACCGGTACGGGCCGTCGCTCGACGCGCGCGTCGGAGACCTGGAGTCGTCCGGGATGAAGGACCCGAACGCCGTGCTCTTCGTCGGGTGCGTGACCGCGAGGCACTTTCCGGAGAACGTGCGCGACACCGCGCGGCTCCTCTCGCGGATCGGCGTTCGCGCCCGGGTCTACCGCGCCGACGCCCTCTGCAGCGGCTACCCCGCGCTCGCGATGGGGCTCCCGGAGGAGGCGCGGCGCCTGGCCGGGATCCACGGGAAGGCCCTCGCGAACGCGGGCCGCGTCGTTGCCGGCTGCCCTGCGTGCGTCCACATGCTCAGGAACGTCTATCCGACGTTCGGCGTCAGGCTGCGCGCGGAGGTCTGGCACGTCGCGGAGATCCTCGCCGAGCGGCTGAAGACGGGGGCGCTCCACATCGCGCGCAAGAAGGGTCCGCCGATCCTCTACCACGACCCGTGCCATCTCGGGAGGACGCTGGGCGTCTACGACGCGCCTCGCGCCCTTCTCTCGCGGGCGCGGGAGGCGCCGCTCCTCGAGTTCCCCTGGAAGCGTCGCGACGCGGAGTGCAGCGGGGGCGGCGGCGTCCTCCCGCTCGTGATGCCCGAGGTGGCGCTGCGGATCGCGCGGAACCGTCTCGCGCAGGCGCCCTCGGCCGAGGCGGACCTCGTCACGGCGTGTCCCTCGTGCCTTCGGATGTTCCAGAAGGCGGGTCGGCCCGCGCGGGACCTGGTGAACGTCCTCGAATGACGATGCTGGTCGACGGAACTGGGCTCGCCACGCCACGGTGTGCCTGGCGCCAGCAGCTTGGCTCCTCTGCGAGCAGCGATAGGATGCGGCAGGGCTTCGTTCACCACGGAGGCACCGAGTGCACGGAGGCGTGATCAAGTCACAGATGGGCTCGTTCAACGCTGCGGCCGCGCGCCCGAGGAGAAGGCGCCGCCCGCAGGGCGGCGGAGCGGTGGG
>CAZYRM010000382.1:0-4438 GCA_964649705.1 uncultured Planctomycetia bacterium
CAGCAGCCGGCCGACCTCCAGCAGAAGGTCATGGAGTACAGCCAGGCGCAGCAGGGCCCGAAGAAGGGGTAGCGTCGCGTCAAGCGCAATCCTGGCGGTAGGATGGATGCCCCGCGGCAGAGATCCAGATCCCAAATCCCGGATCCGAACGAGATCCCAGATCCTAACAGGTGTGCAGACATCGTGTTGGGATCTGGGATCTCGCTGGAATCTGGGATTTGGGATCTGGATCTCGAACGCGGGCACCCATCCAACCCGCAGAATCGCGTTTGACGCGACTCTAGCGCGCGGGTCGGAACGACTCGACGACGCTCCGCAGGTCCGCCTGCCCGAGATCGACCGCGCCCCTGTCGCCGGCCGCCTCGATCATCACGCGCAGGCCCCCCACGTCGCCGAAATAGCGATCGGTGCGTGACACCGGGTCGTCCACACGCATGTACCACCAGGGACGGCCGTCGATCTCCATCTTCTCGTCGATGATGGCGTGTCCCACGCGGCGCCGCTGCTCCCGGATGGCGCCGACCTGCCGATCGAGCGGCTCCTCCTCCTCGATCGGCGACGTTTCGACGTGGATCGACAGCTTCTCGCCCTTGAGGACGGTCAGCCGGTTGCCGGGCTGCTGGACCTGGTATCCCGCCGGCACCGTGATCGTCCACCCCTCCTCGGAGACGTGCTCTTTCGCCTTGGGAGCTTCGGGGGTCCGCAGATAGGCCCTGTACGTCGCAAGGCCCACGCCCCACAGGGACGCGATCGCCAATCCCCACGCCACGGCGCGCAGCGCGAGCGGTCCCCCGTCCGCCGAGATGGGCGCGCGGAACGGCAGCACCGCCGCCAGCAGGCCTCCCGCGAGGACCACCGCGACGATCGGCAGGGCGTCCATCTTGGAGACCCACACCATGATCGCGAAAATAAGCACCATGGGTGCGGAGCTGATCAGGAGCCCCTTGCGGAAGGGCCACGGAAGCGCGCGTCTCAGGAACCCCATTGCGAGCGTGCACCCCGTCAACCCGAACATGGCGCCGATCGGGCTCGCTGCCATGCCCCATTCGAGCTTGAACGCCAGGTAGCTCGCCGCGAACGAGGGGGCGAACCACATCGCGAGAAACGCCGCGCGCCCGTAGAGCCGCTCCACAAGCGCACCCAGCGACAGCACCCCGATTGCGGCCAGGACCAGCCAGATCATCCCGGTGTCGAACTGCTTGCCGACCGGGTAGACAAGTGCGCTCGTGAGGAGGAGGTCCCAACGGTTGGCGGGGGTCTTGTACTCATCCAGCTTGAGCCGTTCGACGTACTGCGTGTAGTGCTGCACCATGACGATGGCCGCGATGACGGCCACAACCGCCCATGTCGCCCAGGGCCTTGACGCGCGGTACGCGCGCGCGAGGTTCACCTCCCGGTCGACGATGGCCTCCACGTCCGGCGGCTTCTCCCCCGCCAGCGCGGCCCTCGCGGATTTCTCGAGCGTCTCCGCGACGCCCTTCATCGGCTTGAGATGGCCCAGGTCCCCCGTGACGCTCCCCTCGGAGAGGTCCAGGACGACCGCCCGAAGGACCGGCTCGGTACCCTCCCGAGGCTTCGCACCGGCGAGCGCGGCCACATCGGCGTGGTCGGGATCCAGGCCGCCGGAGCGGATCAGGACCAGCATCCCGAACCCGCGGGAGGCTGGCTCCGCGGGCTTGAACCGCCCCGCGAGCGACTCCATCGCGCGCCACATTCCGGGGAGGTCCCGGGGCATCGGTGTGATCATGACCCAGAACGGGTCGCCGATGACCTCCCCCTCGAAGAGGATCTCGTCGCCGACGGGCGCGTGGGGCCTGAGGCCGCGCTCCTCGAGGAGGCGCGGGACGGCGTGGGCGATCAGCTCGGTCGGGGAGATCATCCGCCGGAACGGACTTTCTGGTCCGCGGCCTCGGCCTCGGCGGCCAGGCGCTTCCGCATCTCCGCGACCCGCGCACGGAGGGCCTCGTCACCCAGGGAAAGGACCTGGAGTGCGAAGATCGCCGCGTTCTTCGCGCCCGACGGACCGATCGCCATGGTGGCCACGGGAACGCCTCCGGGCATCTGCACGGTGGCGAGGAGGGCGTCGAGGCCGTTCAGGGCCGACCCGGCGAGCGGCACGCCGATCACGGGGAGGGTGGTGTTCGCGGCGACGGCCCCGGCCAGGTGCGCGGCGGCGCCCGCCCCGGCGATGATCACGCGAAAGCCATTCGCCTCGGCGGACCGCGCGAACTCGGCCACCTTCTCGGGCGTGCGGTGGGCGGACAGGACGCGCACCTCGTGCGGCACGCCGTTCTCCGCCAGCACCTCGGCCGCTTTCTTCATAGCGTCGAGGTCCGACGCGCTGCCCATCAGGATGGCCACCTTCCCCGCCATGCGGGCTCCTCCATAGGCCTGCGCAAAAAAGTAGCATGGACGCCCCGCCCGACGGGAGAGAAAGCGTCCCCTGGGCCTCAGGCGAGCACGAGGCCCGGCAGCCCGAGAATGCAGACGGCGGACGAGAGGAAGGCCAGGACGACCATCGCGAGCGAGACGACGACGCGCCCGTTGAGGCGGAGCCGCCAGGCCGAGGCGACCGGTGCGAGCGGGTCCGCGGACGGCCGGAGGATGTCACGGGCCCCGCGGCGGAGGATCGCGTAGAGCGCGAACATGTCGGGAACCAGGAGGGCCGGGAGGAGCAGGCGGACGGCGAACCCGCTTGTCCACTCCAGCGGATCCCAGCCGCCCTGGAGGCCCCACGCGGGAGGGGCGAATGGGCTGACCACGAAAAGGAGCCATCCAAGGAACGCGACGCTCAGCGGCACGCGGACCCATCGAATCCGCCCGAGGAGCGCGAGCCCGCACGCGGTCGCCAGCGCCGCGGGGACGACGAGACTGAGCCACGCCGCGCGGTCCGCCCCCGACCTCCACGCGGCGACGAGCCCCAGTCCCCCGCCCAGGGCCAGGCTGGCGCCTCGCATGACGACGATCCACCCCGCCGCCCGGGCCATCACCTCGGACTCCCAGACGCCCTCGGGGATCCGTCGATCGCTCAGGGACATCGGGTCACTTCCTCTGCCGCCACTTGGGGACCTCCACGCCGCGGTCGCTGAGCCACTTCTCGCAGGCCGCGCGAATGGCGGCGTCCTCGTTGTGCAGCCCGTCCATCGCGATGTCAGCGGCGCCCTCAGACTCGAACCGGGAGTCGAGCCCGTCCAGGATGGTCTTCGCGAGGCCCGCATCCTTGGTGAAGCCCAGGACCCTGCTTCTCTGCATCGCTCGATCCGGCGAGCGACGGTGATCCAGGTACCCGAGGATTCGGAGGGTCAGGGCCGAGTCGTCGGAGCAGACGATGAGCAGCGACAGGTCATCGTCGGAGAGTCCGGCATCGGTGTAGCGGACCAGGCATTCCCTGCATCTCCTCCGCTGGAGCTCGTCGGGATTCCGCATCCCTGCCTGGAGGCACGCGACGGTGTCGTCCTCGGACGGACGTGGAACGCGAGTTCGGAGGATCAGGGGTCCGGTCTGCTCGTCGCACAGGATGGCGAGGATCGTGTGTGCCACCATGGAGTCGTCGTCCGTCTGGAGCAGTTCCCTGGCCAGCGGCACGAGGAGGTCCGCACGCTCCGAGACGAACGCCTCGAAGAGCTCCGCGCGCGTGAAACCATCATTGGCTGCGCGGATTTGGGCGAGGGCCTGCTCGGGTGTTGCGCCCTTGAGCCATGCGTGCCTCGTCCCGGCTTCCCTCACGGCGCTCCGGAGGGCCATGTTCGCATCCCCGATCAACGTCGAGTCCTCCTTGTGGCTCGCCTCGGCAAGCGCGGCGAACGCCCCCTCGCTCCTGCACGCGGAGAGCGCGTCCCCGGCGTCCGATCGGCGTTCTCGGTCGGGGTCGGACTGGAGCGTCCGGACGAGGTCATCGATGGCCTCGTGCGAGAGGCTGTGAAGGAGTCGCTCCTCCGCAACCGTGAACGTGGCCGCGAGGTGCATGTCCAGCGCGATGCGGCGGCGGATTCCCCACCCGACCCAGGCGAGGACGGCGAATGCGATCGCGAGCAGGACCAGGGGGCGCCGGGGGTGGGTTATCGCCATCACGCGGTCGACAATACCCCGAGGCACGGGACGAGGCAAGCCGCAAGCTGTGCGCGGCGGCCCCGGTCCCCGCGATGATGACTTGAAAGCCGTTCGCCTCGGCGGACCATGCGAACTCGGCCGCCTTCTGCATGGCGTCGAGGGTCGACGAGCTGCCCATCAGGATGGCCACCTTCCCCGCCATGGGTGGAGCCGTCTGATCGCCCGGTCGGGGGAGGGCTCATCCGACGATCCACGAATGCACACGAATCCACACGAATCGTCACGCGATCGTATGGGTGAGACGGAAGCCCGAGGAGAGGGGGCGCGCCGCGCCGCGGCGCGCCGAGCGGTGGGGCCGAGGCATGGGGGGAGCGGGTGCAGCCCAAAC
>CAZYRM010000383.1:0-4408 GCA_964649705.1 uncultured Planctomycetia bacterium
ACCGCCAGGCGGTTCTTGTACCCGAACCGCTCCATCATGAACGGGACGATCTCGCCCTGGTACCGATCCATCATCCGAGGCATGGCTTCCTCTATTAACTTAGCTCTTCTCTTCCGTGACGCCGCCGAACGGCTTCTTGCAGTGGCGGCAGAGGCGCATCTTCCGTCCGTCCTTGCCCTTCGTGAACCCGACGCGCGTCGGCTTCGAGCAGTTCGGGCAGACGACCATCACCTTGCACAGGGGCATCGGGGCTTCCTTCTCGATGCGCGCCCCGTGCGGGTACTCCACCGACCGGCGGAGGTGCTTCCACACCCGGTTCACGCCCTGCACCAGGACGCTCCCCTTCTCGTCGTCGACCTTCAGCACCGTGCCCGTCTCGCCGGTGTGCTCGCCGGAAAGGACCTTCACGGAATCACCCTTGCGGATCTTCATCTAGACGACCTCCGCGGCCAGCGAGATGATCTTCATGAACTTCGACCTCAGCTCGCGCGGGACCGCGCCGAAGATGCGCGTTCCGCGCGGGTTGTCGTCCTTGTCGAGGAGGACGATCGCGTTCCGGTCGAACCGGACGTAGGAGCCGTCGTCGCGGCGGATCGCGTCGACCGTCCGCACCACCACGCCGCGCACGATCTCGCCCTGCTTGATCGGGCCGCCCGGCATGACCTTCTTCGCGGCGCAGATGATGATGTCGCCGACGTAGGCGTATCGGCGCTTGCTGCCGCCGAGCACCTTGATGCACCCGACGATCTTCGCGCCGGTGTTGTCGGCGACGTCGAGCTTGGTCCGCATCTGAATCATGGTGAATTCCTCCGTGCGCGGGGGGCTACTGGTTCTGGCGCTCCACGATCCGGACGAGCCGCCAGCGCTTCGTCGCCGAGAGCGGCCTCGTCTCCATGATCTCCACCTTGTCGCCGACCTTCGCCTCGCGCTTCTCGTCGTGCGCCTTGTACACCGTGTACTTGCGCAGGAACTTGCCGAACTTCTTGTGCTTGACGAGGTGCTCCGTCTTCACCGTGATCGTCTTCAGCATCTTGTCGCTCGTGACGACCCCGACCGCCAGCTTGCGATTCCCTCGTTCCATCGGTCCCTCTACTGTCGAAAACTACGCCCTGCCGCGGAGACAATAACGCCTCCCCGAGCCTTCCGGATCGATTCCCGGGCGGGGTTCACCCGCGCGCGGGCCCCGTGGAGTGCACGATCGGCAGGATCTTGCAACCCGTTGTGAGGCGCAGCATCATAGCGCGCCGGGAGTTTCCGTCAATAAAAAACCGGGCGGGGCCGGGGTTTCCGTCGCGGCGTGGAATGGGCAGCCGCCCCCGCCCGCCCGCCGTCGAGGCGGGGCGCCGCAAGCCGAGGCGAAGCCGCCCCTAGCGGACGTTCGGACGGGTCTCGCCGTTGGCCGAGTTGTACGAGGAGAGGGGCACGCGCCGCCAGGCGACGATCGCGTACCCGGACGCAGCGTCGCCGTAGACGGGCATCCACCCCCCGGCCGTGGTGTAGGGGCCCAGTCCCACGACGAACTCCTCCGCCGCGTCCGCGTCCAGGTTGCCGACGGACGGGCGCGTCTCCCCCACCGAGTTGTTATAGGCCACCCAGGGGATGCGCCTCCACCCGAGGCTGGCGAAGGAGGCGAGCCGGTCGTCGATCACCTCGATCCAGCCGCCCGCCGCGTAGCGCCCCTCGCCCAGGACCAGCTCGTCGCGTCCGTCGTTGTCCAGGTCCCCGGCGCCGATCCACAGCTCGCCGTTCGCGTCGTTGTAGGCGGACCAGCCCCATCTCCGGAACTCCTGGAACGGCATCAGTCCGCTCCCGAAGATCGCATAGTACCCGCCGTTGGCCGTGTACGTCCCGAGGCCGACGACGAGCTCGCTGGCCCCGTCCCCGTCCAGGTCGGCGCAGACCGGCCTCGACTCGCCGCACGCGGAGTTGTAGAGCGTCCAGGGCACGCGGAGCGACGGCAGGGCCGCGAACGAGGCGAGCTCGTCGTCGAACCGGTAGAGCCACCCGCTGTTCGCCGTGGAGGGATACCGGCCCTGGCCGACGATGATCTCGTCGCGTCCGTCTCCGTCCGTATCCCCGCAGGCCGGCCAGGTCTGCCCGTCCGTCGCCGTGTACGCGCTGGTCGGGATCCGCAGCCAGCGCACGAGCGCGTGGCCGATCCCCACGTCCCGCAGGACGGCCACCCACCCGCCCGCGGACGGGTAGGTCCCCAGCCCCAGGATGCACTCGCTCCGGCCGTCGCCGTCCACGTCGCCCGCGACCGGGCGCGTCTCGCCGTTGATCGAGTCGTAGTTGGTCCACGGAGCGAGCGACCAGGACCGCAGGTTGTAGTCGCCGTAGTAGTCGAGGAACGTCGCGAAGGACCCCGAATTTCCCGCGTTGCCGAGGCCCACGTAGAACCCCCGCCCCCGGTCGACCGCGAAGTCCCACGCCGGGAGCGTCCAGTCGGACGTATTGCCCGCGGCGTCCATCGCGCGGACTCGCCACCAGCGCGTTACGCCGTCCCCAAGCCACGACGCCGTGTCCTGGGAGACCGCGAGCCAGCTCCTCGAGTACGACAGGGGCGCGAAGAAGTTGGCGTCCGTGTCGACCTCCACCTCGTACGTGACGCCGGTCGCGTCGGTGACGTCCGTCCAGTCGAGGGTCGGCGTCGCGGTCCCGACCACGGTCCCGTCCGCCGGGGTCACGAGCACCGGGGCCGGCGGCCTCGCCGTATCTACGGTGAAGCGCAGCGTCGGGCTCCACGCGGAGAGGAGTCCCGAGAAGCTCCGCGCCCTCGCGCGCCAGAACCAGGTCCCGTCCGCGAGAGGCGTGGTCGTCGCCTGGGAGGCCGTCGGCGTGCCGACGAAGACCGGCGCGGCGAAGGCGATCGTCGCGTCCACCTGCACGTCGTACCGGTCGATGCCGCTCTCCTGGGTGCTGTTCGTCCAGTCGAGGAGGACGGAGGACGCGCTCGTGGCGCTCCCGTCCGTCGGCAGCAGCCCCGCCGGCGTCGTCGGCGGGTCCTGCATCGTGAAGGAGCGGACCGCGCTCCACGGCGACACGTTCCCGGCGTTGTCCCGCGCCCGGACGCGCCAGTAGTGGAGCCCGCTCGACAGGGGGGCCGTCGTGACCGCCGACCCGGCAGTCGTCCCCGACCACTCGATGGCGGAGCCGAACGTCGAGTCGGGCGCCACCTGCGCGTCGTACCCCGCAATCCCGCTCGTGTCGCCCGAGTCGGTCCAATCGAGGTCGGCCCTCCCCGTCAGGAAAGCCGCCCCATCCGCGGGCAGCAGGGGCGAAGGCGTCGAGGGCGGGGTCGTGTCGAGCACGAAGGAGCGCGCCGGGCTCCACGCCGAGACGTTCCCCGCGGTGTCCCTGGCGTAGACGCGCCAGAAGTGCGTCCCGGAGAGGAGCCCCACCGTCGCGCTCGCGGTCGTCCGTGTACTCGCGTACTCGAGCGGCGCCGCGAACGCGGCCGAGTCGTCCACCTCGATCCGGTAGTCCGCGATCCCGTTCGCGTCCCAGACGTCCGTCCAGGAGAAGGCGACCGGGTTCGTCGCGGTCAGCACCCCGTCCGCCGGCGCGAGGAGCGAGGGCGTCGAGGGTCCGGTCGTGTCGGTCGTGAAGTCGCGGAAGGCGCTCCACGCGGAGATGTTCCCCGCGTTGTCGCGCGCCCGCACGCGCCAGAAGTGCTGGTCGTCGGGCAGCGGCCCGGTCGTCGCCTCGCTCGCACCGGCCGTCGACGACCACTGGATCGCCGTGAAGGCCGAGTCCGACGCGACCTCGACGTCGTACTGCGAAAGGCCGCTCCCCGTGTCGGTCGAGTCGGTCCAGTCGAGCGCGACCGTGTTCGTCCCGAAGATCGTGCCGTTCGCGGGCGACACGAGCGCCGGCACCGTCGGGGGGATCAAGTCCGGGACCACGATGACGCGCAGGATGACGTCGGCCCCCCAGTCGGGATTCGGCATGATCATCACCCAGTTCCCGCCGGGCGCGCGGAAGCGGATCGTGTTGGTCCCTCCGATCGTGTAGTCCGGCCCGGAGCGCGTGTAGGTCACGACGGTCGGGATCGAGTCGCAGTTGCACGTGGCGCCCTGGGGCGGCGTTGGGGCGGGGGCCTGCGACCCGGCGTTGATCTGGATCTGGAAGATCGAGCTGCAGTAGTACTTCCACGGGATGTAGATCTCCATCCGCCCGATCGTCAGCCCCGCCGGGAGGGTGTCGGTCCACGTCGCCGTGAAGATGCTCCCGCTGGTCGACGAGCTGCGCTCGACCCCGGTCCCGCACCCGTTCTCGGTCCACCCCGTGGTCATGCCGAGCGTGATGTCGTAGGTCTGCACCGTCTGCGTGAAGGTCCTCACCGCCGTCCACGCCGAGACGTTCCCCGCGACGTCCCTCGACCTCGCCCGCCAGCGCTGGAGGCCGA
>CAZYRM010000384.1:0-4407 GCA_964649705.1 uncultured Planctomycetia bacterium
AACTGCGTCCTCGTCGTGAAGTAGCCGACGACTTCGAATCGCACACCGCGCCTTCCAGCGGGGGCCGCGCCGACGGTCCCCCGCGCGGGGGGCATTGTCGGTCAAATCCGGACGAAAGCACTCCCATCGAGGGCGATGACATGGGCGCGCACGCGAGCCTCCTGGAGGGCCTGGTCCCCCTCGTGGGCTCCACGGTGTCTTGCGACCGCCAGGAGACGGTCGCGTGGTTGCGGCGGTGCGAGGCGGAGGCGGCCCAGGTCCGCGCCTGGAGGCGCGATCAGGGCCTGGCCGCCCCGCCGGTCGCGTTCCTCTCGCTCACCAGCCCGAGCGCCTTCGCTCGGTGCAACTGCGCCACGTCCCTCCACGGTTGGAGCATCGACGTGCCTCGTCCGCTGGCGGAACGCATCCTGACCGAGGTGGAAAGGTCGGGCGTCTTCATCTGCGCCATCACCGGGCGGGGGCGCTGGATCGGCGAGGACCTCCTCGAGGTCCTCCGCAGGCACGACCGGCAGGTCTTCCTGCTGTGCGTCCATCCCGACGACTTCACGAGGAACGTCGCGGAACAGATCGCCGGGCTGCCCCACGTCCTCCCGCTGATCGAGACCTGCCATCCCGACCCGGGCTGCGGCGGCGGGGCGTCCGTCGTGGCAACCCGCGAGGCGCTCCAGGCCCTCCGCGCGTTCCGCATCCCCTTTGGCTTCGCCGTCACGGCGGGCGAGGGGAATCTCGATCACTTGATGGGCATCGAGTTCTACGACGCGTGCCTCCAGGAGCATGCCTCGTTCGGCCTGGTGGTCGACTGCCTCCAGATCCCGTCCTGCGACGAGCTCTGCCGTCCCGTGCGCCCCTCCGAACGGGCGGCGCTGGGCCGGCACATCGGCGGCCTGGGCTCGCGCCTCGGCGGCCTGTTCGCCTACCTCCCGTGGGACCTGGCGGAGGGTGGGTGGTGCCTGGCGGCCCCCCACCAGGCGGACTCAGGAGCGTTTGGCAGCCCGGGATTCACGCTCCTCCACGTCGCCTCCTCCAGGCCTGTCGAGGACGGGCGCGTTCCGCGCGACGCGCGGCCCTTCGAGTCGCTGCGGATCTCTCCCCTGGGGGAGCGGCGGGACGTAGCGCGGCGCGAGACCTTCGTGACACGGCGACAGGTCGGGCCCGCCGTCGGATAGGCAAGCCGATGCTGCGGGGCGCACGGCGAATCGACGAGACGTCTCTGCGTGCGTTGACCCAGGCGTTCATCCATCAGGAGGGCTGACGCCATGATCCAGGAGAGACCGATCCAGATCCACTTCCACGGCGTGCCGCACACGGCGGCCCTCGAGGGGGAAATCCTGTCGCTCGCCGGTCAGCTCGACCGGTTCTCCGACCGGATTCACAAGTGCACGATTGAGATCGCGCGCGAAGCCTCGCGACACCAGGTCGGGAACCGGTTCCGCGTGCGGATCCAGCTCCACCTGCCGGGGTGCGAGCTGGTCGTGGGCCACCACCCGCCGAAGGCGACGCACACCGACCTCTCCGTGGCCCTCCACGACGCCTTCAAGGCGATGGAGCGGCAGCTCGAGGAGCACATGCACGTGAAGCAGCGCTTCGTGAAGACCCACTTCCAGCCGGACGTCCGCGGGCGCGTCGCCCGGGTCTTCCCGGAACAGGACTACGGATTCATCGAGACGTTCGACGGGCGAGAGGTCTACTTCCACCGGAACAGCGTCGTGCATGCCGCGATCGAGGAGCTGGCGATTGGCGCGGAGGTGCGCATCGTCGAGGAGGACGGCGAGCAGGGCCCGCAGGCGAGCACCGTCGTCCCGAAGTCGGCCGCGGAGTAGGGCGGGAAGGACGGGCGCTCCGGGGCGCAAGACGCCCGGGCGTGCATGACCGCTCCTGCACGGCGGACCACGCGCCCGTTCGACGATCCACGAATGAACACGAATCAACACGAATCGGGAGTCGATCGGCTGGGGGCGAGGAATCACCGGCGGCCGCGCGCCCGAGGAGAGGGGGCGCGCCGCGCCGCGGCGCGGCGCGCCGAGCGGTGGGGCGAGGCATGCGGGGCAGAGGGCGTGGGTGGCTTGGCGGGGCCAATCAAGCTGCTCGCGTCTTCGGTCCCTTGGATCCTCTGCGAAGCTCACCCTCTGCCCCCATGCCTCGACCCCACCGCTCCGCCGCCCTCGGGCGGCGCCCTCTCCTCGGGCGCGCGGCCGCCGGTTTCCCATCGATCCGATGCGTTCGGCTCACGATTCGTGCCAATTCGTGTTCATTCGTGGATCGTCTACGCCACCTGTTTGCGGAATCGCGCCAGACTGATCGCCAGGATCGCCGCGCCGCAAGCCACCAGGCCGAACGCCTGCGGCACCAGGTCCGTCCAGTCCGCGGCCCGCAGGATGATCCCGCGGAGGATCTCGATGAAGTAGGTCACGGGGATGGTGAACGTCACCACGTAGATCGGCAGCGGCATCTCCGCGCGCGGGAACATGAACCCCGAAAGCAAGACGCTCGGGAGCATCACGATCATCGCGTACTGCGCCGCCTCGAGCTGCGTCTTCGCCACAGTCGACAGGAGCACGCCCAACCCCAGCGAGCTGACGATGAAGAGCATCGACAGCGCCACCAGGAGCGGCAGGCTCCCGTGGATCGGCACGCCGAAGACGTAGACCATCACCATCAGGACGAGCATCACCTCCCCGAGCCCCACCACCGAGTACGGCACGATCTTGCCCAGCAGGAGACCCGCGCGGCCCACGGGCGTGACGAAGAGCTGCTCCAGCGTCCCCTGCTCCCGTTCCCGGACGATCGAGAAGGCCGTCAGGAAGAGCGTCACGAGCTGCAGGATGATCCCGGCGAGGCCCGGCACGAAGAAGTGCGAGCTCTCGAGGTCCGGGTTGAAGAGGAGCCTCGGGCGGATCTCGATCGGCATGTCGGCGTGGCCCGCGGGGTCCCTCGCGGCCGCGGCCTGGCGGGCCTCCGCCATCGGGGCGCCGATCCGCCTCGACAGGTTCAGACCGAGCAGGTTCGAGGCGTTGAGCGCCGTCGTGGCCACCTGCGAGTCGCTCCCGTCGATCAGAACCTGCGCCTGGGCCTGCTTTCCCGCGAGGAGGTGGTCCGAGTAGTCCGCGGGGATCCGCAGCCCGACCTTCGCGCGCCCTGAGGTGACCGCCCGGCGGAACGACTCCTCGTCGTACACGCGATCGATGACCTCGAACGTCCGCGTGTTTTCGAAGGCCTCCACCAGCTCCCGCGCCCCCCGCCTCCCGTCGAGGTCGTAGACGACCGTCGGGATGTGCTCGATCTGCGTGTCGATCGCGTACCCGAAGATCATCGTCTGGAGCACCGGGATCACGAACATGAAGAAGATCGTCGTCGGCTGCCGCTGGACGTGGGAGAACTCCTTGCGCAGGATCGCCCAGAAGCCCGCGAGCTGTTTCTCCCGGCGGACGGCCTTCGAGGGCGGGCGGGCCGTCTCCGTCGCGGGAGGGGGCGGCGGGGGCGCGGGGGCGCGCTCCTGCGCCTGTGCCAGCGTGACGAAGACGTCCTCCAGGCTCGGCGAGATCTCCCTCGTCCCCGTGCCGGGGGCCGCCTCGCGAAGGCGCTCCTCGGGGACCGTCCGGTCGACGAGGACGTGGATCGCCTCTCCGAACAGCGTCGCGTCGCGCACCCCCTCCACGCGGCGCAGGCGCCCCAGCGCCGACGTCGGTTCCGAGGCCACCAGCTCGAGCCTCCGCGTGCCCTCCGGCGTCACCTCCGGGAGCCTCTTCAGCTCCGCGGGGCGCCCGCAGACGACCCAGCGCGAGTTCTGGATGTAGCCGACCTCCGTGCACCTCTCCGCCTCGTCCATGTAGTGCGTCGTGACGATTTGCGTGACGCCCCGCGAGGAGAGCTCGAATAGCAGGTCCCAGAGCTGCCTGCGCGCCACGGGGTCGATCCCCGCCGTCGGCTCGTCGAGGAAGATCACCTCGGGGTCGTGGACGATCGCGCACGCGAGGGCGAGCCGCTGCTTCCAGCCGCCCGAGAGCGTCCCCGCGAGCTGGCCGAGGCGGTCGCCGATCCGCGTCAGGTCCAGGACGCACTGCTTGCGCTCGGCGAGGCGTGACGGGGACAGCCCGTAGATGCGCCCGTAGAAGTCGAGGTTCTCCTCGCAGGAGAGGTCGTTGTAGAGGGAGAACTTCTGCGACATGTAGCCGATCCGCGCTCGGACCGACTCCGCCTCGCTCGTCGCGTCGAAGCCGAGGACCTCCGCGCGGCCCTCGCTCGGGGCGAGCACGCCGCAGAGCATGCGCAGGATCGTCGTCTTCCCGCTCCCGTTGGGGCCCAGAAGGCCGAAGATCGTGCCCCGCTCGACGGCGAAGCTGACGCGGTCGACGGCCGTGATCCGGCCGAAGCGGCGGGAGAGCGCGTGCGCCTCGATGACCGCCGTCA
>CAZYRM010000385.1:0-4402 GCA_964649705.1 uncultured Planctomycetia bacterium
GGACGGCGAGTTCGGGACCTGGGTCAACGAGACGTTCGTCGCCGTGAAGCTGAACATGAAGGACGCCGGCGCCGAGGCGCAGAAGTACGGAGTCGTCTGGACCCCGTGGCTGCTCCTCCTGGACGAGAACGGCGAGCAGGTCTCCTGGACCGTCGGTCCCCTCCCCCCCTCCGACTACCGCGCGTGGCTGGAGCGCGTTCAGCTCGACTACACGAGCTTCCAGGACACGGCCAAGATGCTCGGTGTCGATCCGGGCAACGCCGACATCAACCTCATGGTCGGCAAGCACTACATCGAGGCCGGCAACTGGAAGAAGGCGGTCGAGCACCTGACCGTCGCCATGAAGGGGACCGGCGAGGCCAAGCCGGACGCCTGCATGACCGCCTGCGTCGATCTCGGCAGGGCCGCCGCCCGCGCGGGGGACTCGGCCGCGCTCCAGGCGGCCGTCGACTGCCTCGGTAAGTGCGGCAAGGGCGGCGAGGCCGTCGTCGCCCTCGAGCGCGTCCACGCAAAGCTCTTCGCGGGCCAGTTCGAGGACGCGGCGAAGGAGTACGACGCCTTCCTCAAGGAGCACGGCACGGACGCCTGCGCCGCGGAGGGGTGGTACTGGTACGGCGTCGCGCGCTACCATGCGACGAAGAAGCCCGACGGCCTGATCGAGGCGTGGCAGAAGCTCATCGAGACCGCGCCGGACAGCGAGTGGGCGAAGCGCGCGTCGATGACCTTGTCGAAGTAGACGTAGCCCTCGAGGTGACGGCCAGGGGCGACGCACCGCGTCGCCCCTACATGGTCAAGGGGAGGGGTCCCATGTCCATGCGGATCGTTTTGTCGATCGCGCTCCTCTGCGGCGCCGCCTTCCCCCAGGACCAGCCGAAGGGGAAGTGCTCCACCTGCAACGGTCAGAAGCAGGTGAAGTGCTTCTCCTGCCTGGGCAGCTCGGGCCCCGTGACCTGCCCGGCCTGCCCCGACGGCGGGTTCAGGTGCCCGGGCTGCGAGGGCGCGGGGACGCTCATGTGCGTCTCGTGCGGGGGCGGGGGGAAGACGGGCGGCGACCAGCTCAAGTGCCTCACCTGCGGCGGGGGCGGGAAGCTCGACTGCCTCCTGTGCGACAAGGGGCGCGTCCCGTGCACACGGTGCAAGGGGAGCGGGAAGATCCCGCTGGAGTGCCCGACGTGCGCCAGGTCGGGGCACCTCCGCTGTCCCGAATGCAGCGGGTACGCCGCGGCCGCGAAGTGCCCGGCCTGCGGCGGATCGAAGCAGGAGAAGTGCCCGGGCTGCGCCGGCCAGGGGGATCTGCCGAAGCCGTGCGAGCTCTGCAAGGGGCACGGCAAGCAGCCGTGCGGGATCTGCTACGGACATGGCAAGCAGAGCTGCATGCAATGCGGGGGTGGAGGGAAGTACCACAAGTCCGGCGACGCCCAGGACAAGATGATGGAGAAGTGCGACCAGTGCGGCGGAAAAGGCTGCAGCCCCTGCTCCACGTGCAAGGGGAAGGGGCTCGAGAAGTGCGGCCAGTGCCAGGGAAAGGGGGGGGTGAAGGCCCCCTGCTGGTGGTGCGCGGGGACGAAGTCGATCCCGTGCCGCCGCTGCATCGGCGAGACGCGCTGCTGGAAGGGCAAACACGAGGCTTCGGGCGTGGTCGTGACGGTGCTCCCGTGCCAGGACCTGGAGCCGCAGCTCTCGCTCGGGCTGAAGGACTCCGCCGGCCTCGCCGACTACCGCGTCTGGCGCGTGATCCTCGACGGCCGCGAGGCGTCGGCACCGTTCCAGCTCGGCGGAACGGACGGCTTCGGGTTGGTGGGCGTGACTCCGACCGGATCGGAGGCCGCGACGCTCGACACGGCAAACCTGTTCGCCCCGGAAACGATCGCGACCCTCGCGAGGAAGCTCCCGTCGTGGGGGGGCCCCGTCGACGCCTTCCAGGCGCCCGTGAAGGTGCAGCCCAAGGGCGTGGAGGTGAGGTTCGTGGTCTCGGACAAGAACCTCGGGACCGACGCCACGGTGTTCCGCCTTCGGCTCACCACGGACCCGAGCCAGGTGGTTGAGCTGGCGGCGGAGCCGCTTACAGTCGACGCGTGGGTCGCGACGTGCGCGGATGCGGCGAAGGCGGGGAAGCGGTAGGACCGCCTATTCCCCCTCACCTTCCTTCTTCGGGAGGGTCGGCGGGGTCGGCGCCGATCCGGGAACGACCGGAGTGGCGGTCGCGGGGATCAGGGCGACCTTCCCCTGGTACCGCAGCAGCGCCTTGGCCGCCAGGTCAGGCGTGTAGTCGCCGACCTTGACCCAGTCGTACTCCGGCCCGTCCTGCGTGAAGCGGTACGTGCCGCCCTTGTCGGTCACCATCCCGATCGTGGCGAAGCGGGCGTCCAGGACGAACCACTGGTCGCGCGGGTACCGTTCCTCCCGGAGCGTGATCGTCTCATGGCGAAGGTAGCCGATCGCCTTCCCCTCCTCCCCGATGACCTGCATGTCCCCAGCGAACTGCGTGCTGGTGCAGGCCTTCGGCATCCTGTACGACAGGTGCGGATAGGGGCCGACGGCGTAGTGCTCCTGGCTGCGCGTGCAACCGACGACGACGACCAGGACGAACGCCCATGCAACGGATCGGCGCATCGGGACCTCCGGACGGAATGCAACCACTCCCCTCTATCGGCAAGACGGGGGCCGGGATTCAAGGACATGCCACTTCCCGTCCCCCTTCCCGACCCCAGTCCCATTCCCCTTCCCATTCCCAGCGTGGAGGAAGCGCTGGGAAAGGGAAGGGGAATGGGAACGGGATCTGATAGGACGCCGGCCCTTCGCCGCCTAGAATGCGCCCGATGCGGATCCTGATGACCGGCGCGACGGGAATGCTCGGGAGGGCAACACTCACCCTCCTCGGGGACGACCGCCCCGAAACGGTCGGCCACGCGGCGCTCCTGGCCGCCGGCGAGGAGGGCGTCCGCGACCTCTTCCGCCGCGCCCGCCCGGAGGTGGTCCTCCACTTCGCCGCGATGACGGCCGTCGACGCCTGCGAGACGTCCCCCCAGGAGGCACGGATCGGCAACGCGGAGCTGACGCGCCTCGTCGCCGTCGGGTGCGCGGCCGTCGGCGCCCGGATGGTCTACCCGAGCACCGACTACGTCTTCGACGGCCTCCTCGACCGCCCCTACCGGGAGGACGACGCCCCCGCGCCGGTGTCGGTCTACGGCCGGACGAAGCTGGAGGGGGAACGGCACACGCTCGGCCTGGGAGAGCGCGGCCTCGTCGTCCGCAGCTCCTGGATCTTCGGGAAGGGGGGCGGCGGAAAGGCGAGCTTCGTCGACCGGATCCTCGACCGCGCGCGCACCCGTCCCGAGCTGCGCGTCGTGGACGACCAGCGCGGCCGCCCGACCTACGCCCGGCACCTCGCGGGGGCGATCCTCTGGATGGTGGAGCGCCGCCAGAGCGGGGTCTGGAACGCCGCGAACACCGGCACGTGCACGTGGCGCGAGTTCGCGGAGGAGATCCTCAGGCAGGCGGGCCTCTCCACGCCCGTCGTCCCCATCACCTCCGCCGAGCTGGGCCTCCCCGCGCCCCGCCCGGTGAACTCCGTCCTCGACCTCGACAAGCTGTGGGCGGAGGGCTACACGCTCGCCCACTGGAAGGACGCGCTCGCCGAGTACCTGGCCGAGAGGACTTGATCGGCCCCTTTTCGCTTGTGGGCCCACTTTCCGGCTGCTACCATTCCACGCTTTTCCTGTATAGGTGCGCATGGACCTGGCCCAGATCCTGGCCCCGATCCACGCTGACGTGGAGGAGGTGGAGCGCCGCCTCGCCGCGTCGCTCGCGAGCGACCTGCCGGTCGTCGCGGGCCTCGTCGAGCACCTCTCCCAGTTCCGCGGGAAGAGGCTCCGCCCCGCCGTCCTCCTCCTCACGGCCCGCGCGACGGAGACCCTCCGCGACGAGCACTACGCCCTCTCGGTCATCATCGAGCTGATCCACGCCGCCACGCTGGTCCACGACGACGTCCTGGACGAGGCCCTCATCCGCCGCAAGGTCCCCTCGCTTAACGCGAAGTGGGACAACGAGATGTCGGTCATCTTCGGCGACTGGCTCTTCGCCCGGGCCTTCGCGGCCACGTCCGCGCTCCGCAACCACGACGCCACCCTCATCCTCAGCCGCACGGCGGCCGAGATCTGCGAGGGGGAGATGCTCCAGATCTCGCACAAGTTCAACGACCGCCTGCGCGAGGAGGAGTACTACCGCATCATCGGCCAGAAGACGGCCTCCCTGTTCGAGGCGTGCGGGCGGTTCGGCCTCCTCTTCGACCGGGCCCACCCGTCCTGGCAGGAGGAGATTCCCGCCTTCGCCCGCGAGGTCGGCGTGGCCTTCCAGATCATGGACGACTGCCTCGACCTGATGGGGACCGAGGCGGAGATGG
>CAZYRM010000386.1:0-4398 GCA_964649705.1 uncultured Planctomycetia bacterium
GTCCTCCTACTCGGTCAACCGTCTCACGGGGTACCTGAGTTCCCTGGGTCACAAGGCTCCCAAGGCCTCTGTCTCGGACTACCTGTCGTGGTTCGAGGACGCCTACTTTCTGTTCACGGTGCGGATCTTCGACGCGTCGGTAGCGCGCAGCAACACAAACCCGAAGAAGATCTACTGCGTGGATCACTCGTTGATTCGGTCGGTGGCCTCCGGAGTCCTCGTCGACAGCGGGCATCTGCTGGACAACCTCGTGTTCACGGCGCTCAGGCGTCTCCACCCCGAGATCTACTACTACCGGACAAGGAACGGTCGGGAAGTCGACTTCGTCGTCCTGCGATCGGATCGCACGCGATGTCTGGTCCAGGTGTGCGAGTCCATGGCCGATCCGCAGACGAGGAAGCGGGAGGTGGCGGCCCTGGACGAGGCCATGGCGGAGTTGGGACTCGAGTCTGGTACTCTGGTGACCCGGACGGAGGGCGGACGGATCGCGACAGGCAGCGGGACCATCGGGGTCCTCCCGATCTGGCGATTCCTGCTCGACCCTGTTCCCATCTCCAAACGCTGATCCCCAGCGCGCAGCCGATCCCGTGGGCGCCTCCCGACCTCGCAAACGACCCGCCTCGTCCAGGATCCAGGACGCCCCAGTCCTGGATTCAGGATCGACTGCCCGATTCCGGTACCCCCCGAAGAACCCCACGCCTGCCGCACATCGCGACTACTTCGGGGGGTCGCGCCGATCGACGGGGGGCTTCAGGCGCAGGACGGCCTGGCGCGCCTCCTCGGCCAACGACCCGCGGGCGTGCGAGGCGAGCGTCGCCTCGTACGCCGCCAGGGCCTCGGCCCCCTTTCCCTCCGCCTCCAGCAGCTCCGCCGCGCGGAAGCCGCTCTCCCCGTAGAACCCGCTCTCCACGTGCACGCGGACCTGGCGAAACCGCGCCCGGCCCCCGATGCAGGCGACCTGCGCACGTCCCGTGAGACGCGCGCCCGGTCCGCGCGCGACGCGCACCGTGGGCTCGATGCCCGCGTCCCACCAGGCGCGCAACTCCAGCGGAGTCCACTCCACGCGGAGCGTGTGCCGGGTCGACGGCGGACACGACAGGAGCACCGGGTCGCCCGCCTTCCCGTCCTCGACCGCCACGAGGGCCGGGTCCGCGCCGGGCCGGAGCTCGATCCAGTCCGTGATCCCCTCCCGTCGGAGCTGGAGCGTCGCAGGCCGCTCACGGTCCGCGACGAACTCGAGCTCGATCGCCGCGCAGCCGGTCAGCTCCTGCTGGAGCGTGATCGAGCCCTCGCGGTCGGAGACCAGCTCCCCGTCGGCGATCGCCCAGACGCCGAGCTGGGTCCACCCGGCGGGCCACGTGTCCGTGAACGGCTCGTACTTCGCCAGGCTCCACCGCCCCCCCACCTTCGGGTCGTCCGCCGGCGGCGGCGCCGGGGCGTCCTCGGGCCAGAAGGTGAGGGCGAGGACGCCTCCGATCACCAGGACCGACAGCCCGACCGCCAGCGCCTGGCGCAGGCGACGATGAGAGTGCCTCCTCCTCCGGACCCGGCGGAACTGGGGCTCGGGCGACGCGGCATCGCGGTCGAGGAACCCCTCCAGGGCCTGCGCGAAGTCTCTCGCGCTCGGATACCGCTTCTCCTTGTCCTTCTCGAGCGCGCGAAGGCAGATCGACTCCAGCTCCTGCGGGACCTTCCCGTTGATCGACCTCGGCGGCGCGGGGGCCTCCTGGATGACCCTGAGGAGGATGTCCATCTGGGTGTCGCCGATGAACGGAGGGCGCCCCGTCAGGACGTCGTAGAGGATGGCGCCGAGGGCATAGACGTCGCTGCGCTCGTCGATCTCGTCGATGCGGCCGCGCGCCTGCTCGGGCGGCATGTAGTTCGGCGTCCCGAGCGTCGTCCCCTTCTCGGTGAGGTCGCCCTCCTTCGACAACTTCGCCAGTCCGAAGTCGGTGAGGCGGGCGTTCCCCTCCTCGTCGACGAGCACGTTCGCGGGCTTGAGGTCGCGGTGGATGACGCCGTTCTTGTGGGCGTGGACGATCCCCTCGGCGATCTGGAGGACGATGCGGACCCCCTCGTCGATCGGGACCTTCCGATCTCGCAGGAGGACGTGGAGCGGCCGCCCCTCGACCAGCTCCATTGCGATGTACGACCACCCCTCCTCCTGGCCGACGTCGTGGATGGGGACGATGTTCGGGTGGCGGAGGCGCCCGGCGGCGAGGGCCTCACGCCGGAAGCGCGCCAGCTCCTCGGGGCCCGCGAGGTCGCCGGAGATGAGGACCTTGAGCGCCACGGGGCGGTCGAGCTTCTTGTCGTGCGCGCGGAAGACGACCCCCATTCCGCCTCGCGCGAGGGGACGGATTACCTCGTAGTGGCCGAAGCGGCGCCCGGGGCGGATGCCGACCTGCGCCGTGTCGGCGCTCCCGTGCTCCGGGGCGACCTGGGTGGGGCCCGTGTGCGGCTCGGCGCGGATCACGGTCGGCTCGACCGGGGGCGCCGCCGTCGGCGGATCCAGCGTCTCGCCGCACGTGGGGCAGGCGACCAGGCCCGCGACGGCGGGCGTCTTGCACTTCGGGCACGATGTGGCGGGGTCGGACACTAGCCTCCTCCTACGTAGGCGAGGAGCGTCTTGACCTCCTCGTCGTACTCCTCCTCGGTCGAGCAGTAGCCGCGGATCGTCTCGAGGATGTGCTCGCGCAGCGCAAGACGGCCGCGGTGGATGAGCGTCGTGACGTTCGTCTCCTTCTTGTCGAGGCGCTTGGCGATCTCCTCGACGGAGAGCCCCTCCAGGTCGCGCAGCCGCACCGCGTCGTACTCCGACCTCCCCTTCTCCTCGCAGGCCTCCTTGAACCGCTTCATCGCCTGCGACAGCATCTCGACGGCCCAGTCCTTCGTGAAGCCGTCCTCCTCCTCGCGCGACGGCGGGTGCGCGGTCAGCTCGTCGATGGAGACGGGCGCCACGCCGCCGCCCCGCTTCTGGCGGGTCGCCTTGCGGAGCGCGTTGTTCAGCGTGAACCGCGTGACGGCGAGGATGAGCTGACGGAACCGCCCCTTCCCCTGGTCCGCCTTCGCCAGGAACCCCGGGTCGAGCACGGTCATCAGGACGTCGTTCGCGACGGCCTCCGCGTCCTCGCCCTTCGGCAGGCGCGACTCGAGGAAGCGGACGATCGGGCGGCGGTACTGGCGGACCAGGCGGTTGACCTCGGTCCCGTCCCCCTTCGCGGCGCCCAGGATGAGGGACCACGCGGTCGTGCGGAACCAACTCGGTCCCGAGAGCCCCGGGTCGCGCGGCATGCGATCGCCCCTTCCTCGTTCATCAGGACCGTCGTATCATAGCCGCCGACATGGCCAGCATCGAGGATCTCCGACTCGGCGAGGACCTGCTCTCGAGGGGCGTCATCGACGAGGCGCAGCTCGCCCAGTGCCTGCGCGCCCTCAAGGAACGCGAGGGGAGCGTCCTTGCGGACGTCCTCGAGGAGCGGGGCCTCGCGACGCGCACGGACTGCGAGAAGACCGTCGTGCGGACCGACTCGCAGGCGACGGTTCCGACGGCTCCGGGGGCCGGGCCGACGGCCGAGGGGCGCGCGTTCGGCCGCTACGTCCTGCTGCGGGAGCTGGGCCACGGCGGGATGGGGGTCGTGTACCGCGCGCTGGACCCGCAGCTCGGCCGCGAGGTGGCCCTCAAGCGGCTGCGGGGCCTCTCAGAGCCGAAGGACCTCGATCGCTTCCTCCACGAGGCGCGCGCGGCGGCGAAGTTGACGCACGCGGGGATCGTCCCCGTCTACGACGTGGGGGAGGTCGAGGGCGTCCCGTACTACACGATGGAGCTGGTCCAGGGTCGCACCCTCGCCGACCTGCTCCACGCCGGGGCCCTCGCTCGCCGCGAGGTCGTCTCGATCGTCCGCGACGTCGCCCTGGCGGCCCACGCGGCGCACGAGGCGGGGATCGTCCACCGCGACCTCAAGCCCGCGAACGTCCTCGTCACGCTCGACGAGACGGCGCCGACGGGGGCCGTGGGGCGCGTCCGCGCGGCGAGGCTCGCCGACTTCGGCCTGGCCAAGGACGCCTCGGGGTCGGACCTGACGCAGACGGGGCAGATCCTGGGGACGCCGGCGTACATGTCTCCCGAGCAGGCGCTCGGGCTGGGGAGGGTCGCCGACCGCCGCTCGGACGTCTTCTCGCTGGGAGGGATCCTCTACGAGTCGCTCGTCGGCGTGCCTCCCTTCGCCGCGGACGAGGCGGTGAAGGTCCTGGAGCGGATCCGCAACGAGGAGCCCGTCCCGCCGCGGAGGCTTCGTGGGGACCTGCCTCGCGACCTGGAGACGATCGCGCTCCGGGCGCTCGAGAAGCACCCCGCGTCGCGCTATCCGACGGCGCTCGCGCTCGCGGAGGACCTCG
>CAZYRM010000387.1:0-4354 GCA_964649705.1 uncultured Planctomycetia bacterium
CCGCCGCCGCCGTGGCCGCCGCCCGACCCGCCCCAGCTCGATCGGTGCTTCGAGGCGCCCTGGTTCACGTTGCGCGACTTCGCCGCGTGCTCGGGCGTACGGCGTGACTGGTTCGAGAGACCCTTCGGCGAGAGCGAGCGCGACCCCGGCGTCGAGCGGCTCTGGAGGCGCTGGGTCGACTTCGGGTTGGCTTGGCGGAACCTGTCGACGTCCGGGCCCTTCCCGTTCTTCAGGAGGTGCTCCGAGAGCGCCGGGTTCGAGTTCGCCTTCTTGAGCGCCGACGCGAGGCCGTGCTCGGGGTCGTTGCGGAGCCCGGGGTCCTTCTTGAACAGCCCCGCGGCCTCGGTGAACAGCTTCCCGTCCTTCGCGTCGAAGGGGACCTTCCACTCGTCCTTCGCCTTCTTCAGGAAGCCCTCCACCGCCTCGTTGTTCTTCCCCTGGTGGTGCTCGAGAGCCTGGTTGGCGAGGTGGGGGAACTTCTCCACGTTGTCGAGAACGCTCTGCACGCGGTCCATGTTGTCGACCCAGTCCCGGCCGACCTTCTCGTTCGCAAGCTTCGAGAGGTCGCAGGTCTCCAGGAACTCCTTCGCCTGGCCGCATCCGTAGAGCGAGCCGCAGGCCTGCTCCATCGCCGTCACCCAGTCCTCGACCGCGGGGACGAAGCACTCCTCCGCGCACTCGAGGAGGGCGAGGGCCGCCTCGGTGTACTGCGCGTAGTTCTCCATGATGTAGGTGTAGAGGCCGTAGGAGCCCCACGCGCAGCCGCTGGCCGTCGCGGCCGCGGCGACCTCGTCCGCGGCGTAGGGGTAGGTCTGGTAGAAGGCCTCCTCGCTGTACATCGGCGTCTCGGAGGACGAGCCGTCCGAGGCGGCCGGCTGCTCGGCCGCGGCAGGCTCCTCCGTCGCGGCGGGTTCCTCCGTGGCTGCGGGCTCTTCCGTCGCGGCCGGCTCCTCCGTGGCCGCGGGCTCCTCCTTGGCTCCGAGCGCCGCGCCCTTCTCGTCGAGCGACAGGGCGAACTCCTTCACCGCCGCGGGGCTGCTCCCGTAGACGGAGGCGATGATCTTCGTGTAGCGCGGGAAGTCCGCGAGGACCTGGAGGACGGCCGGGAAGTCCGACAGCTCCTGCGCCGCCGCGCGGACGGCCGGGTCGTACTTCGCGAGGGCCTCGGGCGTGGAGGCCTTTTCGGGGTCGGCGAGGAGGGCGGCCATCAGCTCGGGCTGGCCCGAGACGTCGAGGATGGCGACGCGCGTCTCCTTCGGGTAGAGGCCGAGCGGCGCGATGACGAGCTTCTGGAGCTTGTTCAGCTCCTCGGCCGCAGCGGAGAGCGCCAAGCACGCGACGAGGACCGGGATCCACCGGCTGGCCTTCATCATTGCATCCTCCTCCTTGACGGGTCGTCCCATGATACACGAAGGCGACATGTGTAGCATCTCCTCACGGAGGACCCGTAGAATCTCCGGACCATGTTGCTCGCCATCGTTGTCTTGTTGGCCCAGGCCGGGGACCCCGAAATCCCCGTCATCGAGCCCAAAGAGGGCCTCCAGGTCAACGGGACGGCCGCCAGGTCCGCCGTGGACCGCGAGGGACCCCGACAGGCGGCGCTCGCCGACGCGCTGCGCCAGATCGTGGAGGCCTCCGGCGGAAAGGTCTCCGAAAACGTCGCAGGGGGCACCGCGACCCGATGGCGCGCCCGGTTCCCCGACGGGGTCCTCGTTGTCGCGGACCTCGTGAAGAAGGGCGAGGAGGTCGCCGAGGACACGACGCGCGTCGATGTCTCGCTCCCGGGCGGCGCCACGGCGACGCTCGAGGTCCGGAAGGGCCACACGGACCGTCCGCTCGACGGGAAGGTCGTCGAGGCGGCCTTCGGCGCCAACTCGGCCACGTGCTTCCGGATCGTGCGGGAATACGAGGCGGGGACGACGTTCGTGGTCGAGCTGGCCTACGTGCTTCCGGAGGCCCCCGGCGAGATGGTCCCGGTCTCTCCCGGTCGGCGCTGGACGTGGAAGTTCGTGCAGCGTTGGCCCGCGGACGCGAGCAAGACGATCGAGGAGGAGGTGAGCGCAAGCGTCGAGAAGGTCGAGAACGGGCTCGCGACACTCCGGGTGAACCACTCGGGCACGACCGGGAGCCGCTCGGACGAGGTCGACATCGCCCTCAGCGACGGGGGCCCGCTGATCCAGGACATCCGCGACATCAACGGGAGCCGTGTCGCGCTGATCAAGGCCGGTGCGCCGACTGAGATCGGCCTCCGCTGGATGACCGAGCGGATGCAGCGCGTCACGTTGCCGGGGCTCTTCGCCTCGATCGCGGGCCACCTGCCGTTCACGCCCGGCGCCAAGTGGACGCATGCCTGGGAAGGGGAGACCTCGGAGGGGACGGTCTCCTACGAAGAGGAGGCCACGGTCCCCGAGGCTCGCTCGTTCGAGACACCGGCGGGCCCGCGCGCGGGCGTCCGCGTCGTCCGCACCTCGAAGGAGAGACTTCGGATCAACCTCGGGATGGACGGCTTCCGCCTCCTGATCCGCACGCGCACCTGGGAGGCCTGGTACGCCGACGGCGTCGGCTGCATCCACCAGGAAGAGTCGGAGAAGGAGGGGACGACGACGACGGACCCCGACGGCAAGTCCACCGACCCGGTCTACACCGAGGTCATCACGACCTGGGACCTGACCGACTGCACCGGCGCGCGGTAGGGGCCATCCCCCACATTCAGACTGTTCCAATTCTGCTGGGCGCACTCCATCGGTGGAGGCTCGACGGAGTTGAACCCCGTATCACACTGAGATACGATCCGTCTTGAGGAGGGACCCTCGTGCGCATCTCGGAGTTTGACTGGAACGAGGGCAACGAGGAGCACATCGCAAGGCACGGAGTCGACCCATCTGAAGTCGAGGAGGTGTTCCGGCGGAACCCCCAGATTCAGAGGGGGAGAGCAGGCGCGTATCTGGCATGGGGACAGTCCGCAGTGGGCAGGTACCTGCTCGTGGTGTTCGTACGGCGGGAGGACGGGCTGGTCCGTGTCCTCACCTCGCGCGACATGAGCGAGCGCGAGAAGAAGCGGTTCCGACGCAGGAGGCGAGATTGAGGAAGAAGAGAGTGCTTCCGAAGTTCCGCTCGGCGCGCGAGTTCGCCAAGTTCGCCGAGAGCCACGATCTCTCCGAACATTGGGACGAGTTCGAGCCCGTCGAGGAAGGCGTGGGGCTGGCACCGGCCCTCGCTCGACGGATCGAACGACGGGCGCGGGCGAAGAAGCTCATCAGCATCCGCCTCGAACAGTGGCAGATCCGCCTCGCGAAAGCCGCCGCGTCTCGTGAAGGGATCCCGTACCACGCGGTCATCCGGCGCTGGATTGACACCTACCTGAGCACCCGTCGTGCGCGAGCGCAGTAGTTCCGGGCGCGCGTCGATCCGCCACTCTCTTCAGCAGGGCGCCGCGTGAAGTGTCCGAAGTGCTCGTACGAGAATCCCGATGGCACGGCTATGTGCGGGCTGTGCGGGGAGTTGCTCCGCGCGGGGGCGCCCGCGACGCAGGCGGTGATCCCGGAGATGTCGCCCGAGCGGCCCGGGCTCTTCCAGCGGCCGTACGTCTGCCTCGCGATCGGCCTCGCGGCCTTTCCCGTGGCGAAACTCCTCTGGTTCCCGAACTACATCTTCAACTTCCTCGCGACGCTGGTCCACGAGATCGGGCACTCCGCGTGCGCCTGGTTCGTCGGGATGCCGTCGATCCCCGCCGTGAGCATCGGCGGGGGAGGGGTCGCCACCTGGCAGGATCAGAACTGGCAGATCGCCGTGCTCGTCTGGATCGGCCTCGGCGTCCTCGCCTGGAAGGCCCGCCGGGCGCCCAAGGGCATCTCCATCCCCCTCGTCGTCCTCGCTGTGGCCTACCCCGCGATCGCCTTCACGAAGCTCCACCTCGCCCTCGCGATCTTCGGCGGAGTCCTCTTCGAGGTCGTGGGCTCCGCGGCCTGTTTCGTGGCCTGCCTCGGGGCACGCCTCGAGCGTCCGTTCGAGCGGCCGCTGTATGCGCTGTGGGGCTGGTGGATGCTTCTCAACCGCATCTGCGAGTCGTGGCTCATCCTGACCGACTGGCGCTATCGCCTCGAACACCGGGTCATCGAGAGCGGGCTCGCCGAGGGCATCCCGAGCGACCTGACCGCGGTCACCCTCCACCTGAACATCTCGCCGCGCCCCGTCCTCTACGTGATCCTCGCCCTCTGCCTCCTCGCCCTCCCGATCTCCCTCGGAATCGCCCGCTGGATGCGCGGCCGGAACTAGACGCAACCCCTGGACCGGCAAGGATTCCTTGCGCCGGGCCGACCGGAATGTTTCTTTCCGGAACTTCCGTGGAACCCGG
>CAZYRM010000388.1:0-4352 GCA_964649705.1 uncultured Planctomycetia bacterium
CCGCGATCATGGCCGAGACGGAGAAGCTCACGGCCGAGATCGACGGGAAGGCGAAGACGCTTCTCACCTCCGAGCAGTCGGTGAAGTACGACGACTGGAGGAAGGAGCAGAACCAGTGGATGCGGATGATGGGCGGCGGCGGAGTCCGCCGGAGATAGCGCCCTACTCCGTCTCCACGCGGTCGATCGCCACCAGCGTCAGGTCGCCGGAGAGCGTCGACGGGCCGCGGAACTCGACGGCGGCCTTGAACAGCGCCTCCGACTGCTCGGCAAAGGTCTTCCCCGCCGAGCGGACCGTCTGGAGGGCCCGCTCGAAGCCGAACAACGTGCCCTTCGCATTCCTGGCCCCGATCAGGCCGTCGCCGGGGATGAGGATCCGGTCCCCCGGCTCGACGTGGATCGTCTGATTCGGGCTCGGGACGCTGCCCTGGGCGCCCAGGGAGCCTCCCTCCCCGCGGACCGCCGTGAACTGCTCGCGCTGGCGGCTCCACGCGAGGAGACCCTGCCCTCCCGCCATCGAGACGTGGAGCTCGTCCTTCGCAGGGTCGATCAGGAGTCCCACGGCGTGGATCTGGAGGCCCTCCTTCGGGTCCGTGCGCAGCCTGTCCCCGCACTTCTCCAGGAGCTGGCCGGGGCGGACCGTGAGGAGTCCGAGGGCGTGGCATGCGGCCTGGAGAGCGGCCAGGAGAACGGACCCGCTCAGGCCCACATGGAGCGAGGACGCGACGAGGACGACCAGACCGCCCTGCGGCTGCTGGACGACCTGGACGCAGTCCCGCGGCCAGGCGCCCGCCGTGCGACTGGCCGCCGTGATCGAGTATCCCTCGGGCGCCTCGAAGCGGGCCGGAACGAGGCGAGCTCGGAGCGCGGCCGACATGCGGGCCTCCGCCGGACCGCCCGCCTCCCGCGGCGCGAGCTGGTCGATGTGCTCGAACGCGCGGATCGACGTCGGGAGGCCGACGCGCCCCTTCTTGCGGAGGGCGAAGGGGAGGAGGTCGAGGAGCGTCTCGACGCGCGGAGGCGGCGCGGGGGAGAAGAGCCGGACGATTGCGTCGAGGAGCCCCTTCGGCTGGGCCGACAGGAGCTGCGCCGCCTCCACGGCGGGCGTCGCGCTCGTGGGCATCTTTCCCGAGAGGAGGTAGCACAGGATCCGCCCGAGGGCCACGCCGTCGCGCTTGGCCGCCTCGGGGGACCACGGGCAGGCGCCGAAGCCGAGGACCCGGGCGTCGCCGGTCCCGGAGACGATTACCTGGGCGGGGGTGAGGTCGCCGTGGCCGGCTCCCTGCCCCTCCGCGAACACCAGGGAGGCGGCGACTTGCAGGCCGATCGCGGCCGCCCGGTCGGCGTCGACGCGCTTGCCGGGCCCGACGAGCTTGTCGGCCGTCTCTCCCGCGGCGAGGTCCAGGACGAGGTAGGGGCGCCCCCCCAGGTCGCCGGTGGCGTGGACGCGGACGTGGTTCGGGTGGTGGAGCCCGCGGCCGAGTTCCCCCGCCTTGCGGAGGCGCTCGACGATCGCCGCGTTCTTCACGACCTCGGGCTTGAGCACCTTGAGCGCGAAGGGGGCCTTCGTCGCGCCCAGTTCGACGCGGTAGACGAGGGAGGCGTCCCCCGTGGCAAGCGGACGGACGATCCGGTACTCCCCGACGGTGGTCCCGAGGAGCGGGTCGGTGCACTTCGCGCAATACGCGGAGCCGCCCGCGGCCAGCGGGATCCCCGCGCCGCACGACTCGCAGACGCGTGTGGGGGGGATGATCTTGGTCGCCTCGGCGTCGTCGGGGGCCTTCTTCACGGCCGTGCCGTCCTTCGCGGCCTTCGGCTTGGCGGCGGCCTCGTCGTAATCCTCCACCCGGAGCTTGGCGTCGCCGATCACAACCTCGTCGCCGTCCACGAGCTGGCTCGCCTGGACCTGCTTGCCGTTGACGAACGTCCCGTTGGCGCTTCCCTTGTCCTCGATGGAGAGCTTCCCACCCTTGAGGAGGAAGACGCAATGGACGCGGGAGATCCGGCCGTCGGCGATCTGGTACTCCGCCTCGCGCCCGCGCCCGACGCGGACGGGCGTGCCGGGTTCGAGGAAGATGGCGTTTCCGGCCTGGACCTGGCCGCGGTAGACGGGCTTGTTCGAGGCGAGCCTGTAGCCCACGGAATCACCCTGAGTCGTGGCGAGCGAAGCTCGCCCAAGGTCAAATCGGCGTGGTTCAAACCAGGAGCGCAGTCGGACGCAGAATTCTCAAGACTCAATGAGCAATGTTCAGCGAATGCTGATGTTCCAACTCTCAAGCGGACCGAGCATTAATGCTCTGCGGCTTGAGAGTTGGAACTCTGGCATTCACTGAAAATTGCTCATTGAGTCTTGAGAATTCTGGGCCCGACTACACTCCTGGTGCGAGCCACGTTGGAGAATCAGTTTGGGCGAGAATCGCTCGTCACGGTCGCCGGCTACCGCGGAGGCTGGCGGGGCGGCTGCTGGAGCTTGATCAGCTCCTCGGCGATCCTGAGTTTCAGCTCCGTCGCCACCTTGTCCGTGGGGTCGATGGCGAGCGCGCGGTTCAGCCAGAGCTGCGCCTCGCGGAAGTTCTGCTGCGTCGCCCACATGTGCCCGAGGTTGTCGTAGACCCCGATGAGCCACTTGTCCACCTCGGGGAGCTTCTCCTTCGCCTGCGCGAGGAGCGCGTCGTCCTTCGAGCCCGACTGCACCTCGAGGAAGAGCGTCTTCGCCTCCACGAGCCTCGTCGCCGCCGCCTGGTAGGCACGGTCGGCCCGGGTCAGCTTTCCCTTTCCCTCCTGCTCCAGCCCGTCCGCGTTCAGCTTCTTCCCGTCCTCCAGCCCCTTCGCCGCCGCGTCGGCCTTCGCCTTGAGGAGCGCCTCGCCCTGCATGTTCTTGTCCTGGGCCTGTTTCGCCGCGAGCTGCGCGAGGAGCGCCTGCTTCTCCGCGTTCTTCTTCTGGATCGCGTCCGCGGCCGCCGACATCGCCTTCTTCGACTCCTCCGCGAACGGCGAGTCGGGGAATCGCTGGAGCACCTGCTGGAACCGCGCGAGGGCCTCCTCGAACCGCTCCGCCTCCGCGGCCGCCGCGCCGTCCTCGAAGAGCCCCTTCGCCTCGGCGTCGTTGACCTCCTTCAGCCTCGCGTCGACCTCCGCGGCAAGCTGCTCGTCGAAGATGACCGCCTTCAGGTACTCCTTGCGCGCCGGCTCGTAGGCCTTCTCCATGGCGAGGTACCCCGCGAGCTCCAGGTGCGCCTGCGCGTCCTGCGGGATGAACGGGGCGTAGAGGCGGTAGAAGCAGTACGGGTCGAGGTCCCTGGTGTCGAAGGCCGCGGTCGCCTCCTCCATCTGGATCGTGACCTTGTCGCGGGTGATTCCGAGGATTTCGCCGGTGATCCTCACCCCGTTCTTGAACTCGACGGAGTCGGCGTGGGCGAGTGCGGCGACGAGGAGGAGGATCGCGATGCGCATGGTCCCGTCTCCTAACGCCCCCTGACGTGCGAGGGAATTGTACAGCGAGGCGCCGCTCTATGCAACGCCAGGGAAAACGCTTGCGCCGGCCCCCGGGCTCCGGTATCTTCCGAAAGACCATCCACGAGGGAGGCGGCGGGTCGCGTAGGGGAGTCCGCGATGCCACAGACCGAGCTGAAGGTCGTCCGCTGTCCGGGCTGCAACACGGCCTACAACGCCGCGTCCCTGCCGCCCGGAAAGGGGTTCCGCTGCAAGAAGTGCAGCACCGTCGTGGGCGGTTCCGCGCCCACGCCCGAGCCCGCCCAGACGAAGAGGCCCTCCACGAGGATCGACCGGAAGGCCTCCGGCTCGACCTCGCGGCGCATGAAGCCCGAGGGGCGCCCCGAGCGCGGCGAGAAGCCCGAGAAGCCCGCCTCCGGCCGCACCCGCGGCGGCGCGGCGCCCGCGGCGAAGGGCCCGATGATGTACATCGTGGGAGGTGTGTTCCTCGTCGCGATCATCGGCCTCGCGGCCATGTCGATGGGGAACGACGAAAAGCCCGCGCCCAAGAAGACCGAGGAGCCGAAGGTCGAGGAGAAGAAGGCCGAGAAGCCGCCCTTGGAGGACAACTGGGACCCGGGCGGACACGAGACCGACTTCGCCAAGCAGCGCAAGCAGGGCTTCAAGGGACAGGACAAGTCGAAGATCGACCCCATCACGGGCCAGGGGACCACGGACGAGCAGCCCCAGCCCCCGCCCGAGGAGCCTGCGAAGGACGAACTGGGCAACGAGCTCGAGCCGGAAAACAAGGACCAGTAGCATGCCGAAGGTGCACTTCATCCGGGAGGACAAGGTCATCGAGGTCCCCGCGGGGGCGAACCTCCGCAAGGAGGCGATCAAGGCGGGGATCAACCTCTACCC
>CAZYRM010000389.1:0-4264 GCA_964649705.1 uncultured Planctomycetia bacterium
CGGCCACTGCGAGTGGACGACGGTCCAGGCGAGCGGCGCCGTCGCGAGCGCGGTGAAGAGGAAGAACAGCCGCCGGCAGCACGCCTGGCGGAGCGCGCGGTAGGACACCATCAGGAGGAACACGGCGCCGCCGAAGCCGCCCCAGAAGGGCTTCGCGTGCCCGCGGGCCCACTCCGAGGCCGTCGAAACCCACTCGGTCGCCCCGAGGAACGGCCCCTTCGAGACGCCCGCGAGGCCCGCGGACAGGATCGTCGGCTGCCAGAAGAGCAGCGCCGCGATCGAGGCCAGCGAGGCGACCGTGGTCAGGAACAAGAGCCCCGCGAGCGGGCTGCATGGACGCCTGCCGCAGAGGCCCCCGCATCGATCGTCCTTCGCGGGCTGGCCCGGGGTCGACTCCTCCCTCATCTTCACTCGCTGATCCATCGTCGCTCCTCCGTCCCCCTCGACTCGCTTCGCTCGCTTGGGACACCCGAGCGAGACCGCAGGCCGAGCCGAGGGGACCTCCGCATCACCCACGGGGCAGGAGTCGGGCAGTCATTCGTCAGGTGGGTTCGCCCCGTCGGTGATGCGGACTCAATGCTGTGGAGTGTCTGGGCAAGGAGGGTGCCAGCCCGGATCGCGCCCGGGCTGGGAGGCGATGGAATCCCGCAACTCATTGTTTTGTAGAGGACTACAACCGGAAGGGCGTGACCCTGGGGGGCGCGGAGCGGGACAGCGAGGGGTGTGAGGACTTGAACCCGCTTGAAGAAACTTTCACCGCGCTACTTCATGAGACCGAGCGTCGGCCAGGTCTCCCCGTTCGCGGCGGTGTACGCGGCGTCCTGGATGGTGAAGAAGCGTCGGAAGCCGAATCCGATCGAGGCGTCGTCGTGGAGGGCCATGTTGAACTGGTTGCCCGGCGCGGGCCCCGTGCCGATCAGGATCTCGTCGCGACGATCGCCGTCCACGTCACCGGTCGCCGGCCTCGTCGACCCGTTCGCCGCGTTGTAGGCGACGTTCGCGAAGCGCACCCACCGCTGGTGGCGGAGGTCCGACGAGAAGTCCTCGCGGATCTCGAACCACCCCCCGTTCGCCGGGAAGGCGTCGATGCCGAGCACGACCTCGCCGCGCCCGTCCCCGTCGAAGTCCCCCACGGCCGGGCGGGTGGAGCCGCCCGCAGCGTTGTAGGCGGACCACGGGAGGCGGATCCAGGTCATCCGGCGGAAGTTCCTCCTCGCGTCGTCGAGGACCGCGACGAAGCCTCCGGCGGGGGGGAAGTTCCCCGTGCTGAGGAGGACCTCGGCGAGCCCGTCCCCGTCAATGTCGCCGACTGCGGGGCGGACCTCCCCGTTGGCCGCGTTGTAGACGGCCCACGGCAGGCGGCCGTCGAACATCAGGTTGTACTGCTGGAGCGTGTCGTCGAAGACGGCGAACCTCCCCCCGTCGAGCGGGAAGGTCCCCTGCCCCACGACCAGCTCGTCGAACCCGTCGCTGTCAACGTCGCCGGCGGCGACCCAGGTCTCCCCGGTCGCGGCGTCGTACTCCGCGGTCCACGGCGGGCGGACCCAGGTGAGGAGCGCGAATCCCGCGGCCTGGTCGTCGAGGATGGCGACGAGGGAGTTGCTCTCGGTGGAAGGCCCGAGGCCGACCGCGAGCTCGTCGCGACGGTCGCCGTCGAAGTTCCCCGCGGCCACGCGCGTCTCGCCGTTCAGGGCGTTGTACGTCGCGAACGGCAGTGTGCCGAAGAGGAGCGGCGCGAACCCGCCGATGTCGTTGTCGAACACCTCGAAGAGCCCCGCGTTCCCCGCGTTGCCGAGCCCCGCGACGGGCTGCTGGTGGCCGGGCGTCCCCGCCTCGGCGTTGTCCACGGTGAACTGGAGCTGCCAGCCCTTCAGCGGCCCCGAGCTGTCGTTGTCGGTCGTGTTGAGGTTGAGCCTCCACCCGCCGAACGTCTGCTCGCCGTCGAAGCCGGACATCGCGTCGATGGACGGCGTGATGCGGTCGTAGATGGTGTTGAGGCCGCCTCGCGAGCCCGTCGCCTTCAGCCGCACGACGGTCCCCTCGGGGGAGGTGAGCGAGTAGGAGAGGTCGGTGCCGTCCGTGATGTCGTCGTCGATCAGGACGTAGACGTTGATGTCGAGGATCTCGTAGTTGTCGGGGACCCAGAGGATGCTCACGGTCCGGTTCGCGCCGACGATGAAGCGGTCGGGGCGCTCGTCCTTGTCGTAGGCGATCACGGTGGTCACGGGCGGCGCCTGGGCCAGCGTGGAGGCTGCGCAGGCGAGGACGAGGAGCGCGACGAGGGCGGGCTGGAAGCGGTTCATCGGACGCTCTCGAACGGATCGACCCCCTGACGGGCTCCTACCCTAGCAGGGCCCGGATCCCGGGTCAAGGGGTGGCGCGGGGAAAGGCGTGGTCCAGGTCCCCTCCACTCAGCGCGAGGAGACGCCCGACTCCTCGAAGGCGATCTCCCCCCGGCCGATGCTCGCGCGGATGCCGATGGGGATGACCAGGCTCGGGCGCCAGTGGCCGAAGGCGCCCGTCTTGTAGATCGGCCACTGGCTACGGTCCGCCGCCGTCAGCACCACGTGGCGGATCGTGATGTCCGAGTTCTCCTCGTCCAGGCCCTCCAGGTGCCCGATCACCATCCCGCGGAGCCGGGCGAGCACGCCCGTGAGGCGGAGCTGCCAGAGCGCCGCGTTCGCGTCGTCGGCCCCGATGCCGATGTCCTCCCAGAAGAGGATCCTCCCGCGATAGGCTGGGGCGAAGAGCGATCCGGTGAGGGCCGTGATCGTCGAGAGGTTTCCCGCGACCGTCCGCGCGCGCCGCACCGGGGCGTCGCGCCAGGCCTCGAGCTCGTCCTCGACCTTCCCGAGCGGCCGCGGATCCATGAGGGCCCGCAGGAACCGCTCGCGCGAGCCGCGGCGCCGCTCCGAGAGCCCCCAGAGGACGTTTTCACCCATGAACGTCACGACGCCGGTCCGGGTGTGGATGGCGTTCAGGATCGAGGTGTTGTCGGAGAAGCCCATCACGACCTTGGGGTCCCGCGCGATGGCCGCGTAGTCGATCTTCTCGAGGATCTCGTAGGCGGAGAAGCCGCCCACGAGGCAGAAGACGCCCCGGACCTTCTTGTCGCGGAGCTGGCGGTTCAGGTCGTCGGCGCGGAGGTCTCGGTCCCGCCCGATGTACGTCCTCTCGCGCAACACGCTGACGCCGACGCGCACGCGGAGCCCCTGCTCCTCGAGGAACCGCACGCCGCGCTGCAGCTTGTCGTGGACGTTCGGGCTCGCCGAGGGCGCCACGACGGCGACGAGGTCGCCTCGGATGAGCATCGGGGGACGGATGGGCGTGGGAGGTCGATGCATGGGCCGATGTTGTAGCAAAGCGTCGAGCGACGCGCCATGACGCCCTTACGGGCGCGACTCCACCGAGAGCGAGGCCGCGCGCGAGCGGTAGGCCTGCGCGAGGTCGAGGCCGCCCGCCGCCTCCGCGGCCCGCCCGCAGAGGTCGAGCGCGTGCGGAACCAGCCTCCGCAGCCCCGCGCGGTGCGCAAGCGTCAGCGCCTCCTCGGCAAGCGGCAGCGCCTCCTGGCCGAGCGCCAGGCGAAGCGCCACCTGGAGCCACGCGTGCTGCACCTGCGCACGCGCGTCCCGCGCAGTCCCGGCCTTCCCCGCCTCCTCCAGCCACCGCGCGCCCGCCTCCACGTCCTCCGCGACCAGCGCGTCCCAGCCCGCCTCGACGCACGCCTCGTGGGCCTCCCGTTGCGCCCCCGCCGCGGCCGCCAGGTCCCGCGCGTCCGTGTGCGCCGCCAGGGCCTCCTCGTGCCGCCCCTCGTGACGCAGGATCCTCCCCTCGAGGACCAGCCCCCGCGCCTCCGCGACCCGCGCGCCCATCGCCCGCGCCGACGCCAGCACCTCCTCGATCCGCGCCCGCGCCTCCGCAAACCGCCCGCGGTCCGCCTCCACCTCGGCCCACGCCAGACGCGCGGTCAACCCCCCGACTCGGTCGTGGATCTGCGCGCGGATCGCCGCCGCCTCCTCGAGCGCGCCCGCCGCAGCATCGAGGTCCCCCTGGTCATGCGCCAGGCACCCCACGTTCGCCAGGGCCACCGCCCCGCCCGCCCGGTCCCCCATCTCGCGGCACGCCCCGAGCGCCGAGCGGAATGCCACCGCCGCCCCCGCCACGTCGCCCGCGTCGCGGCGCAGGTGCCCCAGCCCCATCCACAGCGCCGCGGAGGCGATCCGGTCGCTCCTCGACTCCGCGATCGTCAGCGCCTCCTCGTGCG
>CAZYRM010000390.1:0-4255 GCA_964649705.1 uncultured Planctomycetia bacterium
CGCGGAGACGAGCCACCTCCCGCGCGGGTCGAAGGCGAGCGAGTTGATCCGGTCCGTGTGGCCCTCCGCCTGCCACACGAGATCGCCGTTTGTCGCGTTCCAGACTCTCACGGAGCGGCCCTGGCCGCCTGCGGCGATCCGCGTCCCATCGGCGCTCACGGCGACCGCGAGCATCCCCTCGCCCCAGGTCGGAGCGGCCTCGTTCAGCGTGAGGAGGCAGGTCCCGGCCTTGGGGTCCCAGGTCTTCACGAGTCGGTCGTGGCTGCCCGAGACCAGGCGCCGACCGCTTCCATCGAATGCGAGCGTGGACACGCAGGCCGTGTGCTCGTCGAGGGTGCGAAGCTCCTTCGCCCGGGCGGGGTCCCAGAGTTTGATGAGCTTGTCGCGGCTCCCCGAGGCGAGAAGGGTGCCGTCGGGGGAGAAGGCCAGGGAGTACACGACGTCCCAGCTCCCTTCGAGCCTGCGCGGCTCGGGCTCCCCGCCGCGCGGCGTCACCGGAGCGGCGGGCTCGCGGGACGGCTCCGTGAATGAAGGCGGGACCGAGGGGTCCGGAGCGGCGGGCTCGCGGGACGGCTCCGTGGAGGAAGGCGGGACCGACAGGTCCGGCGCAGGGGTCGGCGAAGGGGGACGCGCCGCAGCGGTCGGCGGGCCCGGGACGCCCTCCGGCGCCGCTGGGAAGAGAACCCCGCGCATGGCGAACGCGCCCGCGATGAGGAGCGCCGTGAAAACAAGCGCGAGCCCAACGCGGGACCGGGGGGAGGATGGGCGCGAGGGCGAAGCGCCTGCGCCGCCCTCGGCGGGCGCCTCGCGCTCCCCGAGCATGGCCGTGCCCCTGTCGACGTACGCAGGCGTGAGAGGGGCGTGCACCGGCGTCGCGGCGCGCACTCCCTGACGCTCCTCGGTGAGGCGGGCCGGCGCCAACTGCGTGGTCCGTCCTCCCAACACCTCGTCGATGTCGGAGACCAGCGCCTCGGAGGTCTGATACCGATCGTCGGGCTCCTTGGCGAGAAGGCGCTGGCAGATCCCCTCCACCCCCGCCGAGACGCTGGCGCACCGCTCCCGTGCCGCGGGAATCGGCGCGTTGATGTGCTTCCAGAGCAGGGCGGCGTGGTTCGGCGCCTCGTAGGGCGGGCCCCCGGTGACCGCCTCGAACAGGGTCGCGCCCAGGGAATAGAGGTCGGTCCGCGTGTCGCACTCTTCGCCCTTCACCTGCTCCGGGGCGAGGTACAACGGGGTGCCGAGCGTGGCCCCGCTCTGGGTCAACCGGGCATCCTCTCCGCCGATCGACTTGACGAGTCCCAGGTCCGTCAGGCGCGCCGTCCCCTCGGGCGTCACGAGGATGTTCTCCGGCTTGACGTCGCGATGGACGAGCTTGTGCCGCGCGGCCTCCCCCAGCGCCTCCGCGATCTGGCGGATCAGGGTCAGGGCCTGACGCTCCTCGAGTCGTCCGCTTCGGAGCAGGAGGGCGCGGAGCGACTCCCCCTCGACGAACTCCATCACGAAGAAGTGAACGCCCGAGGTCTCGCCCACATCGTACGCCGCGACGACGTTCGGGTGGCGCAGGCGCGCGCACGCCTTCGCCTCTCTCTGGAATCGCTGCACGAATTGGGGGTCTTCCGCCAGGCCCTTCCGGATCACCTTGATCGCCACGAGCCGATCGAGCGAGATCTGGCGCGCCCTGTAGACTTCGCCCATCCCCCCCTCGCCGATCTTGCCGAGGACCTCGTAGCCCGGGATCTGGGGCAGGGCCTGCCGGGGGGGACCCATCAGGGTGCGCACCTGCGCCTCGGTGAGATGTCCCCGTTGGAAGAGGATCTCCGAGAGCGGGGTCCGAACGCCGATGGCCTCCGCCCGGCGCTGGATCTCGAGGCACTCCTCGATGTGGGCCGAGGTGGTGTACCTCGCCTTCACCGCACTCTGCGCGAATTCGCGGTCGTCCGATCCCGACACGCGTTTCCTCCGATCGCTCCCGCGCTCCGCCGGAGCGGGCAATCGTGCCAGGGGCACCGTTCCGCGTCAAGAGTGGGAGGACCCATTCGTTGACATCGTCGGAGCGCCTTCCTACGATCCCGCGCGCACGTGGAGGAGGAGACGAGATGAGATACGCCCTGTGGATCGCGCTTCTGGCAATCGTCGCCGGTTGCGACAGCGCGAAGGTGATCCGGGTCAGCTCGGAGCCGCCGAACGCCGAGGTGCTCTTCAACGGCCAGCTCGTCGGCAAGACCCCCCACTCGAAGGAGATCAAGTTCGGCGACGCGGCCTCCGCCGGCACCTACGTCTCGATCGAGGGAGAGGTGCGCAAGTCGGGGTGGCTGGCCCAGCGGTTCTCCGCGACCGACAAGCAGCCGAAGTACGAGTACCACCTCAAGCTCGTGCAGGACGCCCGCACCTTCAGCATCGAGTCGACCCCTCCGGGGGCCGAGGTGGAGCTGGGCGGACGCCCCGCGGGGAAGACCCCGTGGAATGACGCCGTGGAGTTCCCTTGGGACCCCACGACGGGCGACTTCCTCCCTGTGCAGGTCCGCCTGAGCCGAAGGGGGTTCCGCGAGGCGGCCCTGCAGCTCGACTGGAGCGGCTCGACGCGTCTCGATGCGAAGCTGGCGCAGGTCCCGCGGACGGTGACGCTCCGCTCCGACCCGATCGGCGCGCGCGTGCTGCTCGACGGGCAGGAAGTCGGCAGGACCCCGTACCAGGCGGAGCACGAGTTCCCCGTCGACCCGCGCACCGGCGACTTCCGCCCGCTGCCGCTCACGCTCGAGAAGCGCGGGTACGCCACGCAGACCGTCGGCCTCGACGCCGAGGACGCGAACAGCGCCGTCACGCTCGTGCCGCTTCCGAAGTCGTGGAAGCTCGTGACGACACCCCCGGGCGCCGACATCCTCCAGGGCCAGACCAAGGTCGGCACCACGCCGGTCTCGCTCGAACTCGTCTTCCCGCTCGACCCGAACACGAGTGAGATCACGTCCGTGAAGCTCTCCGTGCAGAAGCTCGGCTTCCGGACGGAAGAAGTCGTCCTGGAGTACGAGGATCCGGCCTCGAAGGCGATCGCCCTCCAGGAGGTCCCCAAGGCAATCTCGCTCGAGGTCACGCCGGGCGGCGCGCAGGTGAGCTTCGACGGCGTCCCGGTCGGTGATGCGGCCGACCCGGAGGGGAACGGCGTCGGCCGGCTGACCAGGGACGTCGTCTTCAAGGTGGACGGCGCGGGGAACCTGCTCCCAATCGAGGTCTCGATCACGAAGGAGCGCTACAAGCCGGGCGCGACGCGCATCGCTTATGCCTCGAGCGGCCCGTACAAGGTGACCCTCGAGGAGGAGCCGTTCACGACGACGCCGTACTGGGAGTACTCGGTGGAGTCCGTCTCGGGGAAGATGCAGGTGAAGGTGAAGTCCTCGACGGTCCGCTCGCAGTGGGACACGTCAGAGCGGAAAGGGGCGAAGTCGACGCTGGTGAACCTGACCGAGACGCTCGGAGGGAAGCTCTTCGTCAGGAGCCCCGCGCTCTCGGCCGACGGGCAGTCGCTGGTCTTCGAGGTGCACGAGAAGCGGCAGGACAAGCAGTGCTCGAACCTGCGCATGCTCACGATCGCCTCTCCGAAGGGGATCACGACGATCACGAACGGGTACACGCTGGACTTCAACCCCTCGTGGGCGCAGGACGGGAACATCTACTACTGCTCGGACCGGAAGGGGAATGGGTTCGCCATCTATCGGCAGAAGCCCGGCGCGCCGGCCCTGACGACCGTCCTCGACTCGCAGGAGAGCAACCTGGGCGTGCAAGCGGCGCCCTCCGGCGACCAGCTCGTGTTCGAGCGGTGGACGGGATTTGCGAAGGACCGGGCGACGATCTTCCGGTCGACGACGACGGGAGGTCTCGCGACGCAGTTGCTGGAGGGGGAGTGCCCGAGGTGGTCTCCGCAGGGGGACTGGATCGCCTACTGCGGGTTCGACCCGAGCAGCGGGAAGAGGAAGATCTTCGTGATGCGCCCCGATGGGACGGGGCTGCAGCAGCTCACGAGCGACCCGGAGTCGGAGGACCTGCATCCGTCGTGGTCGCCGGACGGGAGCCGCATCGTGTTCGCCTCGGACCGCGGGCGGGACGAGATCGTGGGGGAGAGGAACTTCGACATCTACATGATCAGGCTGGACGGGACGGACGAGCGGAGGCTGACGGTGAACGCCTCCTGGGACGACTGGCCGATCTTCGACAAGAAGGGGAACATCATCTTCCGATCGAACCGCGGCGGCGGCTGGAACCT
>CAZYRM010000391.1:0-4237 GCA_964649705.1 uncultured Planctomycetia bacterium
CGGCCCGTCCCCGTCATGTCGAGGTAGAAGTGCCCCTGCCCGCCGGGCTCGATCACCGGAGCGAACCGCGAGAGCCGCTCGGCGAGGGCCCGCGTGGCGCGGTCGTACAGGTCGGGGTGGGGGAGAACGACGCGCAGGCCCCGGCAGGCCCGCTCAGCGGCCGAGAGCGGCATCCCCTTGTAGATCCCCTCTCCCCACGCCTCGGGAGAGGCGTCCAGGACCACCGCGCGCGCGGAGCCGGCCGGCGCCACGACCACGGGGCGGCCGCGGAGGCCGGCGTCGATCACCCGCTCGACGGCGATCAGGAAGGCGGCGACGTCGACATGGAAGACGTCCATGCCGATCAGGATAGACTATACGTCTGTATAGTTTCAAGCCGGATTCCGGAGAGGGAGGGTTTCGGTGCGCAAAGTCCCAAGACTCAATGAGCAATTCTCATCGAAGGCACAACTTGTGAAGATCCAAGGGACGTCCGGCCCACTTGAAGCTTCAGAATTGGAGCCTTCGATGAGAGTTGCTCATTGAGTCTTGGGACTTCGGAAGGGATCAGCCGAGCTTCGGGAACGTGCGCGACGCTTCCCCGGAAGCCAGGAACGACGCCTTTCCATCCCGGATCCAGCGCAGCCGGTTCTGCGAGAGGAGGTGCTCCACCGCCTGCGCCAGCTCGATCCGGTCCCAGCGGAACCAGTGCTGCGCCGCCTTCTCCGCCGCGAGCACCGCCGCGTCGAGCGCCGCGCAAAGGACCTCCGCGCGCGCCTCGACCACCGAGAGCTTCTCGCCGCGCCGCACCACGTCCTTCGGCGCCCAGGCCGTCCAGAGCGTCATCACCGGCGCGTGCGTGTGGGGGCCCGGCTCCGTGTCCTCGGAGAGGAGCAGGAGGCCGTACGCCGCGAGCTCGTCCTTCGACTTCTTGAACTCCTTCCCCTGCTCGCGCGACTTCAGCCCCAGCGCCTCACGGACCCGGTCGCTCCGCTCCGGCCCGTGGTTCGCAAGCCAGTCGACCACCTCGCGCGAGGTCTTCGTGAAGACCTTCCCGCCGCCCACGGCCTCCAGGCGATCGAGGGCCAGGCGGTGGAGGTGCGGCCACAGCCGCTTGTGCACGAGCGTCGACTGCCCGCGGAGGATCTTGCAGCCCACCGCGCTCTTCCGGTCGTCGAGCTTCGTGAACCACTCCCACGCCTTCCACACCTCGGGGTCGTGGAGGGCCTGAAACCCCTTCCCCTTCGGCTTCTCGTCGGACCCGAGGACCGCGCCGAGGAGGCTCGGCAGCTCGGAGATCGGCGAGAGCGTCACGATGCCGTGCTCTTCGACGAACTTCGCCGCCTCCTCGAAGGAGCGCAGGCGCAGCTCGCGCATGTGACGGTGGCCGGCGACGCGGATCTGCTCCAGGCTCTCGATGGCGGGGTTCGCGGGGGTCTTCGTCTTCGGCACGGGCGCTCCTCCAGGCGAGGCGCCGAACGTAGCGAGCGGCGCCCTGCGCGTCAAGAACTGCCTCATGAGGAGGGACGCCCTCACCCTGGACCGGGGACGCGGGGGCGGGTATCCTGACCCTCCCCGCATGCGGAGATTCGCGATGTCCTTCTTCGTCCCGGACCAGGAGCGGGTCCTCTACAAGCTGCTCCGGAACGACGCGCCGTACGCCGAGGTCCTCGAGTTCCTGAGGGGCCCCCTCGACGGCTTCGTCGCCGAGCGCGTCGCCCCCCGCGCCGCCGCGAACGACCGCGACGAGGTGTTCGACGTCGAGAACTTCCACGCCCTCGGCGAGATCGGATTCATGTCCCTCGCCTATCCGGAGGCGTACGGCGGCCTCGGCGTCAACCTCGCCTATTACAACGCGGGCCTCGAGGCCGTCGCGAAGGCCGACGCGGGGTTCACCCTCGGCGTCGCCATCCACGGGACGGCGACCGACGGGATCTACCGCTTCGCCAGCGACGAGCTGAAGCGGCGCTACGTCCCCGACCTCGCCGGGGGCCGCCGGCTCGGCGCCTTCTGCCTCTCCGAGGCGGGGTGCGGGAGCGACGCGAAGGCCCTCTCCTGCACGTTCACCTTCGACGCGCGCGCCGGGGAGTACGTCCTCAACGGGAACAAGTACTGGATCACGAACGGCCTCTCGGCGGAGGTCTTCTTCGTCCTCGCCAAGGGCCCCGACGGCGAGGTGAGCGCCTTCGTCGTCGAGAAGGGCGGCAGGGGGGGCTTCGAGCAGGCCAAGATCAAGGACAAGATGGGCGTGCGCGGCTCCAACACCGCCGAGCTCGTCTTCCAGGACTACCGCGTCCCGAAGGGAAACCTCGTCGGCGAGCCGGGCCGCGGGTTCGGCTACGCGATGCAGATGCTCAACGGCGGGAGGATCACGATCGCGAGCTGGTCCACGGGGATCGCGCAGGGGGCGTACGAGAAGCTCCTCAAGTACGCGCACGAGCGGAAGCTCTTCGGGAAGCGCCTCGTCGACCTCGACAACACCCGCCGCGAGCTGTCGGAGATGATCACGGGCATCCACGCCGGCCGCGAGATGGCCTATGGCGCCGCGTTCTTCCGCAGCGAGGGGAAGGACGTCTCGCAGATGGCCGCGGAGGCGAAGGTCTTCGCGAGCGAGCACGCGGTCCACTGCGGCGAGCGGGCGATCGAGCTGGCGGGCGGGTACGGCTACGTCGAGGACTCCCGCATCGAGCGGCACCTCCGCGACGCGCTCCTCGGGCGGATCGGCGAGGGCGCAAACGAGGTGCTCAAGGTCGTCGTGATCCCGCGCGGGATCCTGAAGGACTTCGAGGACCGGCCGCTGACGGGGACCTGGTAGCTACGGCCCGAGGCGCTCCAGGAGGACCTGGTAGGGCCCCTCGGCCGACGGCTCGTCCCCTCCCACGATGAGGTAGGCGGCGCGCTGGGAGTCCCAGTGCCAGCGCAGGCTCACCTCGCGCATCCCCGCGACCGCCCCTCCGCGGCGGAAGGACGCCGAGGGGCGAGGCTCGCTCGCGAGGATCGCCACGGGCGAAAAGCGGTCCGCGTGGACCGTGACGCGGTACTCCCCCGGCCTCTCGATCCGCATGCGCCAGCACTCCGCGCGCGAGCGCACCTCGCTGACGTAGGGGACCTCGGAGCCCAGATCGCCGTACCCCTGCCCGACGACGGGGAGGTCGCGGAAGCCGTGGATCTCCCCGCGCACGCCCCCGAGGAAGGGAGGCTCCTGCAGACCGAAGGTCGCCCCCGCGCCCAGGGAGACGAGGAGGAGGCCGGACGCGAGGACCAGCGGCCACCAGGCGTGGGGGACCTCCAGCTCGCGCGGGTCGAATCCGTCGGGCGCCTTCGCGGCGCGGGCGGCGATCCGCCAGCGCACCGAGAAGCCCGCCGCGCCGACGAGCAGGAGCGGCACGCCGAGGCAGAACCCGACGGCGCCGAGGGCGCCCGGCCACGGCCGCCCGAAGAGCGGGGGCAGCCAGGACCCCGCGATGCACCCGAGGCCGATCGACGCCGCCGTCGAGTCCCCGAGGAGGCGCGGACGCTCCGCGCCCGCCGTGACGATCGCCGTGTCGGCCGCGCGCAGGAGGAGCGCGCGGAGCGTCATGAGGGCGAGGAGGCCGAGGAGGAGGAACGTCAGGAAGCCGAGCGTGCGGGCGGTCCAGTCCTCGGGCCCGACGGTCGAGCCCCCGGTGAACCAGCCGAGCCCCATCGCGAGCGAGAGGAGGAGGGCCGAGACGACGTCCCGCAGGACCGTCCAGAGGTAGGAGGTCACGGGGGGATAGGGGGCCCGCGTGACGGGGTTCATCGTCGGGCCTTCCGGCCCCGCGACGCGGCCTTTCGAGGGGCGCGCCCCACCAGCCGCACGACGTTTCCGTCCGGGTCGAGCACCTCGGCGATCGCCGTCCCGTCCGGGAACGGGGTCGGGCGGAGCAGGACACGGACGCCCGCCGCCTCCAACGCGCGGGCCGCCGCGGCCACGTCGGCCGCGCTCACGCACGCCGTGGGCGCGAACGGGTGCACGCCGGCCAGGGTCGGCGGCCACCAGCGGCGCGAGAGGACGACGCGGCCTTCCCCGCCTCGGAGGGTCGCCTGCTCGCTCGTCTCCGACTCCAGCACGAGCCCAAGGCGATCGCGGTAGAACCGGACGGCCGCCGCGAGGTCCGCGACGTACGAGACGGTCCCGAGGACCCGGGTCCGCCCGCTAGTCCTCGAAGGCATGCGGCTGCTCCCGCTGGAACCGCTCGAACCCGTCCTGGGCCATCCCGACGATCCCGGGCTTGTG
>CAZYRM010000392.1:0-4221 GCA_964649705.1 uncultured Planctomycetia bacterium
GTGAAGGGGGACAACCCGTTCAAGGTCCGCGCGCACTACAACGTCGCCCAGACCCTCGAGGGCTTCCCCCAGGACGTCGCCGCCCTCGCCCGCGAGGACAAGCTCGGCGACGTCCCGGGCATCGGCGAGGGGATCGCCAAGAAGCTCAAGGAGCTCGTCGAGACCGGGAAGTGCTCCGCCCTCGAGGACCTCAAGAAGGAGTACCCCGCCGGCCTCCTGGACATCATGACCCTGCAGGACGTCGGCCCCAAGACCGCGAAGCTCCTCTACGAGAAGCTCCACGTCACGACGGTCGCCGAGCTCGAGGCGGCCTGCCGCGAGGGGAAGGTCCGCGGCCTGCCCAAGATGGGCGAGAAGACCGAGAAGAACATCCTCGCGTCGATCGAGGGCTCCAAGAAGCGGCGTGAGCGCTGGCCGCTCGGCGTCGCCCTTCCGCTCGCGCGCGCCCTCGTCGAGCAGCTCGAGGCGAAGCTCAAGCCCGAGAAGATCGCCTTCGCCGGCAGCGTCCGCCGCATGAAGGAGACGGTCAAGGACATCGACATCCTCGTCGTCTCCAGGAAGCCCAAGGAGGTGATGGACCTCTTCACCTCCCTCCCCGACGTCCGCCAGGTCCTCGGGAAGGGCGAGACGAAATCGAGCGCCCTCTTCGGGGAGGAGCAGCTCCAGGTCGACCTCCGCGTCGTCCCGCGCGAGAGCTTCGGCGCCGCGCTCCAGTACTTCACGGGCTCCAAGGAGCACAACGTCAAGCTCCGCGGCCTCGCGCAGAAGAAGGGGCTCACGATCAACGAGTACGGCGTCGTCCGCGAGAAGGACGACAAGCGCATCGCGGGCGAGGAGGAGGAGGACGTCTACAAGGCCGTGGGCCTGCCGTGGATCCCGCCCGAGATCCGGGAGGACCGGGGCGAGATCGAGGCGGCCCTCGAGGGGAACCTCCCGGATCTCGTGACGCTCGACGACGTCCGCGGCGATCTCCACATGCACACGGACTGGACCGACGGCCACGACACCCTCGAGGTGATGGTCGCCAGGGCCGAGGCGCTGGGCTACGAGTACGTCTGCGTGAGCGACCACTCGAAGGTCCAGGCCTTCCTTCGGGGCCTCGACGGGGCCCGCCTCGCGGAGCAGGCGAAGGCGATCGCCGCGGTCCAGAAGAAGCACCCGAAGATCCGCATCTTGCGCGCCGTGGAGTGCGACATCCTGGCCGACGGGAGCATGGACCTGGCGGACGAGACGCTCGAGGGCCTCGACTTCGTCGTCGGCGCGGTCCACAGCCGGTTCAAGGACGACCAGGAGACGATCACGAAGCGCATCGAGCGCGCGCTCGCGAACCCGCACGTCGACCTCCTGGCGCACCCGACGGGGCGCCTCCTCGGCGAGCGGGACGCCTACGCCGTCGACCTCGAGCGCGTGATCCAGGCCGCGAAGGCGCACGGGAAGGCGATCGAGCTGAACGCCTACCCGGCCCGCCTCGACCTCGACGACGTCCACTGCCGCCGGGCGAAGCAGCTCGGCGTGCCGGTCTCGATCGACACCGACAGCCACAGCACCGCCCACCTCGAGAACATGCCGTACGGCGTGGCGACGGCGCGGCGCGGCTGGCTGACGAAGGACGACGTGCTCAACTGCCGCCCCCTCGATGAGCTGCTCGCCTTCACGAAGCGGGCTGGAAAGGCCGGCTTGCCGGGTTGACGGGCCGATGGGGACGGTCTACGATGCGACGACGAAGGAGACGACGATGTCCTGGGATGGAGTGGAGAAGAGGAAGCACAAGCGCTACGGCGTGCGTGGGAGCACGATCCGCTACAAGAGCGGTGGGATCCTCGCGTTCCTGAACAGCGCCTCCTCGCGGTACCTGGTCCTGAACATGTCCGAGGGCGGGCTGCACTTCATCTCGAAGGACCAGCTCAAGGTCGGACAGCGGATCAGCCTCACGCTCGAGGCCCCCTCGCTCGAGGGGACCGTGAAGGGGCGCGGGATCGTCGTGTGGGTCCGGAAGAGCGAGGAGCACCACGCCTACCGCGTGGGGCTGAAGTTCACCAGGTTCGACGAGCGGTCGAGGTTCCGGCTCCGCCACATCCTCGACAACGCGATCCTCGAGCGCGTCGACATCACCACGAAGATCTACCTCAAGGAAATCGAGAAGCTCTGATGGCGAAGACGGTGTTGAAGCTGACGATCCCGCAGAAGCTCGCCGACGAGCCCGTCGTGCAGCACCTCATGCGGGACTTCGATCTGACCGCGGTGATCCACCAGGGGAAGTTCACCGAAAAGGGGGCCCAGATCACCGTGGAGCTTCACGGGAAGGCGAAGGAGATCGAGAGTGCGCTCGACTACCTCTCGCAGGCGGGCGTGAAGGCGGAGGCGCTCCAATGAGGAAGCTCGTCCCGGTCGTCCTCCTCGCGGCGGCGTTCGCGTGGGCCGAAGACCCGAAGGAGGAGGGACCGCAGCCGGTGACCGACGAGGAGGCGAAGGCCGCCCTCCAGCAGTTCGAGGAGGCGAGCCAGGCCGAAGCGGTCGAGGCGCGGGCGAAGGCCTGCCTCGCGCTGGGCAAGGTCTACCACGCGACGACTCAGAAGACGCTCCTCAACGTCCTGGTGAAGGACAAGGAGTCGAAGGTCCGCGCCGGGGCGGCCGTGGCGCTCGGGCAGCACGGGGACACGGACGTGGTTCCTTCCCTGTGCAAGGCGATGGACCAGTGCCGCGACATGCCCGAGGCGATGGCGGGGATCTGCATCGCGCTCGGGCAGCTCGGCGATAAGCGGGCCGTGAAGCCGCTGACGAGCGACCTCTGGAAGACGAAGACGCCGTACGTGATCGAGGCGCGGATCGGGGCCCTCGGGAAGATCAAGGACGTCTCGGCGATCGAGGAGCTTCTCGACCTCTTCTACGTCGCGGGGGGCGAGGCCGTGAAGGTGTACTACGCGGGGATCGGGAAGGCGCTCACGAACCTCACCGGGCAGAACTTCGGCAGCGACCGCGACGGGTGGAAGAAGTGGTGGCGGGACCACAAGGACGGCTTCGAGTTCCCCGAGGAGAACGAGGACGACCCCAAGAGGCCGCGCCGGCCCCGCAGGGAGAAGTAGGGGACCGGTTGAGGAGGTGTCGATGCCCGATGCGCCGAGGAGTCCCCAGGAGGTGAGGGAGCAGGTCATGAGCGTCCAGCAGGCGCACACGAAGATGCTGATGCGCCTGGCGAAGGAGATCGAGCTCCTTCGCAAGGAGCTGAAGACGGACGTCGCCGCCCTGAGCCGGAAGATCGACGGGCTGATCGCCTCGTTCGAGGAGTGATCACTTCATCGCGGAGATGAAGTCCTTCCACTCCTGCTCGATCTGCTTCATCGGGCTGCGTCCGAACGTCGACGTGTAGGCCTTCTTCAGCCCCGCCCCCTCGCGGAGCTTCTTGAAGTACGCCTTCAGGATCGGCGCGTACGCCCCGTTCTTGTACTGCCAGAGGAAATAGACGAACGACCAGGACTGCGCGTAGTTGAGCGAGACCGACTGCGGGTCGTACAACTCGTCCTGCGTCATGAGGAGCAGCTTCTCGAGCGGCTGGTAGCGGTTGCCGCGGATCGCCCCCTGGATCACGCCGAGCCGCCAGGGGTTCTGGCGGATGTACATCTTCTGCGACTTCTCGACGTACTCGCTCGGCCCGAAGTAGTCGCCGTGACCCTCGTTGAACCACTGCGGCGCGTCCTCCAGGTAGTAGTGCAGGTACTGGTGGAACGCCTCGTGGTAGAGGACCAGCAGCGTGTCCGAGAGCTTCGGCTGCTTGTAGAAGACGAGGTTCCGCACCATCGGGTTGTAGTACCCGCCCGTGTTCGGAGGCCCGCCGTAGGTCTGGTAGTCCTTCTGCTCCTTGAACACGAGGATCGGGAACTTGATGTCCTCCGTCTCGATCTCCGGGATGACCTTCGTGTAGAGCGTGTAGACGACCTCGGCATGCTTCGACAGCAGGTCCGCCGTGTCCTGGCTGTCGTCCGTCATCACGATGAAGTGCTCGCCTTCCTTCTTGTACGTCGTCTTCCAGCCGGGGCCCTTCAGCTCGTTGTCGACCATCTTCAGGATGCCGTCGGCGGCCTGGTCCTTCTTGTCGAGCGCCACCGACTTCGCGAGGGCCTCGCGCGCCTCCTCGAGCTTCCGCTGCCGGATGAGCACGATCCCCTTCTCCCGCCACGCGAGCGCGTACTCGGGCGCCAGGGCGATCGCGCGGTCGTACTGCTC
>CAZYRM010000393.1:0-4211 GCA_964649705.1 uncultured Planctomycetia bacterium
TGATCCTCGTCCTCGACAACTACGACTCGTTCACCTGGAACCTGGTGCAGGGGTTCGGGGCGCTGGGGGCCCGCGTGGAAGTCGTCCGCAACGACCGGATCGACGTCGCCGGGATCGAGCGCCTCGCACCCGAGCGCCTCGTGGTCTCCCCGGGCCCGTGCACGCCGCGGGAGGCGGGCGTCTCGAACGAGGCGATCCGCCGCTTCGCCGGGAAGATCCCGATCCTCGGCGTCTGCCTCGGCCACCAGTGCATCGCGCACGCCTTCGGCGGCGAGGTCGTCCGCGCGCCCCGCCTCATGCACGGGAAGACGAGCCCGATCCGCCACGACGGCCTCGGCGTCTATCGCGGCCTCCCCGATCCCCTCGTCGCCGCGCGGTACCACTCCCTCGTCGTGCGCGAGGAGACCCTCCCCGACGGCTTCCTCGCGACGGCCCACGCCGACCGCGGCGAGCTGATGGGCCTGAGGCACCGCACGTGGCCGGTGGAGGGCGTGCAGTTCCACCCCGAGAGCTTCCTCACCGAAGCCGGGATGGAGCTGCTTAGGAACTTCCTGTGGATTTGACGTCGCGGCGCCCGTAGGCTGTGCCCCTGCCCTCGACAAGCTCGGGCTGAACTGGCTCGGGGCAAGCTGGAAGAATGAAGCCGATCGTCGTCACCACCCCCGCGACCACCTCGAACCTCGGCGCGGGATTCGACTGCCTCGGGATGGCGCTCCGCCTGTACAACCGGGTGGAGTTCACGGCCGGGTCCTGGCGCGTCGAAGTCCGCGGGGAGGGGGAGGGCGAGCTCCCGACGGGCCGCGCGAGCCTCCTCTTCCAGGCCGCCGCGCGCGTGTTCCGGCGCGCGCGCAAGCCCATGCCGAGGCTCGACGCGCGGTGCGTCAACCGCGTGCCCGTCTCGCGCGGACTCGGGTCGAGCGCCACGGCGATCGTCGCCGGGCTCCTCGGCGCGAACGCCCTCCTCGGCGGCCGGTTCGAGCGGGACGAGCTGCTCCGCCTGGGACTCGCGCTGGAGCCGCACCCGGACAACCTCGCCCCCTGCCTGTTCGGGGGCCTCGTCGCGGCCGTGAAGGGGGACGACGGCGTGACCGTCGCCCCGATCCGCGTGCCGAGGAGGCTCGGCGTGGTCGTCGCCGTGCCCGAACTGCGCGTCTCCACCGAGCGGGCCCGCGAGATCCTCCCCCGCTACGTCTCGCTCGAGAACGCCGTCTTCAACCTGTCGCGAACCGCCCTCTTCGTCGCGGCCTGCGAGCAGGACCGCCTCGACTGGATCCGCGAGGCGACGCAGGACCGGCTCCACGCCCTCGTCCGCGCCGAGCTCGTCCCAGGGGCGATGGCGGCCATCCAGCCGTTCGACGGTGTCCTCGCATCGACGGTGAGCGGGTCCGGGTCCGCGCTCCTCTACCTCGTCGAGGGGGAGGGCCGCCGCTGGGTGCCGCGCGTCGAGCGGCACCTCGCGCGCTGCGGCCTCGCGGCGCGCGTGCTGGCGCTGGGAGTCGACCGGACGGGCGCGAGGGTCTCACGGTGAGCGAGAAGAGGCAGGGCGAGATCGAGGCCCTCCTGGAGGCCGAGCTGGCCCGCGGCGGAGCGCTCTCGCTCCTCATGATGGAGACGGACCACCTGCTGCTCGTGCAGCAGGCGTACGGCGAGGGATTCGTCCGCTTCGTGCGCGAGGCCCTGCTGAAGACCGCCCGCGCCAACCTCTGGCAGGCCGCGGCGATCGGCGCCTACGAGGAGTCGTTCCTCCTGGCCGTCCTCCCCGGGCGCGGCGCGCAGGAGGCGCTCGAGGCCGGGGAGAAGGTCCGCCGTATGTTGGAGGAGACCATCGTCGACGACGGGCGTGCCAGGATGGCGCTCACGGTGAGCATCGGCGTGGCCGACACCGAGGTCGCGCGGCAGCGGAGCGCGCTCCTCATGGCGGTCAAGTGCGCGCTCAGGTCCGCTCAGGCGGAGGGTGGGAACCTCACGCACTCCTATGCGAGGCTGACGGAGACGAGCCGCTCGCTCCGCCTCACGCATCGTCCCCGCCCCCGCGGGCGGACGGACCTGCTCGGCACGCTGGCGGTCGACCAGGGGATCCTGAGCCCGGACAAGCTCCAGGTCGCCCTGGTGCTCCAGCGGCAGGGGGGGCTGGCGGAGTCGCTCGGCGGGATCCTCCTGAAGAACGGCCTCCTGACTCCCGACCAGCTCCATGCGCTCCTCCGCGAGCAGCAGAGGCAGCGCGTCGACAGCGCGCGGCGCGTCGAGGAGGACCTCGCCAGCGCGCGGCGGGTCCAGCGGAAGATCATCCCCGCGACGCTGCCGAAGGTCCCGGGCGTCGACATCGGCGCGGTCTGCCTACCCTCGGGCGGTGTGTGCGGGGACTTCTACGACGTGGTCTCTTCCGGCAAGGACACCCTCTCCGTCGCGGTCGGTCAGGTGGCGGGGAGCGGCCTCGGCGGGGCGATGGCGATGACGCTCGTCAGCGGGATGCTTCGGGCCGCCCCCGCGCGGCCCAGGCCCATCGAGCTGTTCGAGAAGCTTAACGACCTGTGGAAGCGGGGACAGATGGGCGAGGTCTTCCTGACCCTCTGCCACGCGCAGATCGACCTCGCGGCCGGGAAGGCGCGCGTCGTCGCGGCGGGCCACCCGGCCCCGCTCGTCGTCGCGGCCGACGGGAAGGTGTCCCGCCTCGAGTGCCGCGGCACGGCCTTCGGCGTCCTCTCGGGGGGCAATTTCCTCAAGAGCCTGGAGGCCTCCACGATCGACGTCGGGCGGATCCGGCGGATGCTCCTCCACACGAGCGGCGCCGCCGACATCCGGAACGCGAAGGGGGACCCGCTCACCGAGCGGGGGCTGCTCGCGATCCTCGACGGCGTGGGGGTGCGAGGCGCGGAGGGGGCCGCGCGGGCCGTCGTCGACCGCATGCTGTCCTACACCGGGACGGCGGAGCCTACGGACGACATCACGATCCTCTGCCTCGATTTCAAGCCGCGGGCGTAGTCCCGGAATTCCCGTTGCCCGACCCGATGGGCCCCCGTATCATGGGGCCGAACCGAAGCGAGCGTGGGGAGAGCCGCATGGGGGCCGGCGACGCCGCCCAGAGCCAGAAGCAGTCCGCCGCCTTCGCCAGGGTGCGGATGGAGGACATGGGCCTGCAGGACCACCTGCTCGGCCAGAACCTCGTCAGCAAGGAGCAGCTCCGCGGCGCGATGAAGATGCTCACCGCGATGCTCCAGCGCGGCGAGCCCGTGCGCCTCGGCAAGGTCCTCCTCGACCTGAGGCTCGTCAGCCAGAACGTCCTCGAGAAGGTCGTCGAGAAGGAGTTCGCGGGTTCGGCGTTCTGCGCGGACTGCGGCACGATCTACAAGTCCGCCGGGACCGGCGGCACGGGGGAGTGCCCGACGTGCGGGCCGAAGACGCCCATCCCGGTCCGCGACGACGACCCGAAGAGCGCCCCCACGATCGTCAGCCCGCCGTCGAAGGGCGGCGAGGCCCCCTCCGCGGCGACGGCACGCTCGAAGCCGGGCACGAAGAGCATCGGCCCGAGGCAGTTCGGGCGGTACGAGATCCTCTCCGAGGTCGCGCGCGGAGGCATGGGCGTGGTCTACCGCGCGAAGGACAAGCAGAACGGCGAGGTCGTCGCGATGAAGGTCCTCCTCGCGGGCGAGGGGGCGAACGAGGAGGAGATGGCGCGCTTCGAGCGCGAGGCCCGCGCGGCGTCGAGGCTCTCCCATCCCGCGATCGTCGGCATCCGCGAGGCGGGGTCGATCGAGGGGAAGCCGTTCATCACGATGGAGTACATCGACGGGAAGTCGCTCTCGAGGGTCCTGCGGGATTCGGGGCCGCTGCCCCCGAAGCGGGCGCTCGAGATCCTCGAGGAGGTGACGGAGGCGGTCGATCACGCGCACAAGAAGGGGGTCATCCACCGGGACCTGAAGCCGGGAAACGTCCTCATCGACAAGGAGGGGCATGCGCACCTGACCGACTTCGGCCTCGCGAAGCAGGTGGGGACGGAGAGCCAGCTCACGAGGACGGGGACGCAGCTCGGGACGCCCGCCTACATGCCGCCGGAGCAGGCGGCGGGGGACGTCCACGCGATCGACGCGCGGAGCGACATCTACTCGCTCGGGGCGGTGCTGTACCACATGCTGGTGGGGACGCCGCCGTTCTCGGGCGAGACGGCGATGCAGACGATGTACCACGTGATGAACACGCCGCCCGAGGGGCCG
>CAZYRM010000394.1:0-4198 GCA_964649705.1 uncultured Planctomycetia bacterium
GAGCGTGACCCGGAAGCCCGACTTGGCCAGGCGGAGGCCCCAGAGGCCCGTGCCGGCCCCGACGTCGAGGACGCGCGAGGAGAGGTCCGTCGGGAGGAAGCGCTTGAGGTGGCGCCAGGTGACCTCGCGATAGAAAGACCAGTAGGCGTCGTTGTCGTAGGTGGCGTCGTAGCGGGCCGCGACGCGGTCATGGTAGCGGCGGGAGGCCTTCTCAGGGTGTCGACGCGCCACGGAGATCCTCGAGCGTGCGTGGGATTCGAAGGGGGCATCAGCCGCCGAGATCCAGATCCCAAATCCCAGATCCCAACGAAATCCCACATCCCAAATCCCAACCCGGGTTTGATCGTGGTTGGGATTCAGGATGTGGAATTTCGTTGGGACCTGGGATTTGGGATTCTGGATCTCGCGAAGCGCCATCATGCCGCTGGCGGTGCGCGGAGTCAACCGGCTATGATCCGCGCCGTGAAACGCCTGGACACGGCACTCCGCTGGCTCCCCATCGCGACCGGGCTCCTGCTCTTCGTGACGCTCTCCGTCCGCCCCATCCAGGACCACGATGTCTGGTGGCACCTGAGGACCGGGGCCTTCGTCCTCGATCACGGCCTTCCCGGGAACGACGTCCTGACGCACACGGCCACCGATCACCGCTGGGTCGTCCCCGACTGGCTGTGCGACGAGCTCCTCTACGGGGTGCACCAGGCAACGGGCCCGGCGGGCCTCACGATCCTCATGGTCGCCGTGTTCGGCGCGGCCTTCCTCGTCCTGGTGCGCATCGGGCGGCTGCGCGGCGTGTCCCCGGTAGCCATCGGGATCTCGCTCACGCTGGCCGTCCTCGTCGCGCGGATGCGCTTCCTCGAGCGGCCCCTCATGTTCAAGTTCCTCTTTGCCGCGCTCTGGGTCTGGGGCCTGGAGTCGTACCGCCTCCACGGTCGAAAGTGGTTCTGGTGTCTCCTCCCCGTCCAGGTCCTCTGGGTCAACTTCCATTCGAGCTTCGTGGTCGGCCCCGCGATCCCCCTCGCGTACGCGGGGGCACTGTGGGTCGAGCGCGTGATCCTGCGGCGGGAGGGGACCCGCTCGCCCTGGCCGTGCGCCGCGTTCGCCGGCGCCTGCCTCCTGGCGTGCCTCGCCGACCCGCGCGGGCCGTCCACGCTCGTCTATCCGTTCCGGCTGGGGTCGACCGTCGTCATGCGAGAGGCCGTCGACGAGCTGGCGCCGCTCCAGGCCCGCCACTTCGCCGAGCAGCCCGCGTGGGCGTGGTGCCTCGTGGCGCTCGCCGTCCTCTGGCTCGCGTCGTGGCTCCTGGAGGCCCGCCGCGCGCCCCTCTGCGACCTGTTCGTCGCCCTCCCGTTCCTCTGGCTCGGCGTGAACTCCGTCCGCTTCCTCGGGCTGTGGGCCCTCCTCGCCGCTCCCGCCGCGGCCCTCCACCTCGACGCGCTGGGGAGGCGCATCGCCCCGGGCGCCTGGCGCGTCGCGGCCCTCGCTCCTCCACTGGCCGTCGCGGCGCTGTTTGCGTGGCCGCGAGGCATCACCACGCCGCGGCCGGGCCTCGGAGTCGACCGGAGGGCGCTGCCGGTCGACGCGGTCGAGTACCTGAATCGTCGCGGGATCCAGGGGAGGGCCTTCAACTCGTTCGAGGTGGGCGGGATGATCGAGTGGGCCTGCTGGCCGCGCGTGAGGACCTTCATCGACGGCCGCGGGATGGTCTTCGGCGACGGGTTCGTCGGGTGGTTCATGTCGCTGCAGGCGGGGGGCCCGGGGCTCGCAAGAGATCTAGAGCGCAGCAGCGTGACGATAGCCGTGCTGTCCCCCGCCGCGTGGACGCCGGAGACCCCGTACCGCACGCTGTTCCCCTCGCCCGGGTGGAGGCTCGTCCACTGGGACGACATCGCGTGCGTCTACCTCCGCGTCGCGCCTGGGAACGCGGAGGCGATCCGCGAGGACGCCTACGAGGTCTTAGACCCGTCCGAGACGGACCTCGCCTACGTCCCCGACGAGGGCCTGGACGCGCTGGGGCGCGACTTGGAGCGCTGCCTGGCGCGCCTCCCCGACTGCACGCGGGCGCGCTTCTTCCGCGCGCTCCTCGCGAAGCGGCGCGGGGACACCGAGGCGGCCTCACGGGACCTCGAGGATGTCGTCCGCGCCTGGCCCACGTTCGGCGCGGCCCACTTCCACCTGGGGGCCGTTCGGATGGCACAGGGGAGGTTCGGGGAGGCGAAGCGGCACCTGGAGCGCGCTCGCTCGCTCGGCGGCGACGACCCGCTGCTCGGCGAGATGCTGCGCCAGCTCGAGGCGGCGGGCTACTGAGGAGGGTCGATCCGGAGGACCTGCTCGATCGACATCTCGCCCGGCCAGACCTCGATGACCTCGCCGACCCGCACCTGGATCGCGAGCGTCGCCTTGAACCGGACCCCCGCCCCCTTGACGAGGCCGGTCGCGAGGTCGACATCGACGACGCCGGCCTCACCGGCCTCCTCCCAGAGGACCGAGACCACGTCGGGCGAGATTGCGGCGGCCGTGTCCCGCGCGGGCTGAGGCGCTCCATCGGGGAACGCCGCCGTGAAGAGCACCTCGTCGGGCCTTCGTCCCCACGTCCGCCCCGCAAGCCCCAGCGCTTTCCGCCCCTCGTCCGTCAGGACCCTCTCGTCGTCCGGCTTCCTCTTCCACTCTCGGAGCCTCCGGACGCCCGCCTCCGCGTCCTCCACCTGGACCGTCTCTTCCGGCCCGGGCAGGACCGGCGGGAGGCGGACCCACATGGCGCGCAGCGTCTTCGCGAGGCCGGTCGGGTCCCACATGGCGTCGTGGACGTCCTGGGGGAGCCCCGGCGGCGCGGCGACGTCCAGGCGCTTCGCCGTGCATGAGCGCACGCGGCCGTCCGGCGCGAGGACCATGTCGAACGTGAGCGCACGGAGGGCCCGAAGGCGCTCCTCCGCCCACCCGGCGCCGGGCTTCTCGGGGTCGACTTCCGTCCACTCGCCGCCCGCCTCCCTCACACGGAGCCGCTCCCAGGAAAGCGAGAGGCGCCACGACTCCCCTCCGTCGCGGATCGCCGCCTTCCAGGTCTCCTCGGTTTCCGCGTCGATCTCGATCGGCGCCTGGCCCGGCGGGGTGACTGAGATGCGCTGGGTCACGCTCGACCGGATGCGGTGCTCGCCCTCCGCCAGGGCCCAGCGCAGTCGGACCTCCTCGGCGGAGGCGGCGATCGCGACGAGGAGCAGCGACGGGAGGATGCGCTTCACGACCGTGCCTCCCTGCGCGCCCAGGCGGGCAGCGACTCGGCCAGGTGGCAGCGCGCGACGTGCCCCGTCCCGACCTCCCGGAGCGGCGGCTCGACGCGGCGGCACTCGTCGACCGCGAACGGGCAGCGCGGGTGGAACCGGCAGCCTCCCGGCGGGTCGAGCGGGGAGGGGACATCGCCGCCCGGGGGGCTCGCGCCCCGCCCCTCGGGGCGCTCCGCGGGCACCGAGTCCAGCAGCGCGCGGGTGTAGGGGTGCCGCGGGTCGCGGTAGAGCGTGTCGCGGTCGGTCCACTCGACGATCTGGCCCAGGTACATGACGGCGACGCGGTCGCTGATGTGCTCGACGACGGCGAGGTCGTGGGCGATGAAGAGGTAGGAGAGCCCGAGGTCGCGCCTCAGGTCCGAGAGGAGGTTGATCACCTGGGCCTGCACGGAGACGTCGAGCGCGCTGACGGGCTCGTCGCAGACGATGAAGCGCGGGTCGACGGAGAGGGCGCGGGCGATCCCGATCCGCTGCCTCTGCCCGCCGCTGAACTCGTGGGGGAAGCGGTCCTCCGCGGAGGGATCGAGCCCGACCTTCGAGAGCAGCGAACGGACCCGCTCGCGCAGCGCCGGGCCGCGGGCGAGGTCGTGGACGACGAGCCCCTCTCCGACGATGTCGCGGACCCGCATGCGAGGGTCGAGGGACGAGAACGGGTCCTGGAAGACGACCTGCATCCGGCGTCTGAGGGCCTTTAGCCCGCCTCCGTGGAGGGCGAGGACGTCCTGCCCCTCGAATCGGACGGCGCCGCCGTCGGGATCGAGGAGGCGCAGGATGCAGCGGCCGACGGTGGTCTTCCCGCAGCCGCTCTCCCCCACGAGGCCGAGGGTCTCCCCGGCGCGGACGTCGAGGGAGACGCCGTCGACGGCGCGGACCCGTCCGCGCGCGCGGCCGAGGCTCCCCGATTGGACGGGGAAGCCCTT
>CAZYRM010000395.1:0-4179 GCA_964649705.1 uncultured Planctomycetia bacterium
GAGCGTCAGGGCCGCATTCTTCTTCGACATCAGATGACCTCCCGTAGGAAGACTACCGAAAACTCTCACCCACCCACCCAAGTGAAAACTTGGTTTCTGGATGCCTACTGTCGCAAGGGTACTGCCAGAACCGGGTGCATTCCAGTCGTTGTCCTGTTCTCGTAGTGCCGGCAATGGGTTACGTCGGAATCCGACCGAATGAGCGAAATCCGGGCATGGTGCGTCATAAGCCCAGTCCTGTTACCCGAGGTAACCGGGTAACTTCTGGCAACGCCCCGGACGGCTTCTGACCGTACAGTGTACGATGTGCGAGATCCGCTCATAGTGACGTAGCTATCTACTATACAGTGTGTTACGCATAGTCACGGAAGTGATTGACGACGTAAGTGGAGGAACGTGTGTGGGGCTTGGCCGGGTAGCGTACACGGAATTCCGCCGTCCGGTCGCCGTACATAAGCATGACGCAGTGCGGCAAAGCCGGACACGTGCGTGAACCGATTGGGGCTCCGCTGCGCAACCCATTTGCTACACATGCTTTGGAAGCCGAGCAACCGGGAAGCCCGGAAGGGCACGCAGGACGATGCTGCGTCCCCCGTGCGCGGGTTCAGAGGACTCGACCGGCCCCTCGAGCCCCGTCACCCGAGCCCCGAGTCCCGCCTCCCGCGACCCCAGGCCCGTCGCCCGCAACCCGAGACCCGCGGCCCGAGACCCGCCGCCCGCGTTCCGTCGCCCGAGCCCCGTTCCACGTGCCCGTGCCCGTGCCCGAGCGGGAGTAGGCGCGGATCGGGCACGGGCACGGGCACGTGGAACGGGACGCGGGCGACGGGACTCGGGCGACGGGGCGCGGGTGACGGGACTCGGGTGACGGGGCCCGGATCTCGGGCGACGGGATTCGGGCGGCGGGACTCGGGCGACGGGATCCGGATCTCGGGCGACGGGGCGGGGGTGCGGGCGGGTGGGGCGCCCCCTACTCGCGGATCCCCAACCGCCGCATGGCCCTGTAGAGCGCGGGGCGCGTGATCCCCAGCACCTGGGCCGCCTTCAGCTTGTTCTGGTGCGATTGCTCCAGCACCCCCAACATGTACTGCCGCTCCCGCTCCTCCAACTCCCTCTGGAGCTGCTCGTACGTCACGTCGCTCCGAGGCGCGGACGAGGAGAGCGCTACCGGGGTCGGCGTCGGCGCCACGTCTCGGAACTTCTCGAAGTGCGCAAAGGACTTGCGGTCAAGCATGTTCCCCTCCGTGAACACGCAGGCGTTCTTGATCGTGTTCTCCAGCTCCCGGATGTTCCCCGGCCAATGGTAGGCCATCAACATCCTCATCGCCTCGTCGTCCACGTGCTTCTTCGGCTTCCCCGTCTCCTCCGCCACCATCACCAGGAACCGGTCCACCAGCAGCGGGATGTCCTCCTTCCGCTCCCTCAGCGTCGGCAACTTGATGTTCACCACGTTCAGCCGATAGTACAGGTCCTCCCTGAACTCCCCCTTCTCGAACATCTTCTTCAGGTCCCTGTTCGTCGCGCTGATGATCCGGATGTCTACCGACCGGATGATCTCCCTCCCCCCCAGCGGTCGGAACTCCTTCTCCTCCAACACCCTCAGGAGCTTCTTCTGCAAGTCGAGGCTCATCTCCCCGACCTCGTCCAGGAACAGCGACCCCCCGTTCGCCACCTCCAGCAGCCCCTTCTTGTCCGGCACCGCCCCCGTGAACGCCCCCCGCACGTACCCGAACAACTCCGCCTCCAGCAGCGTCCCGGGCAACGCCCCCACGTTCTCCGCGACAAACGGCTTCGCCTTCCGAACCCCGTTGTAGTGGATCGCCCGCGCCACCAGCTCCTTCCCCGTGCCGCTCTCCCCATAGATCAGCACCGGGTGCGCCGTGTCCGTCACCTTGTCCAGGATCCGGAAGATCTCCTGCATCGGCTTCGACTTGCCGACGATCGCCGCGTAGCTGTACTTGGTCTTCAGCGTCTCCAGGCTCGACGCCAGCGTCTCCTTCGCCTCCGCCAGCTCCTGCTTCTGCTGCGTGTAGATCCGCGCGTTGTGGATCACCCCCGACAGGAACGTCAGCGACGAGCTGATGAACTCGATGTCCTCCGAGATGAACCGTCGGTTCGACACCGTGTTCTCGAAGTACACCACGCCAATCGGCTTCCCCTCGAACTCCACCGGCGCCGCCAGCAGCGCCGACGGCCCCCCCTTCTTCGGAGGTCCAGGCTTCGGAGGGTTCTCCGGAAACACGATGATCCGCTTCTCCGCCACCGCCAGCTCCAGCGACTTCTCGTCGAACGCGAACCTCGCGATCAGCCCCGAGCCCGCCTTCGAGAAGCGCAAGGACTCCTCCTCGATCTTCCCGTCCCTCACCAGCCCGATCAGCCCCCGCTCCGCCCGCATCAGCTCCACCAGCGACTCGATCACGTGCTCCAGCAGCCTCGACAGCTCCAGCTCCCTGGAGTTCACCATCCGCGTGATCATCGCCAGCAGCGCCCGCCCCTCCCGCGAGAGGATCAGGTAGTCGATCTCCGTCGGCGGGTGGTCCGCCTCCTCCTCCGCCGTCAGCTCCTTCGACGAGATCACCCTCTTTCCGCCCGCGCGCCGCGCGATCGTCAGGATGTCCTCCGCCCGCTGCAGCAGCGACTGCGCGTCCTTCCCGTCGTTCGGATACGCCACCGCCGCGATCGAGACGCCCACCTCGATCTTCCGCTTGCCGTCCGAGAGGTCCAGCTCGCCCACCTGGTCCTGGATCCGCTTCGTGATGAGCTGCGCCTGCGGCAGCGGCGTCTCCGGCAGGATCAGCGCGATCACCTGCTCGCTGTACCGCCCCGCAACGTCCGCCTTCCTGACGCTCCGCCGCGCGATCTCCACGACCGACCTCAGCAGCCTCGCCGCGACCGACGGCCCGTGGATGTCCGCCAGGAGCGAATAGCGGTCGATCTCCACCAGCAGCACTGTGAGCTTCCGCTTGTACCGCGCCGTCCGCGAGAGCTCCTCCTCCAGCCGCGACAGGACGTTCGTCAGCGAGTACAGCCCCGTCGCCTTGTCGTACATCGCCGCCTTGTAGAGGTGGAAGTTCTCCACGCTCACCGCCGCCTGCCCGCAGAATTCGAGCAGCGCCGCCAGGTCCTCCCCCTGCGGCAGCGAGGCCCCCGGCTGCAGGTACGCCGCGGCCTGCACCGTCGACTCCGTCGCGATCGGGACGTAGTAGAGCCGCTCGGACGGCGGGGCGCCGGCCAGCAGGTCGCTCGCCGGGACGAGCGCGGGGACCCTTCCCGAGAGCGTCAGAGAGGCCTGCACGAGGCCCTCTCGAGGGAATCGCCTGGCGGACTTGACGATGGGCGTCCCGTCCTCGACCACGGCGAGGAACCCTCCCTTGCCTCCGGAGAGGGTCAGGAGCGAGTCGAGGGTGAACTCGAGGAGCTTGTCGAAGTCCAGCTCGAGGTTGAGCTTGAGGAGTTGACGTAGGAAGTCGTTTTCACGCTTGAGCGTCGTGTCTTCGGACTGCATACGCGCGTGGTTCTACCACACGCGCGGGGCCGGGGCAAGTGGCCGGTGCCCGGACACGGCTACTGGCCGCACCCGACCAGCGTCAGCCCCATCGCCTTCCGCAGCTTCACGAACGCCTTCGTGAAGTCGACCTCCGCCTGAAGCTCCTTCGCCATCGCGTCCGCCAGCTCGCGCTGCGACTCCAGCACGTTCTGCGTCGTCGAGATCCCCAGGTCGAACTTGTCACGCTCGTCGTGCAGCTTCTGCTGCCTGAGCTCGACCTCCTTCTGCGACGCCGCGATCCGCTCCCGCGCGTTGCCCACCTCGCGCGAGGCCTCCGCGACCTCGACCGAGATGTCCCGCTCCAGGCTCCGGACCTTCTTCCTCGCCTGCTCCAGCTCGAGTTTGGCCTTCCGCAGACGAGACCTCCCCGCCCGGTTCCCGATCGGATACTCGAATTCGAACCCCACCTCCCACTCGTACGTGTTCCCCTTGAACAGCACGTCGTACGAGTTCCCCAGGTTCCCGTCGAGCCCGGTCAGCTTCACCGACCCGTTCACGTCCGCCTTGGGCAGGAGCTGGTTCTCCGCTTCCCTCACCGCGATCAGCTTGTTCTCCACCTGCTTCCTCAGCTTCAGGTAGTCGGGCCTGGAGCGCAGCACGTGGCAGGCGTAGGCGTCCGGGTCGCCCAGGTCGAC
>CAZYRM010000396.1:0-4166 GCA_964649705.1 uncultured Planctomycetia bacterium
TGGCGGCGTTGCGGCATTAGCCGTCGAGCGGCTGGACCTCGGGGATATCGTCCTCGGGATCGGCGATCGGCTTGACCTCGGGAATCACCTCCAGCGAGGCGCCGGGGAGCCTCTTCCAGATCTGCGTGAGCGTCGCCAGGACCTCGCGAGCCGACCTTGGGCGGTCCGCCGCCTCGCCCGCGAGGAGCTTGACCACGAGGCGGTCGAGCCTCGGGTCAAGGCCAGGGACGCGGCGAGCCGGGGCGTGGAAGCGGCCGACGGGGAGGGCGCCGGTCAGCAGCTCGTACAGCACCACGCCGAACGCGTACAGGTCGGCCCGCTCGTCCACGTCCAACCCCTGGACCTGCTCCGGCGCCATGTAGAACGGGGTCCCGAGCGTCAGGCCCGACATCGTGATCCGCCGGATATCCTCCCGGCTTCCGCGGACGATCCGAGCGAGGCCGAAGTCGGCGATCTTGACGTTTCCGGAGAGGTCGACGAGGAGGTTCTCCGGCTTGATGTCTCGATGCACGATGCCCCTGCCGTGGGCGTAGGCGAGTCCCTCGCAGACCTGAAGCGCCATGGGAACGGCCTGGGCGGGGAGGGTCTTGCCGCGTTCGATCCACGTGCGGAGGCTCTCGCCCTCGATGAGCTCCATGACGAACCAGGCGATCCCGGTCTCGAGCCCCCGGTCGATGATCGAGACGATGCGCGGGTGGGCGAGCGTGGCGAGGAGCTGGGCCTCGCGCTGGAACCGCTCCTCGAACGCGGCGTCGTCCTTGGGATGGGGCGGGAGCACCTTGAGCGCCACGGGGCGTCCGAGCGACTCCTGGATGGCGCGGTAGACGACGCCCATCCCGCCGTACCCGAGCAGCCGCTCGACGCGGTACCCGCCGATCCTCGTCCCTGGCGCGATCTGCACCGGCGGCACCCCCTCGGTGTGGATGCTCCGCACGAGATGCATCGGCCCGTCGGAGTCCGCGGATCCCGCGCGTTCGCGATCGTCGTTGATTTCTGCCCCTCCACCGGCATCGGACAGTTAGCCCGGATAGCCCGTCTCGCTTCCGAATTGCCCTCCGCAGTCTTCGCACAGCAGGTAAGAGACCGGCGAACGTAGCCCTGCCCCGATGTAGCGGACCCGGTATCGGCGACAGTACGGGCATTGGGCCCCCGTGTACTTCGGCATGAGGAAGAGAGAGACGGTCGCCAGCGCGGCCATTGCTCCCAAGAGGACGATCCCCGGGATCCTCCACCCAGCATAGAATGCCACCACTCCGGCGAGACAAGACAGGATGGCAGGACCCAGAAAGCGCTGCGCCTTGCGCCTGCGCGCGGCGAGGGAGGTCTGAAGTTGCTTCAGCGCCATGCCGTCCTCGGCCGGCTCCGGGGCAATCGGTTGCCCTGCGACGACCTCGCTTACGAGCGACTTGCTCAGGACCTGCGCGACCGCCTCGGCGGACCGGGCGCGCATTGACGGGTTCGGCTCCAGGAGCAGCATGACCAGTCGATCGAGAGTCGGGTTGATGGCAGGCCTGATCTCCCTCGGCGATCGGACCCTCCCCAGTGGCAGGTCGCCCGTGAGCGTCTCGTACAGCACGACTCCAAGCGAGTAGAGGTCTGCCCGGCCATCGGGCGACTGGCCCTTCACAACCTCCGGCGCCATGTAAAACGGGGTGCCCACGGCACCACCGCTGCCCGAAAGTCGCGAAAGCTCCAGCCAACGGTCGCCGTACAGGCGCGCGAGTCCGAAGTCGGCGATCTTCGGCTGGCCCCCAACTCCGATCAACAGGTTTTCGGGCTTGATGTCGCGGTGCACCACCCCTTGCGCATGGGCGTACTGGAGTCCCTGGCAAACACCGATGGCGAACCGGATCATGCGCTCGTCATCCAAGTGCCCGGCGCGCATCCACTCGCGGATGTTCCCTCCCTCGATGAGCTCCATCGCAAACCAGGGGAGTCCGCTGGACACCCCCTGGTCGAAGAGCGAGACGATGCAGGGGTGCGCGAGCGCTCGCATTGCCTGGGACTCGCGCTCGAATCGCTCGACGAAGCGCTCGTCGGCGGCGAGGCGGGGGGAGAGGACCTTCACGGCGGCGACGCGCCCGTCCGTGGCGTGGCTCCCGCGGTAGACGACGCCCATCGCCCCACGGCCGATCTCCGCGCCGAGGATCCACTCCCCGAGGCGCATCTCCGCCGCCCCGGGCGACGTCGGCGTCTGCGCCGGCGGCGAGGCGCCCGGCGTGCTCCTCACGAGTGGATTCGGGTCGTCAGACATCCGGTTGCCAGCCGAGACTGGGGAATGCTAGCCGCCGCTCTTGCGACCGGGGCGCCGCCGAGCTCGCTTCGCGATCAGGTCGCGCACCGCCGGTACCACTTCGGTCGGCACGATCATGACGGTGCTGCGCGTCGAGCGATGAGCTGCCCGGTCCTCCGCGACGGCCTCCGTCTCGGCCTGGCCATCGTAGTGAGCCGCAACCCTTCGCATGCGGGCCTCACTCCAGCCGCTTGGCAACTTCTGCTTCTTCATCGTCTCTTCCGTTGCCTTCGTTTGAAGGCCTTGAGCGCCTTCCCGACAAGTGGGTATGCCGTGATGACGAAGATCGACAGCGGCTCCGTATCGATCACATAGACTACCCGAAGGTCGCGGCCGTTGCGAGTCCGACCTATCGCCACCCTTGCTCCATCGTACCCGTCCCGGTCTTCGATAGGGCCCTGCAGGACATCGCGGACCTCGTCCTCATCGACCCCGTGTCCCCAGATGTGTGGGATCCCGGATTCAGGATCCAGGTAAAACCTGATCTCCATGGACACCCCTGGCTACTTTCTTGCGGCGAGGGCGTCGGCGAGCGCGTTCCCGAACGCCTCCGCGGAGGTCGGCCCGTCAGCGGTGATGATCGTGCCGTCCTTCGCGACGCCCGACGTGGCGAGCTTCGCCCCCTTCGCCGTCAGGTTCGCGCGGGCCGACTCCCAGACCGTCGCCTGCTTGCCCGCGAGGAGCCCCGCGTTCGCGAGCGTCACCGGGGCGAGGCAGATCGCGCTCGTCACCTTCCCCGCCCCCGCGAACTCCTTCGCCAGCCTCTGCGCGGTCGAGTCGTCCCAGTACTCCGTGGAGCCCATCCCGCCGACGTAGATCACGGCGTCGTAGTCGGCGGACTTCGCCTGGGTAAGCAGGATGTCGGCCTTTACTTTCATGCCGAGCATCCCCGTCGACTCCGCGAGGGATGAGCACGCGACGGTGACCTTCGCGCCGTCCCTCTCGAGGATCTCGCGGGGCTTCACGTACTCCTCGTCGCGGAAGTCCTTCTTCGCAATCACCATCAGGACCTTCTTGCCCGTGAGCCGACCCATGGTCACCTCCCTATCGTGCGTGGGCGGGAATGCCTAGGGCGCGCAGCGGCCGGGGCCGGGGGCCTCTCCCGGCTGCGGCAGGTCCTCCGCCGCGACCGTCGTGAGGCGCTCCGGGACCGCCAGCTCGCTGTCGCACTTGTAGCAGCGGATCTTCGTCCCCGGCGTGAACATGATCACGTTGTACTGCGTGTTGCACGAGGGGCACGTCAGGATCTTCGTCCTCTGGAAGTCCAGGATCTGCCGGACCTGGTCGTTCGTCAGGTACCCCTTCTTCACCATGATCTCGCCCAGGCGCAGGAACAGGTCCGTCTCCAGCTTCGCCTGGATCCGGATGCACTCGTTGATCTGCTCCTCCGTGGCGAAGCTGAACCGCATGACGAGCTTCCCGAACAGCCCGTCGTCCCGCTTCTCGCGGGAGTGGATCGCCCGCTCCTGCAGGTTCTTCCGCTGGATCTCGATGATCTTCGTGAGCTGCTCCTCGGTGATGAACCCCTTCTCGATCAGGATCATCCCGAGGGGCTTCTTCTCGGTCATCTGCTCCTGCTGGCGGACGCAGTCCTCCACCTGGTCGGAGGAGACCATCCCCGCGTTGATGGCGATCTTGCCGAAGAGGATGTCGGCCTTGGTCAGCATCGCCTACCTCCGCCTCCGCGGCTTCGCCTTCCGCGGCGCGGCGGGCTTCCTCCGGGACCGGACGATCTCGGTCGCCTTGAGGAGCCCGATGATCGACTTCGCGTCCTGGATCCGCCCGTTCTCGATCCACTTGAGCGCCGCCGCGAGGGGAACGGCGCGCACGACGATGTCCTCGTCGTCCTCGAGGTTCGACTTCCCGGCCGTCA
>CAZYRM010000397.1:0-4161 GCA_964649705.1 uncultured Planctomycetia bacterium
GCCTCGATCCCCGAGAGCGTCCCCTGCCCCGTCTCCGCGAGGCCTCGCTCCCTCTCCCCCGCCTCCCCGCCGGCCGCGTACGCCCCCGCGAGGGCATCGAGCGTCCGCGCGCGGCGGTCCTCGGGCGTCGACAGGCGAAGCTCCTCGATCCGCTGCACGGCCTGAACGCTCACCGCGCCGCGGAGCTGCCTCGGAAGCGTGTCTCCCAGCGCCACCGCCCGGAGCGGCCCGCACCCCTCGTGCGTCCCGAGCCAGCGGTTCAGCCAACCGTCGGCGCGGACGTCGGGCTTGGGAATCGCGGTCTCCCAGACGTCCTGCTCCTCGAAGTGGGAGCGATTCGCCTCCGGGTAGCTGACCGCGTGGACGATGGCGAGCTTCTTCTCGGAGAAGAGCTTCGCGAAGGGCGACAGCGCGGGGTGTACGCCGAAGAAGCCGTCGAGGTCGACGGCCGCGGGGCCGGTCCCCGTCCCAGGCGCGGGGATGCGGATCGCGCGACGGAGCGCGGCATAGCCGGGGTCCTTGTACGGGACGACGAGGTTCAGGCCGTCCGCGCCGCCGCGAAGGAAGATCGAGACGAGGGCCTTCGACGCGGGCGGGCGCTCGGCGAGCGCGCGGCTGGAGAGGGGGCCGAGAAGGAGGCTCGCGGAGGCGGCCTTGAGGAAGTCGCGGCGGGTCATGGACATGAGGCTCCTCCTTGTCCGCAATGTGAAATACGAAATGCAAGATGCCTAATGTGAAATCCGGGTATCCGGATCACCCCACACCTGCGCACGCAGGGCTTTCGGCGACTGTCGCTGTGCCGGATTTTTCATTGGGCATCTTGCATCTCACATCTCACATTGCGAGGGGTATCCCCGAGGCTCCGAGTCAGTTCATCTGTGACTCCGGCATCTGGAGGACGAGGGCGATCAGCGCGCGGACGCGGTGAACGCCTTCCGTGCCTTCCAGGGCTTCCAGCACGATTCGACGACGATCGGGGGCGAGCGGACGGCCGAGGAGCGAGAGGGCCCCCTCGTCGAGGAGCGCCTCGACGGGGCGCCCTTCCCAGCCCCCTGGGAAGACCCGCCCCAGCGGGAGCTGGGAGGCTGCCTCCTCCGCGAGGTTCCACCTCGTCAGGAGCGCGGCGCTGTTCAGCCACTCTTCCGCGCGCTCCTTGTATCCCGTCGGAGGCTGGCACTCGTAGAGCCGTCGACCGAGCCTCACCATCCCGCGGTCAAGCGCCCACAGGTCCCCCGCCCACGCCCCGTGGCGCGAGAGTCCCATCACGAACTCCAGCGGGTCCTTCACCTTGGTCGCGAAGTGCTTCCGGTCGAAGAAGGCGGGGTGGGCGACCGTGGCCTTGAGGACCTCGACGATGTCCCCTCCGCTCGAGAGGAACGCCTGCGACATCACCTCGAGCAGCTCCGGCGGCGGGTCGTCGCTCACCCACATCGCGGCGAGCTTGCCGCAGACGAACCTCGCCGTGGAAGGGTGCGCCGCGAGGACGTCGAGGAGCCACTCGCCCTCTTTTGCGCCCTCTCCCGCGGGGAACAGAAGACCCAGGGCTCGCTTTTCCCCGTCGTCGTGGAACTGCGGGACATACGACCAGACGTCGCCGCCGGCGTCGGCCGCCCAGCCGGTGAGGATGCGCGTGACCTCCTCCACGTCCTTCTGGGTGTATCCGCCGTGCACGCCGAGCGTGTGGAGCTCCATGATCTCGCGGGCGTAGTTCTCGTTCGGGTGACCCTTCCGGTTCGTCTGGTTGTCGAGGTAGGTGAGCATCACGGCCGAGTGAGCGCTGACGCCGAGCAGGTCTCGGAAATGCCCGAGGCCGGCCTCGCGGAAGCGCCCGTACTCGTTCCACTCGGACTGTGGGTTCGTCTTGTGGACAAACGTGCTGAAGTGGTTGTCCCAGAAGAGCGCAAGACGCTCGCGGACCTCGGCCGTCGGACGTTGCAGCCTGGCGAGCGTAGCGAGGAGGAGCCGCCCGTAGTCGCCCCGGACCGGTTCAAACTCTGCCGTCTCGATCGCGGGGGCGTCGGGCAGCGCTAGCTCCCGATCCAGCCACTGCGCCGCGCCGAGCACCAGGAGCCGCTCCAGGGCTTCGCGCGAGTACCCCATCCCGAGGCGGTTCATGAGGTGCACGCCGCGCTCGGTGCGGGAGAGGGGCGAGGTATGCGAAGCGCGGACGACCTCCACCTCAACTTCGGAAGACGTGGCCTCGTTCCCCGCAGCGTCCCAGGCTCGCGCGGCGAGACGATGCGCCCCGGGATCGAGGCGCTCGGTGTCGAGCCACATCCCGAACGGTTCGGCCGTGTCGACGGACCCCGTGGGCTTCCCGTCCACGAGGAGTTCCACGCGGGCCACGGCGGCGTTGTCGGACGCCCGGGCGATGATCATCTCGCTGCCGGAGAGGGTCTCCTGGACGTTCACCAGATCCACCCGCGGCGCCGCCGTGTCTTCGACAGGGACGCCGAAGCCGACTGCCGCGACGAAGAGGTTTCGGTCGGTGTCGGGCGAGCCTCCATAGGCATCGTTGGGGAAGCGGACGACGACGTGGTTGTCCCCTTCCCCGAGTTTGACTCGCCCAAGGACGACCTCGCGGTAGTCGGACGACGACACGTCGGCGCCGAGGACCTGCCCGTTCACCTCGACTTCGACCTGCGGAGGCCCCTGGTACAGGTCCGCGCGGGCGAGCACGCGCACCTCGACCTCCTCGTCGCGTTCCCAGCGGACCGTGAGCGTCGGCACGGGCTCGCTCGCGTACATGGCAAGGCAGGCCCCCGTGGGCGAGGAGGGCTCGCGCCGCGCCTCCATCCCCTTCGCCTCGGAGGCATCGAACCACTGACTCAGTTCGACGTACTCTCCCTGCCAATCGGAGCGCATCACTTCGATATCGTCGTACCCCCGGTTTCCCGCCGCGTCGACGGCGTGCGCGAAGATCTGGCACTGCCCTGCAGGGAGGGTGAGACGTCCGGCGAGGCGCGATCCCCGGCCCGTCACGACCACGCGGTCGTTCACGCCAAGCTCCATGGAGACGACGCCCATGTCATCGCGCGCAATCACGACGACGTCGGCCGGTCCGCCCAGCGTCTCTCCGTTGGGAGGCGAGAGAATCTTCACGCTCGGCGACACATGGTCGGGCAGAGTCTCCCCAACCCAGGAGATTCCGAGGCGGTCGAGGTACTGATTCCGGTCCAGATGGGTCTCTGGATCGTATGCGTCGTTCAGGAAGCGGAAGGAGAATGTGTGCTTCCCAGCCTCCAGCTTCACGGATGGAGCCAGGTCGGTCTGCGAAGGCGTCGTCGTCCAGATCCGCGAGCGCGCGACCGGTTCCCCTCTGCCATCGAGGACCACTCCGCACTCGGGTACGTCCAGGAACTCGTCACAGCAGGCTCCAACGATGAGAGAGTAGTACCCGGTGCGCGGCACGTCGTATGTCCATTCGACCACCTGGTTTCCGGCCCACTGGCCCCGCATCTTGCATCCGGCGCGCTCCATGATGGGGGCGACTGCATCCTGGATTGGCGGTTCGAGTGTATCCTCCGCTTCGATCCAAATCACCGTGGGAGGCTCGCCCTCGACACAAACGGTGCTCGAAGGTGAAACGAGTCGTGGATCGTACGCGTGAGGCGAGGACCAGGTACGCGGCGAATCACGGAGAGGGCCGACGTAGACCTCGCACTTCGATGTCGACAAGCCGATGGTGGCTGTCAGCATCGCTTCCCCTTCCCAGGCGGGAGTGACCAGGAGAAACGCGTAGGCGGCCCCCGCTTGGACTGTGAGGGGTCCGGCGACATGGAGCACGTTCCCGTTGGACGTGTCGATAGTGACGTCCAGCGGACGTGTGGGCGGCGGCTCCAGGGCGATGGTGAGGACGAACGGTCGCCCCAGGTGCCCGCGAACGGCCCCTACAACGAAGCGGGGCCGCGGGAGCTCCTGGTCGGCGGGCGCGAGGAGCGCGCAGACGCAGACGGCCGCGAGGACGAGGCGGGCTCCTCGCATGTCTCCTCCCTCCGTGCAACCGGGCAGGATCTTACGCCGCGCCTCCTTCCTGGATCCACGAAATGCTGCCGAATCGGTGGCGGTGGCGTGCTCGTAATCGGGCTCGAAATCGTTCTCGCGCTCGTTCTCGGTCTCGTTCTCGACGCCAGCGTTTCGAGAACGAGACCGAGAACGAGC
>CAZYRM010000398.1:0-4139 GCA_964649705.1 uncultured Planctomycetia bacterium
TGCCCTCGCCCACCAAGGTCATGTGGTTCACGAACGTCAACCTCATCAACAACGCGAAGTGGGCGTACGAGATGATCAAGAACGTCGACCCGCGGGTCGAGCTGATCATGTCGAACGACATCGAGATGACCGCGTCGATCGAGTACTCGGACTTCGCGTTCCCCGCCAACTCCTGGGCCGAGACGAAGACGCCCGAGATCACGGCCTCCTGCTCGAACCCGTTCATCCAGATCTGGAAGGGCGGGATCGACCCGCTGTTCGACTCCAAGGACGACGTGATGATCCTGGCCGGGATGGCGGCCAAGCTCGGGGAGCTGATCGGCGACACGAGGTGCGTCGACTACTGGAAGTTCGCGCTCGAGGGGCGCCCCGAGGTCTACATCGACCGCCTTCTCGACGGGAGCTGCACGCTCCACGGGTACACCTACAAGGACATCATGGACGGGAAGTACGGCGAGCCGGGGGCCTGCATCTACTTGAGCCGCACGTCGCCGCGAATCCCGTTCTGGGAGCAGGTCCACGAGTCGATGCCCTTCTTCACGCCCACGGGGAGGCTGCAGGCGTACAACGACGAGTCGGAGATCATCGAGTACGGCGAGAACTTCATCGTCCACCGCGAGGGGCCGGAGGCGACGCCGTACCTGCCGAACGTGATCATCAGCTCGAACCCGTACGTGCGGCCCGACGACTACGGCATCCCGTGGGACGAGATGGACGCGGACGCCCGTCAGGTGCGGAACGTGAAGCTCCCCTGGAGCGAGGCGAAGAACACGAAGAACCCGCTCTGGGAGAAGGGGTACCAGTTCTTCGCGATCACGCCGAAGACGCGGCACCGCGTGCACTCGTCATGGAGCACGGTCGACTGGCACCTGATCTGGGACTCGAATTTCGGCGACCCCTACCGGGTCGACAAGCGCGCCCCGTACGTCGGCGAGCACCAGCTTCACATGAACCCCCAGGCGGCGCGCGACCTCGGGATCAACGACGGCGACTACGTCTACGTCGACGCGAACCCGACGGACCGTCCGTACGCGGGGTGGAAGCCGAACGACCCGTTCTACAAGGTCGCGAGGCTCATGCTGCGGGTGAAGTACAACCCGGCCTACCCCTACAACGCGGTCATGAGCAAGCACGCGCCGTTCATCGCGACGGAGCGCTCCGTGCGGGCGCACGAGACGCGGCCCGACGGGCGCGCCCTCTCGGAGGGGACGGGGTACCAGGCCGACCTCCGGTACGGGTCTCAGCAGAGCCTGACCCGCGGGTGGCTGATGCCGATGCACCAGCTCGACTCCCTCTTCCACAAGGCGAAGAGCAAGATGAAGTTCCTGTTCGGCGGGGAGTCGGACAACCACATGATCAACACGGTCCCGAAGGAGACGCTCGTCCGGATCCAGAAGGCCGAGGACGGCGGCCTCGGGGCCGTCGGCATCTGGCAGGGCGCGGCCAGCGGGATGACGCCGGACAACGAGAGCGAGGTGATGAAGCGGTACCTCGCGGGCGACCTGACCAAGGTCAACCCCGGCTAGGCCTGCTGGAGTCGCGCCCGTAAGGGCGCGGTGGATCGACGCCCGTAAGGGCGGCGAGCGGAGGCTGAGATGCCCAAAGAAGAGTGCGACCCCGAGGACCCGATGGAGTTCGTCGCCATGAGCGTCCCCGCCGACGCGGGGACCGACGCACGCATGGCGGAGTGCTTCGTCGAGGAGTTCGGCCAGATGGGCTTCGACCGCGAGCGGCTCCTCGGGATGTTCGCGAACCCGCTCTATGCGGGAACGCATCGGCTGTATGTGAGCTACGGCGAGGCCTGGGTGAAGGACGTGATCGACCGCGTCCTGTCGCGTTGGACGTTCGTGCGCACGTAGGAGGACCCCATGTCCGAGGTCTACAACTGGCAGCTCGGCCGGAAGATGGAGTACACGTACGACGCGCACTACCCCGACCGGCAGTTCGCGTTCGTGTTCAACACGAACCGGTGCATCGCCTGCCAGACCTGCACGATGGCGTGCAAGTCGACCTGGACCTTCTCGAAGGGCCAGGAGTACATGTGGTGGAACAACGTCGAAACGAAGCCGTACGGCGGCTACCCCCACCACTGGGACGTGAAGCTCCTCTCGATGCTGGAGCAGTCCAACCCCGGCGGGCAGGTCTGGAACTCCTCGGCGAAGGAAGAGAAGGCCGCGCCGTACGGCCGCTTCGACGGGATGACGGTCTTCGACGCGGCGAAGAAGCAGTTCGGCCCGAACGGGCACCAGGAGGCCCTCGGGTACCTCCCGACCGACTTCGAGTGGACCGCCCCGAACCTCTACGAGGACACGGCGACCGGGTACAAGGGCGTGAAGGACCAGATCCACCCCGAGGGCGTGAAGCTCCCCGAGCACAAGACCTGGTTCTTCTACCTCCAGCGGATCTGCAACCATTGCAGCTATCCCGCGTGCCTGGCGGCGTGCCCGAGGAAGGCGATCTACAAGCGGCCTGAGGACGGGATCGTCCTGATCGACCAGTCGCGCTGCCGCGGCTACCGGAAGTGCATGGAGGCCTGCCCGTACAAGAAGACGATGTACCGCGGAAACACGCGGATCAGCGAGAAGTGCGTCGCCTGCTACCCGCGCATCGAGGGGAAGGACCCGCAGTGCGGCGGCGTGCCGATGGAGACGCGGTGCATGACCGCCTGCATCGGGCAGATCCGCATGCAGGGTCTCGTGAAGGTCGACGAGGGCGGGGCCTGGGCGGAGGACCCCAAGAACCCGCTCTACTACCTGGTGAAGGTCGCGAAGGTGGCCTTGCCGCTCTACCCGCAGTTCGGCACACAGCCGAACGGGTACTACATCCCGCCGCGGTGGGTCAATCGCGAGTATCTGCGCCAGATGTTCGGGCCGGGCGTCGATGCCGCGATCGAGGCCTATGCGCACCCGACCCGCGAGCTCCTGGCCGTGCTCCAGCTCTTCCGCAAGAACCAGCGGATCATCTTCTCCTACGCGATCGAGGAGGGAGCCAAGATCGGGGAGACGACGCTGGACGGCAAGACGCACGAGCTCTTCAACGACACGGTGGTCGCCTTCGGGAAGGACGGCCAGGAGCTGTTCCGGACGACCGTCGAGGAGCCGTTCGTGGTCCGCGACGCGAAGCACTTCAACTCGATCTAGAGCCTCTGGAGTCGCGCCCGTAAGGGCGCGGGGGATCGACGCCCGTAGGGGCGTCCGTGGAAGGAGCCTCGCATGGACGCCCAGGACCGCATCGCGACGTACCGCTTCCTGTCGATCGCCCTGCAGGACCCGTTCCTCGGCGCGTGCCTGCCTCCGCTGCCTCGGGCCGAGGGCCCGTGGATCGAGGCCCGCTCGCTCTGGGACGGGGTCGATGCCGAGACGCGGGCGAGCCTCTTCCGTTCGACCTTCGGCCACACGGCCGCGGGGGCCTACCCGCCGTACGAGACGCACTACGGCCAGCCCACGGTCTTCGAGCAGACGAACGTCCTCGCGGACGTGGCCGGCTTCTACCGCTCCTTCGGCCTACGGATCGACAGCCAGCGCGGCGAGGGGGCCGACCACGTCGGGCCCGAGCTCGAGTTTGCCGCATGGCTCCTCGAGAAGCAGCGCCTCGCGACCGACGAGGCGAAGGCCGAGGTCTCCCGCGACGTGCTCGCCGCCTTCGTCCGCGACCACCTCGGCAAGTGGGGCCCCGCCTTCGGCCGACTCCTCGCGCGCAACGCCCCCGTCGAGGAGTACCGCGCGGTCGGCCGCCTGCTCGACGCCTTCCTCGCGGAGGAACGCGTCCTGCTCGGCTTCCCCGCGGTCGACTCCGACCGCCTCCCCCAGCCCGTCCCGCAGCTCCCCATCGAGTGCGGAACGCTCCCCTGCGGCGGGGATGAGGCGGAGTAGCGGGAAGTGAGCGACGGTCATCGACCCGCCGCCCACCGGTAGGCCGAGAGGTCCGAGAATAGCTGCGGCCCGGGATCGGATGCATCCACGATCCCTCGCACCTTTTCCGCGAGCTTCAGGCAGGCCGCCTGGATGCGCCGCAAGGGGTCATTCCCCTCCACGCGGTGCGCATCCAGGTACATGGCAAACCACCAGACGCCCTGTAGCATCGCGAGGGCGCGCACGCCATCGATCCACAGGATGCGCTTGCACGTCTGGACGATGTGG
>CAZYRM010000399.1:0-4135 GCA_964649705.1 uncultured Planctomycetia bacterium
CCGTACGGATACGGTCGGGAGGCGATCGAGGGGCTCCTCGGGCGGGTGGAGGCGCTCGTCCGTTCGGAGATGGACCACGAGCGCATGAAGGCCTCTCAGGAGTCGGCCTCGGCCGCGCTCCACGAGGCGACGGAGGGGTTCCGCCGGTGGTTCCACCCCTGGCGGAAGCGCCTCCTGACGGCCCTCCAGGACCGTCCCGACCTGCGCAGCCTGATCGAGAAGACGGTGTAGCGCAGCTCCCCCAGGCGGTGCCCGACCGCGCACCCCGCGGCTCCGGGCGCCGCCCTCCTCTTCTCCCCCGTAACCTCCCAGGGGGTGTCGTCGTCGCGGCGGCTTGTCGCGATCGGACGCCTGGCATCCTCCAGAGCCCAGGGCATTGACCTCCATGCGCCCTCCTATCTAGAATGACCCTAGAGGTCACACATGCAACTCGCGAGCATCCGAGACTTCAAGGCACATCTCGCGCGGTACCTCAGGCTGGTCGAATCGGGGGATCCCGTCGCTGTCACGCGTCACGGGAAACCGATCGCCGTGGTCATGCGTCCTTCGGGGAGGCGGAGCGTACCGGAGAAGCTGCCTGAAGCCGAGTGGTGGGAGGCCGCCCTGCGAAGTGGGGAGATGCTCCCTGCCGAGAGCAGGGCGTACCCACCGCGGGCCAGTCGGAAGCTCGCCGCCCTCGGGCGAGCCGCCATGCGGCGCTTCCTTCGAGAAAGACGCTCGTGAGCGTCTACTGGGACACGAGCGCCCTGCTCTCGCTCTCGCCGGAGGTGTTCGTCAAGCTCCGCGAGCCATCGAGGCAATTCACCCTGTCCCATGTCACGGAGCTGGAGATCGTTTCCGCCGTCTCGCGGATTCCACGACGCCGCGACGAGACTTCGGCAGGTCTTCTGCGTGCTGTGCTCTCGGTGCACCGTCGGCTGGAGAAACTGAGCCTGCGGAGCAGGCTTGACGAACTGTTTTCGAACGCGAGGCGCCTGGCTGTGAAGCACGGCCTGGGCGCGAACGACAGCCTGCACCTGGCGGCGGCCCTCCACGTCGAGGGCAGCGTGACAGACGCCGTGGAGATGGCCAGCCACGACCGTCGGCTGAGGGCTGCGGCGGCCGCGGAGGGGCTCGTCCTTTTCCCAGAGTAGGGGAGCACTGTCTCGACCGTGCGTGGCGAAGTCCGTGCGCCTGCCGGTCTACGACCGCCCGCGCGCTGGAGCGCTCGGGCTCGGCGCCCAGGATGCGCTTGAGGAGCGGTACCAGCCGGCGCGGCGCCGCCTCGGCGGGGGGAGAGGACCACGTGCAGCGTGTCCTCGCCAAAGATCCGCGTGGACCCCGCCGTGCGGACTGCCGTGAGGCGGGGCCCCGATGCTTGGCGCCTCTTGGCGTCCCTTGGCGGTGAAGAAAGGGAATCGGCAACCCCCGCCCGCGGGTGTCAGCCGCCTCCTCGACCAGGATCGGATCCTATGCGTACGGCAATGAGCGTCCACCCCGTCCGCACAGGGCCGAGATTGACGAGACCTGTCCCGCTGCCGTAGCTTGCTCCCATGTCCGCAGGGGAGCCGCAATGCGTGTCGAGCTGAGTGGGGTCTACAAAGCCTACGGCAAGGTCAAGGCACTGAGCGGGGTAGGCCTCACGGTCGAGCCAGGGACGATTGTGGCCGTGCTCGGGGCCAATGGGGCGGGGAAGACGACCCTCTTCCGCTGCCTGGCGGGACTCGTCGTCCCGGACCAGGGCGAGGTCCTGTACGACGGCCAGGCGTTCCGCCGGACCCGACTCGACCTGCGACGCCGCTTCATGTTCCTCCCCGACACGCCGGCGGTCATCCCGAGCATGACCCCGCTGCAACACGTCGCCATGTGCCTCCGTCTTTACGAGGTGACCGGCGAGGCGCTGGAGACGCGCGTCGTGGAGCTGTTCAGGGAGCTCGGGATCGCCACGCTCGCGGAGTCCCCGATGGCGACGTTCTCGCGCGGCGAGCTCTACAAGGCCGCGCTCGTTGGTCTCCTCGCGGTCGACCCGGAGCTGTGGATTGTCGACGAGCCGTTCGCCTCGGGGATGGACCCCGTCGGCCTCGCCGCGTTCAAGAACCACGCCGCCGAGGCCAGCAGCAGGGGCAAGACCATCCTCTACTCGACGCAGATCGTCGAGGTCGCCGAGGGGTTCGCGGACCGGGCGTGCATCCTCCACGAGGGGATCGTGTACGCCTACGGGACGATGGCAGAGCTGCGCGAGCGAGCCGGACGCCAGGAAGCCGCCCTCGAGGCCCTGCTCGCGAGGCTAGGGAGCAACCGATGAGCGGCTTCCGGTGGCCTTCGATGGAGCGACGCCTGAGAATCGCGTTTCGTCGCGACTCGACGCTCGCCAAGGCCATGCGAAGGGAGCGAAAGCGGCGCCGCGTGTCCTACGATGAGGCCGCCAGCCGGTGGTGCAATTTCTTCATGGTGGCTTTCGGCGTGGCGTTCCTGGCCCGAGGTGCCAGCGTCGAGTCGTCGATCGCGGGAGGGGCAGCCATTGCCCTCGGAGTCTCCCTCCACCTCGCATTTCGGTTCATCGTCGCGCTCTGGGGAACGGGGGGCCACGCCCTGTTCCATCACCCCATCCCCGGCAAGGACCTGGTCGACCATGCGTTTCGAAGGGCGTGCGTCGGGAGGCTCCCGTGGGTCCTCGTCCTCCTCCTCTGTCACGTCCTGCCGGTCCGCACCCACGGGGCCTGCGCGATCCTCGGCGCGGTGGCGCTGTCGCTCGCCCAGTGGGTGGTGGCTGCGGCGTTCGCTGTGTTCCTCGTCCGGAGGCTCTGGCTTCGGTGGACCCCGCTGGGGGGACCGATTGCCGTCGTCGCGGGAGTGGTCATCCTCTGGTCGTGGGCGTCGTGGGGGCATGGCGCGAGGTGGGCGCTCTCGTCAGCGGCGATCCTCGTTCCGACGGGCGGTGTGGCATGGGCGTGCCACGGGTCTGCAGGCCTTTTCGCCGCGCTGATTGCGATTCCGCCGGCCCTGTTGCTCGCGACAATGAGTCGGTCCCTGCGGGGCCTCGTCCGGGTCCACGAGGAGGTCTTGATCGAAGCGCTGGGTTCGGCCGCGCCGCCACGCGACGCCCCGGTCCGTGTGGAGCGGGTCGCGCTCGACCGGGCCCTCCTGCCGAACCGGAACGTGCCACAGGCGATTGCGGCGCGGCTGATCCTCTCGCCGCGTGAGACCCTGCTGCTGGACCTATTCCTCGGCTCCGCGACAGGGGGACGACTCGCCTGGCCGATCGGCTGGGCAATCGCGGCTCTGATCACCATCGTCGGCACGGTAGGCGCCGGCCAAACGGTAGATCCGAGACTCTGCCTCGCCCTGGCGTCCCTCCTCACGTTTTTCGCCGGCGTTCGATTCGCGGGATTCGTTCCGATCCCCGCGGGCAGCGTTTTGTCTGTGCCCTTCGTCCACTATCCCGTAGGGCTCTGGGAGATCGCCCGGATCGCCTTGAAGACCGCCCTCGTGCGATGGGCCCTGTCGCTTCCGATCCTCGCGGGGTATGCATGGGCGGGCCTGGTCGGCGCCCGGGGGGTCTTCCCCGTCGACGCGGCGAAAGTCGCCTTCGCGACCCTCGCGCTCATCCCCGCTGTGACCTGTCTGCAAGTCCAGTGCTTCTTCCGTCAAGACACCCAGGTGAAGCTGGGGGTCGGGTTTCTCCTTCTCGTTCTCAGCGGCCTGCCAGTGTTCGGCATGTTCCACCCCATGCTCAGGCAACCCTTGGTGGAGTGCCTCGTGGCGCTTGCCGTGCTGAGTCTGCTCGCGTGGTTGTACCTCGAGGTGTGGAGCCGCCGCGGGCGGGCCGATTACGTGTTCAAGTACACCGAGTGCCTGCAGTAGTCTCGCGTGCGAGCGCCTGCGGTCCCGCGCCAGGAACCCGACTTCTTGGCGCCTCTTGGCGTCCCTCGGCGGTGAAAAGGGAATAGGCAAGCCCCGCCCGCGCGGCACGGGCCCCATCCCCGCTCACGACCGCCCGCGCGCGCGCGAGCGCTCGGGCTCCGCGCCCAGGATGCGCTTGAGGAGCGGCACCAGCCGCCGCGGCGCCGCCTCGGCGGGGGAGAGGACCACGTGCAAGGTGTCCTCGTCCACGATCCGCACGCGCCCCGCCCAGCGCCGCTTCAGGCGCTCCGCC
>CAZYRM010000400.1:0-4076 GCA_964649705.1 uncultured Planctomycetia bacterium
GGACGGCATCGTCTACGTCGGCGACGACGAGGCGGACGAGGAGGCCTTCCGCGGGCTCGGGCCCGGCGCCGTGACCGCGCGGGTCGGCCCGGCGGACCGGTACACGGCGGCGCGTCACCGCCTGCTGGACGTCGACGAGTTGCGGCTCCTCCTCCATCGACTCGTCCTGTCCCACGAGGCGTGATCGCGGATCCGCGGGGGGAAGAGGCAGGGAAGGTCACTCCTTCCCGGCGGTCCTGAGCCCGAGGCGCTCGGCGAGGTGGTGCAGGTTGCTGCGGTGCATCCCGAGGGCGCGCGCGGCCGCCGCCCAGCGGCCGTCCGCCTCGGCGAGCGCGCGACGGATCAGCTCGCGCTGGAAGGCGTCCACGGTCTCGCGGAGCGTCGCGCCCCGGGGCACGGCCTCCGCCGCGATCGTCGTCGCCTCGACGGGCGCCGTCCCGACGGAGAACTCGGGTCCCAGGTGCCCGACCGCGACGACCACGTGCCCGCCGCGCGGCGTCCCCGCGGCCGCCTTGAGCACGGCCCGCGAGAGGACGTTCTCCATCTCGCGGACGTTCCCCGGCCAATCGTGCCGGCGGAGGGCCTCAAGCGCCTCGGGCGACAGCCTCACCGGCCCGAGGCCGAGCCGGGCACGCCCCACGTCGCAAAAGTATCCCGCGAGCACCGCCACGTCCTCGCGCCGCTCGCGCAGCGGGGGGACGCGGATCGGGTAGACGTTCAGCCGGTGGAAGAGGTCCGCACGGAACCGCCCCGAGGCGACCTCGGCGGCGAGGTCCCGGTTCGTCGCGGCGAGCACGCGGACGTCCACGCGAAGAGGACGGTCGGTCCCCACCCGTTGGATCTCCCCCGACTGGAGCGCCCTCAGCAGCTTCGGCTGGATCGAGAGCGGAAGCTCGCCCACCTCGTCGAGGAAGAGCGTCGCCCCGTCCGCGACCTCGAACTTCCCCGCGCGGTCCGACGCGGCGCCCGTGAAGGCGCCCTTCGCGTGGCCGAAGAGCTCGCTCTCCGCCAGCGTCTCCGGCAGCGCCGCGCAGTTGACGTGGAGGAGCGGCTCTTCGCACCGCTTCGACGCCGCGTGGATCGCGCGCGCGACCAGCTCCTTCCCCACGCCCGTTTCGCCCGCGACGAGGACCGTGTAGTCCGACGGGCCGACCAGCGCGATGTCGCGGCGGAGCCTCTCCATCGCCTCGCCCGAACCGAGGAGCTGGCCTCCCTGCCCGAGCTGCGCATCGCGCATCAGGTCCCTGGCGATCCGCCCCTGACGCGCCGCCGTCGCCTCCAGCGCCTCGATGAGGCGCGAGGTCCGCATCGCCGCCCCCGCGAGGGCGCCGAGCGCCGCGAGGAGCCGCGTGTCGATCCCGTCGAAGGCGCCGGGCGTCAGCGCGTCGGCCGTCAGGGCCCCGACGAGGGCCCCCTCGACGTAGAGCGCGCACCCGAGGCAGGCGTGGATCCGCTCCAGCGATGTCGAGTCTCCGGCGACGAGCCCGTCGTACGGGTCCGGCAGGTCGCAGTCGGGCGGAAAGAGCACCGGCTCACGTGAGTCGCAGATCCGCCCGAGCCGCGGGTGCTCCGCGAGCCGGAATCGCCTCCCCAGCGTGTCGGCCGCGAGGCCGTGCGTCGCGACCGGCACGAGCGAGTCCCCGTCGAGCCTGAGCAGCGCGGCCGCGTCGCAGGGCAGGACCCGACGGACGACCTCCAGGAGCCTGCGATAGCGATCCTGGGCCGAGAGGGCCGACGTCAGGTCGAGAGCGACGGTCGTTAGCAGTTCCAGGGCGTCCATCGCTGTGAATCTTACAACGCGGTTGGATTTCGCACAACAGCGCAGGTGCTGTCGGGTCCACAACACACGACCTAAACCCTTGGCCTGCAACGCTCGAATCGTTGGCACGTGCGCTGCCTATCCTCCCACAATCATCACAGGAGGAGATGCCATGTTGACCCCCAACACCGCCCTGGCCAGCATCGTCATCCAGTCGCCTCACGCCGCGCGCGTGCTCCACCGCCACCGCCTCGACTTCTGCTGCGGGGGTGGGAAGACCCTCGCCGAGGCGTGCTCGGAGGCCGGCCTCGACGCCCAGGCCCTCCTGCTGGAGGTGCTTCAGGCGCCCGGGCCGGCCTCCCCCGAGACGAGCTGGGAGGAGCGCCCGCTCACCGAGCTCGCGGACCACCTCGTGGCGCGCTACCACAAGCCGCTCGCCGCGGAGTTCGAGCGGCTCATCGCGCTCGCGCGCAAGGTGGAGAACGTCCACAGGGACAAGCCGACCGCGCCGAAGGGCCTCGCGAACGTGCTCGTGCGCCTCCGCGACGAGGTGGAGCCGCACATGGAGAAGGAGGAGCAGGTCCTCTTCCCGATGATCCGCGCGGGGCAGGGGCAGTTCGCCCAGATGCCGATCCACGTCATGGTCCAGGACCACCGCGAGGTCGCGGAGGCGCTGCGGGAGATCCGCCGCATCACGGGCGACCTCGTGCCGCCGGCGGAGGCCTGCACGTCGTGGATCAACCTCTACAAGAGCCTCGATCAGCTCGAGGTCGAGTTCATGGAGCACATCCACCTCGAGAACCACATCCTGTTCCCGAGGGCCCTGGCATAGCCGCGAAGGAGGGATTCCGATGCGTTCGAACCGCAGGTATTGGATCGCGCTCGCCCTGGTCGTGCTGGGCTCCTTCGGCGTGCTCGGCTTCCTGGGCAGGGAGGTCTACCGCCAGGCGCCGCCGATCCCGGAGCGGGTGGTGGCGGAAGACGGGCGGGTCCTGCTGACGCGCGAGGACATCCTGCGCGGCCAGGAGTCCTGGCAGTCGATGGGGGGCCAGCAGGTCGGCTCGATCTGGGGCCACGGTGCGTACCAGGCCCCCGACTGGTCCGCGGACTGGCTGCACCGCGAGGCCACGGCGCTCCTCGATTCGTACGCGCTCGCGAGGGGAGGGCGCTACGAGGCGCTCCCGCCCGAGGAGCAGGCGGCGGCGCGCGAGCGCGTGCGCGGCGAGATGCGGAAGAACACGTACGACGCGGCGGCGGGCACGGTGCGCGTCAGCGCGGCCCGCGCGGAGGCGATCTCGAGGACCGCGGAGCACTACAAGGCGCTCTTCTCCGACGACCCCGCGTTGAAGGGGCTGCGGACGGCGTACGCCATCCACGAGAACCCGGTGCCGGACCCGGCGCGCCGCGAGGCAATCACGGCGTTCTTCTTCTGGACGGCGTGGGCCTGCGCGACGGAGCGGCCCGGGTCCACGGTGACGTACACGAACAACTGGCCGCACGAGCCGCTGATCGGCAACCGCCCGACGGGGGCGAACGTCCTGTGGTCGATCGCGAGCGTCGTGCTGCTCCTCGGCGGGATCGGCCTGCTGGCCTGGCACAAGGGCTCTCGCGGCGACGAGGAGGAGGCCCCGACGCCGCCGGCGGAGGACCCGCTCGACGGCATCAAACTGACGCCCTCGATGCGCGCGGTGGGGAAGTACGTCGTCGTCGTGCTGGCGCTGTTCGTCGTGCAGGTGATGCTCGGCGTGCTGACGGCTCACTACACGGTGGAAGGGCAGGGGGTCTTCGGGATCCCGCTGGCGAAGTTCCTGCCCTACGCAGTGACGCGGACGTGGCACATCCAGCTCGCGGTGTTCTGGATTGCGACGGCCTTCCTGGCGGCGGGGCTGTTCCTGGGACCGGCGGCGGGGGGCCGCGAGCCGCGGTTCCAGCGGCTCGGCGTGAATGCCCTGTTCGGCGCGCTGGTGCTCGTCGTGGGAGGCTCGCTCGCGGGCGAGTGGCTCGCCATCCAGCAGAAGCTCGGCCTCGGGACATCGTTCTGGCTGGGCCACCAGGGGTACGAGTACGTGGAGCTGGGGCGCGTGTTCCAGATCGCCCTGTTCGCTGGGCTGGTGCTATGGCTCGGGCTGATGCTCCGCGCGCTGTGGCCCGCGCTCATGCGCCGGGACGCGTCGAGGTCGTTGATTCTGATGTTCGCGGGGTCGGCGGCGGCGATCGGGCTCTTCTACGCCGCGGGGCTGCTCTACGGGGCGCGGACCCACATCTCGGTGATGGAGTACTGGCGCTGGTGGGTGGTCCATCTGTGGGTCGAGGGGTT
>CAZYRM010000401.1:0-3995 GCA_964649705.1 uncultured Planctomycetia bacterium
GCCCCCTGACCGGGGGTGGTCCTCCTGTGGCGAAAGCCGGGACCACCCCCGATTCTTTTTAAGGGCGCCTCGCCGCCGCGAGCAGACCCCACGCCGCCACGTAGATCGCGACCCCGGTCCAGAACGCCGCCGAGATGCCGAAGGTGAGCGAGAGGACCATCGAGATGACCGAGGCGCAGACGCTCGCGGCGCCGTTCACGCCGTAGAACCACGCCAGCGGCGCGCCGTCGCGCCTCCCCGCGATCCCCATTGCGAGCGGGAACGGGAAACCCATGAAGAACCCGATCGGCAGGAGGCACTCGAGCGAGATCCAGACGCGCGCCAGCGTCGACGCCCCCGCGTACTCCGCAAGCAGGCGCGGCGCGGCGAACCCGAACACGACCAGGAGCACGAGCAGCGGCACGAACGCGATCGCGAGCGCCGGGCGCTCCCGGCGGGCGAGCGCCCCCGAAGCGAAGCTCCCGAACCCGCTCGAGACGAGCAGCCCGAAGAGCACGACGGACAGGCCGTAGATCGGGTGGCCGAGGAAGAGGATCAGCCTCTGCATCTGGCTGATCTCGACCAGCATGAACGCCACGCCGATCGAGACGAAGAAGAGCGCCCACGTCCCGCGGCGCGGGGAGCTTCCCGGCCCGGAGGACGCCCCGCGGCGGGAGAGCCTCCAGAGAGGCACCACGATGAAGAGCGCCGCGAGCGCCATCGTCACGACGAGGAGCGCCCCGAGCACGCGGTTCGCGCGGCTCTCCGCGATCTTGGGCCTCGCCGTGAACGGCGTCAGGACGTCCGTGAGCCGCTGCATGTGGAAGTAGAAGGGACGGTCGTCCGTCGGAGGCGAGAGGTCGATCCCGTGCTCGCGCTCCAGCTCCGCGGCGTCCCCCGTCTCCGCGATCCGCTCGAAGAGCGGGTCCCGCGCGTGCCCCGGGGCGAGGTCGACGACGAACCCCATCTCCTCCATCTTCGCGACCCACGCGCGGACCGCCTCCGGGTCGAGCGGGCTCCGCGAGAGGAGCATCGTGCCGCAGCCGTCGGCCACGAACCCCTCGGGCGCCGAGCCCGAGGGGCGTTCCCGGTGCACGGACAGGAGGTGGAGGCGCGGGTCGGCGACGCCGAGGTCTTTGAGCGTCGCGGCGCCGAGCGCGAGCAGGCGCCACATCTCCGCGGGGAACCCCGACAGGTGCCAGCGCGTGATCGAGAGGACCCCGCGCTCCGTCAGGTGGTCATGGAAGAGGCGGATCGCCTCCTTGGTGTAGAGGCTGTTCTCGGTCAGGACGTAGGCCCCCGCGCTCGACGCGGCGGCCGTGTCGGTGAGCGACATCACGATGAGGTCGAAGCGCTCGTCCGTCCGCGCGGTCCAGCTCCGCGCCTCGTCGTTCACCAGCCGCACGCCCGGGAGGCGGTCGAGCGGCCCGGTGAAGCGCCCGAAGACGTCGAGGTCGGCATCGAGGATTGCCTCGTTGATCTCGACGCCCGTCGCCGACTTCTGTCCAAAGGCGATCGAGGTGAGCAGGTCCCGCCCGCCGCCGACGCCGAGCGAGAGGACCTTTGCGTCCTTGACCAGGTAGTGGCCGGCGGCGGTGACGTCCCACTTGAGGAACTCGATGTCCTTCGGGTCCCCGGTCCACCGGGTCAGCCACGTCGCCGCGCCTCCGTCGATGTCCATGTACATCTGATCGACGGGGGGCTGCTTCGGCATCGCCGGGGCCGCTCCCCAGAAGGCGGGCTCCGAGGGCCCCATCTCCTGGACGCGGATCCGCGAGAAGGCGTTCCACCGCTCCCAGGTGGGGACCGGCGCGCGCCCCCCCCACATCTTGTCCCAGTAGATGCGCGCCATGGAATAGCGGGTGTTGGCCAGGAGGAGGACGCCTAGGGCCACGGTCGCGACGACGGCCCTCCCCCGGGCCCGGTCGTCGCCGGAGGAGAGGACGAGGGCGGAGAGCCCCGCGACGACGGCCATCGCGAGGGCCGCCGAGGGACCGTCGAGGACTTCGAGCATCGGCACGACGAGCGCGCAGCCGAGCGCGGCGCCGACGAGGTCGACCGCGTAGAGGCTCCCGGCGTGCGTCGGGTGGGCGCGCAGGACGAGCGAGGTCAGCGCGCCGCAGAAGAAGAACGGGACGGCCTCGAGGAGATAGGTAAGCGCGAGGACGAGCGTATCCTTCGGCGTCCTGGGGTCTTCGAACGGGATTCCGACGGCGGCGAAGACGGCGAGCGCGGCCCCGGGACCGAACCAGAGCGCGACGTTCCGTAGGAGCCTCGCGTCCCCGTCAGGCCCCTTCCGCCCCGCGAGGAACTCGACGGCCACGGCCCCCGCCGTGATCCCGAACATCGCGATCGACACGGCGACGAAGGCGAAGTGATACCACGACGTGACGCTGAAGATGCGCGTCAGGATGAGCTCGAGCGCGACGCTGGCGAGCGCGGCGAGGAAGAGGCCGAGGTATTTCGAACGGGCGGGTTCCATGGGCGCGAAGCGTACCACGCGGAATTCTCATTTCTCAACCTCGCATTTCTCAATACATGCCCAATCCTCGAAGCCTCAACCGCCGTGCGCGGACGGTTCGAGCTTCGAGGATTGGGCATGTATTGAGAAATGCGAGGTTGCGAACTGAGAATTGCGTATGATGGCGGCGCCCCGCCGGGATTCCGCGCATGCCCGATCCCTCCGACCCGCCTTCGCCCCGGGACCTGAGGACCGAGGCTGAGCCGACGGTCATCGCCTCGCAGTCGGCGCAGCCCGGAGACGGGGAGGCCCGCGCGACCCCGGCCTCGTCGCCGTCCCAGCCGTCCCCCGAAGGCCGCCCGTTCGGGCGCTACACGCTGGTCGAGGAGCTTGGCCACGGGGGGATGGGCGTCGTCTGGAAGGCGTGGGACTCCCAGCTTTCCCGCGTCGTCGCCCTCAAGATGATCCGCGCCGACTCCGACTGGGGAGGGGAAGGCGTGGAGCGGTTCGCTCGCGAGGCGCGGCTCGCCGCCAGGCTCCGCCACCCGAACATCGTTCCGGTGCACGACGTCGGCGTCGAGGACGGGCAGCACTTCTTCACCGCCGACTTCATCGACGGCCGCACGCTCGACGCGATCCTCGAGTCTCCCGTTCCCCTTCGCGAGCTGATCTCCTGGGTCCGCCAGGTCGCCGAGGCCCTGGGGTACGCCCACGCGAACGGCGTCGTCCACCGCGACATCAAGCCCTCGAACATCCTCGTCGACGGCCGCGGCCAGCCGTACGTCATGGACTTCGGCCTCGCGCGCGAGGTCGCGGTCGACTCCGGGATGACGGTGAGCGGGCAGTTCATGGGGACGCCCGAATACATGTCCCCCGAGCAGGCGACGGGCCGCACGCACGTCGCGGGGCCCGCCTCGGACCAGTTCTCCCTGGGCGTCGTGCTCTACGAGATGCTGACCGGGCGCGCGCCCTTCGAAGGGCCGGACCTCCGCGGGCTCCTGAACGCCATCGCGGAGGCCGAGCCGCTCCGCCCGTCACGCGTGAACGCGCGCGTCCACGCCGACGTGGAGACCATCTGCCTCAGGACGCTCGAGAAGGACCCGACGCGCAGGTACCCCACGATGGCGGAGTTCGCCGCGGACCTCGGGCGGTACCTGGAGGGGGAGCCGATCCTTGCGCGCCCCCTCCCGCGCGCGGCGCTCCTCCTGAGGAAGGCCTGGAAGAGACGCGCCATCGTCCTCCCCTTCGCCGCGATGCTGGCGATGGCCCTCGGGTGGGCGGGCTGGCTGGTCGTCTCCTCGCGGAGGTTCGAGCAGGTCCAGGCCGGGGAGGCCGGGGCCCGGAAGGAGGCCGCGGATGCCCAGGAGGAGGCCCGGCGCGCGCAGGAGGCCCTCGCGAAGGCGCCTCTCGTCCTCGCGGTCCTCCGGAGGTTCGCCGACCTCTCCGAGACGCTGAGGGCGATCGAGGCCGACCGCTACGACGCCCGCCTCGACCCCGACCGGCGGCGCGACCGCGCGGCCAGGCGCTGGGGGCCGGTCCAGGCGTTCATCGACGA
>CAZYRM010000402.1:0-3991 GCA_964649705.1 uncultured Planctomycetia bacterium
ATCGAGGGCCAGGACCCCGTCGTGACCTTCCTCTCGATGGTCTTCGAGCCGGAGAAGTGGCTCGACAACCCGGTGATCCAGGTCCGCGACAAGGGACTCGCGGCCACGATCGAGCTCCAGAGGAAGGGGGCGGACGGGAAGACGTTCGTCGGGCGGTGGATCAGCCTGAAGGAGTGGAAGCGGGCGGAGGCCTCTGGCGTCCTCCAGACGCACTACGACGAGCTGTCGAAGGACACCTCCAAGGCCGGCGTGGAGAAGCGCGATCGCTTCCGCAAGGCCGTCGAGGACGTCGCCGGCCGCGCGGCGCTGCTGGAGCGGATGGCCGACCTCTTCCTCCCCGTCCCGATCGGCGCGGACGGGAAGCGCCCCTGGGTGACGCTCGCGGAGGCGGGAGAGGCGAGCGCCGTGCACGGGGCGGAGCTCCGCAAGCTGGACGCGCTGCTGCGCGCCGGTTTTGCCGCGCACGATCCCATGATGGTCAACCAGGCCCTGGCAGGCCTGACCGACCTGCTGCCCAAGGTGAACCCGCCGATCTACGCGACCGCGGCGAGGCTCTCGTTCGAGACGTTCATCAACACCTTCCGCCCCCTGCGCTGGGCGATGTTCATCTTCTTCGCCGCGACGATCATTTCGCTCGTGCAGCTCGGGATCGGCAGGCACCTGTGGCTGCCCCTCCTGGCCGCGGGGGCGGCGATCGGATTGAGCCTCCTCTGGGTCGTCGGACGCGGCGTCCTCGCTGAGCGCTGGCCGCTGGGGAACATCTTCGAAGTCATGGCGATGTGCTCGGCCCTGGTCACGCTGATCGGCTTCGTGCTCTCGATAGTCCATCGCTCGGGCTACTTCCTCGCGGCGGGGAGCTTCCTCTCCGCTTCCATCCTGCTGATCGGCGAGACGATGGTGCCGTCGGAGTATCGCATCCTTTCGCCGCTCGTCCCGGTGCTTCGCAGCTACTGGATGCAGTACCACGTCACCTGCATGGCCGTGGCGTACGCGGGGTCGACGCTCGCCTTCGGAGTGAGCGTCGTCTACCTGGTCGGATATGCCTGCGGGAAGCGGGCCCCGGGGCACCTCGCGCTCCTGGAGACATACATCTACCGTACCGTCCAGGTGGCCTTCGTCTTTCTCACGGCGGGGGTCATGCTCGGCGGCCTGTGGGCGAACGAGTCCTGGGGCCGCTACTGGGGATGGGATCCGAAGGAAATCTGGGCCCTCATCTGCTGGCTCATCTACGCGGTCTATCTGCACGGGCGGATGATCGGCTGGTGCCGCGGCCTGACGGCGGCCTGGGCGTGCGTGGCGGGATTCGGGGCCGTCTTCTTCACGTTCTACGGCGTGAACTTCATCCTCAAGGGCCTGCACAGCTACGCGAACTAGGGATTCGACATGAGACGCTGGATCGCGGTGCCGATGGCGGCGGCCCTCCTCGCGGGGTGCGGGAAGGAGCCGCCGACGGACGCCTCGCCCCCGCGGGTGGCCTCCGCTCCGGAGGCGTCCGCGCCCGCGACGACTCCGGCGCCGCCGAGGTCCGGGGGGAGCCCGACGGTGGCGCCTCAGCCCGTCCGCAACGACCCGGGCCCGGTCTCGGGCTCCGGGGGGAACTCGGGCGGGACCGTGGTAGCCGAGCCGACCGGGGCGGTGGCCATGCCGAGCGTCGGGGAGATCGTGACGGCGCCGGTGACCGCGATGATCGAGCAGAAGCGCAAGATCGCCCTGATGGAGGCGAGGGACGTCCTCCGGACCTACGAGGCGATGGAGGGCGTCCGGGCGAAGAACCTGGCAGAGGCCGCGAAGGCGCTTCGCGTGAAGTGCCCGCTCCCTCCGGACGGCTGGAGGTGGAAGTACGACCTCCAGACGGGCGAAATCGACATGGTGAAGGACGACCACCCGAAATGAAGGTCATCCCGCTCAAGGATGCGAAACCGGGGATGCGCCTGGCGAAGCCCGTGACCGACGCGGGGGGCGCGCTCCTGCTGCAGGACGGGGTCGAGCTCTCCTCCGAGTGGCTGGACCGCCTCAAGGCCCGCCGGGTCGACTCGATCTGCATCGAGGACGCCGGCGCCCCGATCTCGGCCGAGGACCGCGACAAGGCCCTCGCGGCGATCGACGCGGACGTCGATCACATGTTTGCCGGCGTCACCGGAAACGATGTCATGAAGCTGCTCGCGGAGTACGCGAAGCAGTTCCTCAAGTCGAAGGTGAAGTAGGGATGAGCGCCGATCCCGCGGAACGTCTGAGGAAGGTCGTCGACCGCATCAGCGGCCTGCCGACGCTCCCCACGATGCTCGCGAACATCAACCGCCTGATGAGCAACCCGCGGACCTCCGCGAAGGAGGTGGCGCAGCTCATCAGCCGGGACCCGGCGATCACCTCGAAGATCCTGCGCGTCGTGAACTCCTCCTTCTACGGCTTCCCGAACCGGATCACGACGATCACCCACGCGATCGTGATCCTCGGGTTCAACACGATCAAGAGCATCGTCCTGTCGAGCACGATCTTCGACGTGTTCAAGGGGGGGACGAGCGACAGCGGGTTCGAGCGCCACGAGTTCTGGAAGCACTCGATCGGCGTCGGCGCCGCCGCCAAGGTAATCGCCAAGCGCCTCGGCTACAGCGGGCTGGAGGAGTTCTTCATCGCGGGCCTCCTCCACGACCTGGGCAAGGTGATCATCGACCAGTTCCTCCACGACCAGTTCGTGCAGGTCCTGGACACGGTGAAGAAGAAGGACATCCTGATGGTGCAGGCGGAGGAGGAGATCCTCGGCTGCACGCACGCGGAGCTCGGGAGCTGGCTCTTCCAGAAGTGGAACCTCTCGAAGGGGCTCGTGGACGCCACGGCGTTCCACCACAACCCGACGCTCGCGGGAGACTCGCTCAAGCCGACCGCCGTGATCCACATCGCGGACATCGTCTGCCGCGCGATGCGGATGGGGAGCGGAGGCGACCGCAAGATCCCGGCCCTCTCCGACTCGGCCTGGGGGGCGCTGGAGCTGCCCGCCTCCTCGCTCGAGCCGATCCTGGTCGAGACGGACCAGGAGATGGAGAAGGCGCTGGTGTTCCTCGACTTCATGAAGTAGGTCCGATGGACGAGCCCGTCGATCTCAAGAGGGAGCTGGAGGACCTCCAGCGCACGAACGTCGAGCTGCTCCGCTCGATCGACGAGCTCGTGGCACTCAAGGACGTCCTGCGGCGGATCCTGGCCGCCCCGGACGAGGACTCCACGATGTCGAACCTCGTCGAGGCCGTCCGGAGGACCATCGGGCAGCCCGGCGTCCACGGCTGGCTGACCGAGGAGGCCGGCGGATCGCACCGGGCCTACTCGGGGACCGGCGTCGGGCCCCTTCCGGAGCGCGACGTGCTCGAATGGGCTCTTCGCGAGGGGCGGGCGACGACCGTGCCGCTCCCCGAGGAGCGCATGCTCATGATCGTCCCGATCGTCACGCGGGACGTCGTCTACGGCTTCCTGACCGTCGACGCGAGCCGGCTGGGAGAGGGGCTCTCGCAGCAGCAGATCGAGCAGCTCTCCCTCCTCGCCGCCCAGGCCGCCGCGTCGATCTCGAACGTCCGCCTGCGCGCGCGGCTCCAGGACCAGGTGCGCGACCTGGCGACGACGAAGAGCCACCTCTCGAACATCCTCGACAGCATTACGAACGGGATCGTGACGCTCGACCTCGAGAACCGCGTGACTCAGATTAACCGGAACGCCTCCGCGATGCTCGACATGGAGGTCGGCGACGCGATCGGCAAGTCGTACGCGGACGCCCTGCCGAAGGCGCTCGTGCCCCTGATGGAGGAGATCCTGAAGGAGACGGGGGAGTTCGGCTTCGCGATGGAGCGGCAGTACACGATGCGCACGAGCAGCGGGAGCGACCTCCCGCTCGCGATCGGGACCGCGATCCTGCGCGACGACGCGATGACCGTCGTCGGGCTGATCGTCGTCTTCCGCGACATGACGGCGAGCAAGGAGCTGGACCGCCTGAGGCGCATCGACACGA
>CAZYRM010000403.1:0-1957 GCA_964649705.1 uncultured Planctomycetia bacterium
CGCACCGTCCCGGAGGCCCTCTCGGAGGTCCCCGGCGTGATGGTGCAGAAGACCTCTCGCGGCCAAGGCTCGCCGTTCCTCCGCGGGTTCACGGGGTTTCGCACGCTGTTCCTGATCGACGGGATCCGCCTGAACAACTCGGTCTTCCGCGAGGGGCCCAACCAGTACGCGGGGACGATCGACCCGCTGACGCTCGAGCGGCTGGAGGTCGTCAAGGGCCCGTCGAGCGTCCTCTACGGCAGCGACGCGATCGGCGGGACGGTGAACGCCATCACGCGGGAGCGGGAAGAGTACGTCGACGGGTTGGACTGGGACCGTCGCGTGTACTACCGCTTCGCCTCGGCGGAGCAGTCGCACACGACGCGGGGCGAGGTCTCCGCGTCGCACGACGACGTCTTCGGCCTTCTGGTCGGCGCGAGCTGGCGGGACTACGGAGACCTGATCGGCGGGCCGCATCTCCGCGAGATGGAGGACACGGGGTACGAGGACCGCGCCGCGGACGCGAAGGTGAACTGGCTGCTGTCCGAGCACGTCGAACTGGTCTTCGCGTACCAGCGGGGAGACGTCGACCACGCCGCGAGGACGCACCGGACCACGGTGGGTGAGAGCTGGAGGGGGACGGCCGTCGGGACGGATCGCAAGCTCGACTTCGACCAGCGGCGTGACCTGGCGTACGTTCAGCTCAAGGTGATGGACGCCGAGACGTTCTTCCGCGAGGCGATGGTGAGCGTCTCGTTCCAGCGCCAGGAGGAGGTCCAGGACCGCGTCCAGTCGAACGGCCGGCGCTCGCGCCAGGGGTTCGACGTGGGGACGTGGGGCCTGTGGTTCGCGGCGACGAGCCCGACGCCGATCGGGGACCTGACCTACGGCGCGGAGTGGTACCACGACGACGTGGACTCGTTCCGCGACGACGTGTTCCGACGGACACTTCCGCGCGGGCCTGTGGCTGACGACACGACGTACGATCTCGTCGGGGCCTTCCTGCAGGAGGACGTGACGCTCTGGGGGCGGCTCGAACTCATCGCGGGTGGGAGGATCACGTACGCGCAGGTGGATGCGCGAGAGGTCGACCCCGACCCGACGGACGCGGTCGTCATCAGCCCGATCGAGGACGACTGGACGAACGTGAGCGGGAGCCTCAGGCTCCTCTACCACGCGGGGGAGCACTGGAACCCGTACGCCGGGGTCTCGCAGGGATTCCGCGCGCCGAACGTCTCCGACCTGACGAGCTTCGACATCGCGCAGAGCGGGGACCTGGAGACGCCCTCGCCCGGGATCCAGCCGGAGGAGTACGTGACGTTCGAGGGGGGGGTGAAGGCGGAGTACGACCTCGTGAGGGGCTCGGTCGCGTACTTCTACACGATGGTCGATGGGATGCTGGTGCGCTCGCCGACCGGGGCGGTCGTGGGCGGGGCGACCGAGGTCCGGCGCGAGAACGTAGGGAACGGGTTCGTGCAGGGCGTGGAGCTGGAGGGGCGGGTCCGCGTGCTGGGACCGGTCTCCGCGTTCGGGAATGTGGCTTGGGTGGAGGGGCGGATCGACCAGTTCGGGAACGCGCCCGACACGGAGTTGCGCGATCGTCCGCTGTCGAAGGTCCAGCCGCTCACGGGGCTCGTGGGGCTGCGCTGGGACCATGGGTCGGGGAAGTACTGGGCGGAGGTGTTCGCGACGATCGCGGGGGAGCAGACGCACCTCTCGCCGGGAGATGAGCGGGACACGCAGCGGATTCCGCCCGGCGGATCGCCGGGGTACGTCGTGTGGACAGTGCGGGGCGGGGCGGAGCTATTCGAGAACGCGAGGGCGTCGCTGGCGGTGGAGAACTTCACGGACCGCGACTACCGGACCCACGGGAGCGGGCAGAACGAGGCGGGGATCAACGTCGTCGTCGCTCTAGACCTTCGTTTTTGATCCACGAATGAACACGAATCCGCACGAATCGTCCCGCGATCGGATGGCG
>CAZYRM010000403.1:2057-3977 GCA_964649705.1 uncultured Planctomycetia bacterium
GGCGCGCGGCCGCCGGTGTCCTCTCGATCCACGGTGTTCCACGCACGATTCGTGGCCATTCGTGCGCATTCGTGGATCGTCTACGTGCGGACTTTGCGCCAGATTTCGAGGAACTGATCCAGGATCCTCGCGGTCGCTCCCCAGACTGTCACCCCCGCCACGTCGTAGAACGACACCGGGATCCCCTTCCACTGCTCCTGCCTCCACCGCATCGGATCCAGGAGCTGCGCCATCGGAGCGAAAATCACCTCCGCGGTCTCGCGCGGGTTGAGTCTGGGTGCGAATGATCCCGTGATCTCCCCGACGATCGGGGTGACGTGAAACGGCGTGGCGACCGTGTAGAAGTCGTCCAGCCTCCCAAGCACCCTCACCAGCGAGGTGGGGATTCCGACCTCCTCGTCCGCTTCCCTGAGCGCCGTGGCCACGGCATCGGCGTCGCCTGGATCGACCATCCCTCCAGGGAAGGAGATCTGCCCCTTGTGGTGCTCGACCATCTCCGTCCGCTTCGTCAGGAGCACGTCCCACTTCCCTCCGTTCGGGAGGAGCGCCAGGAGCACCGCCGCCGCGCGCTTCCCCTCGGTGGGGAGCGTCTTGTGCGAGCGCGCCGCCAGGGCCTGCGACAGGGCGTCGAGCGACGTCATCTTACTCCGTTCCCTTCCGTGCCTCGCGCTCCAGCGACTCGAGGAATCTGAGCATCTTCGCGTCCGCCCCGTCCTCCCCCTTCGAGCGGAGCTCCTGCATCGCCGTCGTCACCCAGCCCGCGATCCGCCTGAGCGAGGCCTCCCGACGGGCGCGGACCACCGCCGCGCGGGCCGGCGCCTGGACCTTGCGCGCGAAGATCTGCGCCAGGTTCCGCTCCGCCTCGCCGAACTGCCGCTTCGTCGCGTTCGACTCCAGGACCGCGAAGGCGTCCCCGATCGGCACCGCGAGCGAGCTCCGACCCTCCGCCGCCCACAACGCCGCCTGCCCGCTCTTCCCTGCCTCCGCGAGCGACGGCCACCGCTCCGCCCAGCCCTCCGCCGCGAAGTCCGGCGTCTCCATCCCGTGCGCCGCCTCGATCCGCGGCGGGTCGTCGAGCGAGACGAGGAACCCGCGCTCCGCCGAGGTGAGCTTGAGGAGCGCCTGCAGCGACACTCCCAGCACCGGCGCCCCCTCCGCGTCGGCGTCGAGCACGCGCGAGACCAGCGTCAGCAGCAGCCTGCCCTCCTTGGTGAGGAGGAGCGGGTCCACCTCCGGCTCCGCCGTCCCGCCCTCGGCCGAGGCCTCCCACGTCCAGAAGCGGTCCTTCCCCGCCTTCTTTGCCTGGTAGAGCGCCTCGTCGGCCTTGAGGAAGAGCGACCGGGCGTCCGCGGCGTCGTCGGGATACGTCGCCCCGCCGATCGAGACACGCAGGTCGACCTCGCGGTCCGAGGCCTGGAACCTCCTCCCCCGCACCTGCTCGAGGATCCGGTCCGCGACCGCGCGCATCCCATCGCGCCCCGTCTCCGCGAGGAGGACCTCGAACTCGTCCCCGCCGTAGCGCCCCACGAGCGGCCCCGGGACGGCCTCGCCGGGCCTCGCCGTCACGTCCGTGCTCCGCGTCACCTCGCGCAGGACCTCCGCGGTCTCCCGCAACACCGCGCTCCCCGCCTCGTGGCCCAGGGCGTCGTTCACCAGCTTGAAGTCGTCGATGTCCAGCAGCAGGAGCGAGCAGATCCGCCCGTGCCGCTGCGCGCGCTTGACCTCCTCCTCCAGGCGCATCTCGAAGTGCGCGTGGTTGTGCGTTCCCGTGAGCGCGTCGCGGACGCTTCGCTCGTGCAGCGTCGCGTTGTCGATCGCGATCGCCGCCTGGTCCGCGAGGATCCCCACCAGCTCCTGGTCGCCCGGCGAGAAGGCCTCGAGCTGCTCCGCGTTGTCCAGGTAGATGACGCCGATCGTGCG
>CAZYRM010000404.1:0-3974 GCA_964649705.1 uncultured Planctomycetia bacterium
CCGACGTACGTCGCGCTCGACGAGGCGACCAAGCACGCCCCGGTCGACGTCGTCTACGCACGGTCGCTCTACGCGGGGTCGGCCCACGCGTCGGGGCGATTGTCGGGGGAGATCCTGGGCGTCCTTGCGGGACCGGGCCCCGACGAGGTGGAGGAGGGCCTCAGGGCGCTCCTCCGCTGCCTCGAGCACGACGCCTGTTTCTACCGGGCGGACGAGCGGGGGGAGATCGCGGTCTTCCCGCACGTAGTCTCGAGCCTCGGCACCTACCTGTCGAAGGAGGCAGGGCTCCCGCAGGGGAGCTCGATGGCGTACCTGGTGGCCCCGCCGATCGAGGCGACGATCGGGATGGACGCCGCGCTGAAGGCCGCGGCGGTGACGGCCGCGCGGGTCTTCCCCCCGCCGACGGAGACGAACTTCGCCGCGGCGTGGCTCTCTGGGGAGCTGGACGCATGCAAGGCGGCGGCGATCGCTTTCGCGGAGGCCGTGGTGGAGGTGGGCCGGCGACCGCGAGAGAGATAGGCCGCCAGCGCCACACAGGAGTCCATCGAGGGTACGACATGGCACGCACGCTGTTCGCGACTCTCTTTCTTGCCGCGGTCGCGCTCGGAGAGGACGTCACGCTCGTCAAGGACGGGGAGAGCGACTACGTCATCGTGCTCTGCAAGGACGCCTCGCCCGCCGAGGAGCACGGAGCGAGGGAGCTACAGAGCTTCATCCTGCAGATGAGCGGCGCGGAACTGCCCATCAAGAGGACTGATGCGCCTTTCCCTGCCCACTCGATCACTGTCAGGCCCCCATACCGCGAATACAAGTTTGTGTCTCCAGAGGCGTTCCTCATCTCCGCATCACTCGACGGCATCCACATCAATGGCGAGCGCCCGCGCGGCGCCATGTATGGATGCTATGCATTCCTGGAGCGCCTCGGCGTCCGGTGGTATGCGCCGGGGGTCACGCGAATCCCCCACTCCCCCACCCTCACCGTCGCGACGTTCGACGAAGCCAGCGTCCCCGCGTTCGAGTACCGCGAGCCGTTCTTCACGGAGGCCTTCGACAAGGACTGGGCCGCGCGGAACCGCGTGAACGGCGCCTCGATGCACCTCGACGAGTCCACGGGCGGCAAGGTCACCTACCACCCATTCGTGCACACCTTCGAGGAGATCGTCCCGGGCACGTACTTCGAGAAGCACCCCGAGTACTTCTCGCTCATCGACGGGAAGCGGTTCAGCGGCTACGGCCAGCGCTGCCTATCGAACCCCGACGTCCTGAAGCTCGCCATCGAGAAGGTCCAGGATTGGATCAAGACGCACCCCGAGGCGCAGATCTACTCCGTCTCGCAGAACGACTGCGGCAACTGGTGCCAGTGCGAAGGCTGCGCCGCGATCACCAAGAAGCACGGCGCCCATTCCGGCCTCTACCTCTGGTTCGTCAACCAGGTCGCCGAGGCGATTGAGAAGGACCACCCCGACAAGCTCATCGACACCCTCGCCTACCAGTTCACCGAGGCCCCGCCGAAGGACATCGTCCCGCGCAAGAACGTCCGCGTGCGCCTCTGCCCCATCGCCTGCTGCGAGGCCCACCCGTACGAATCGTGCTCCGCGGCCCCGAACAAGGCCTTCCTCAGGCACCTGAGGGGCTGGGGCGAGATCACCGACACGCTCTACATCTGGCACTACAACACGGACTTCGCGCACTACCTGATGCCCTTCCCCGACTTCGACGAGTTCCCGGCCGAGGCCCGCCTGTACAAAGAGTGCGGCGTCCGCGGGGTCTTCTTCGAGGGGGCCTACGCGCCTGGCGGTGGAGGCTCCGACGCCGAGCTGCGCTCGTGGGTGATGGCGCGGCTCCTCTGGGACCCCGACCAGGACGCCGATGCGCTCGTGACCGAGTGGATGAAGGGGGTCTACGGCGCGGCGTGGGAGCCGATGAGGAAGTGGTTCGACCTGCTGCACGAGCGTGCCAGGGACCCGAACCATCATCTCTTCATCTATGATCCGCCTACGCACCCGATCTTCTCGGAGGAGGTCCTCGCCGCCGGAGATGCGCTCTTCGACGAGGCGGAAAAGCTCGCCACTGGCGACGACATCGCCGTCGAGTACGTCTGGAAGGCGCGCATCTCGCTGCGCTACCTAAAGCTCGCCCGCGCGCCGAAGGAGGGTCCGGAGCTGGACGGCTTCTTCGCGGACCTGCGCAAGCTCGGCGTCACGCAGCCCCGCGAGGGCCAGCCCCTCGACGCCTGGGAGGCCGAGTTCCGCAAGCGGGCACGATAGACACGCCCTACCGCACCTTGAGCTCGATGACCTGGAGCTTCGACGTGAGGACGACGGGCTCGCGATCGGACCGCGCCAGGTTCCACGGAATCTACTTCCGCTCTTCTTTCCGCATCCCCGACAGGACGGTCCCTGCCATGTCTACGGCCGAGCCCTCGGTGCCATCGAGGACGACCACGTCGCGACCCGAGCGGTCCGTGGCCACACCGCCCGCATCGGAGACCCACGCGACACAATCGGCGCCCGAGCCCACGCCTGGCGGCCCGATGTCGCTTCGGGTCTTGAGGGCGGCCAGCATCGCGTCGTGGAAGTCCTTCGCATCCTCTTCCGAATCCCACGTGCTCGCGAGGACGAGCAGCAGCCGCCCGTCCTTCTCGCGCTCCCAGACCTCGTAGGCGTCCCCGTCCCAACCCGCGGCCGCCCTCATCGCATCTGCGCCGGGCGCCTCCGCGACGAGCCGGATCATCAGCTCGCCGAGGATGCCCCTCTTCGTGAGCCTCCACCCGTCGAGCTTCGCCGACAGGTCGGGCAGCGTCACGAGCTGCGGCACGTCGCGCTCGCCCAGGTACTTCTCCGGGTGCAGCACCTGCTCCGTGCTCGCGGGCGGGTCCGTGAACGCCGCGTCGATCGCCTTCCACCCGCCCTTCTCGCGCAACGCGCGCACGAACCGAACCCCCTGCGTGTACGAAAACGTCAGCGGCAGCCTGAGCGCCCGCGGAGCCCGGTCGTATCCCGGGATCCCGAGGAGCTGCTCCTCGTCGAAGGCGTGCTCTCCCGTCGTCGCGAACAGGTCCTCCGCCGTCTTCCCGCCCAGGCCCGCGAGGACCTCGTACAGGACCAGATTCGCGTCCCCCTCCGAGAGCGCCCTGGCCGCGTTGAAGCGGTCGTCGTCCCCCATCATGAGGGCCAGCCGCATGAAATACCGGAAGTGCTGGTCCTGGAGCGCATGCGTCAGCTCGTGCGCGACGAACAGGTCCTCCCGTCGCGCCCCGTGCCCCGCGAGGAGCATCTTCGTCAGGAGGCCGTACATCGTCTCGTCACGCGCCTCCGTGCGGTCGATCACGTACAGCCCGCCCGGCACGGGGTCGTAGTAGGCGTGGATCCCGTTCGTGTACATGTCGAGGAGGGCCTCCTCGAGGTCCGTCCCGGCCGACAGGAACCCGAGCTTCGTGAGCGCCCTCGCCTCGGCCTGGAACTGCTCCGGCGTCGTGCCCGCCTCGAGCATCCGCTTCCACTCCTTGCGGAGGGCCGCCATCGGAAGCGGCGCGGCGGCGACGGGATGCTTGAACTCCAGGCCCCGAATCCGGGAAACCGTCTCGTGGAGCGCCTTCAGCTCCTCCTCGCTCGGGACGCCCTGCGCGACCGCGGCCGCACACGTTGCCAGGACGACGAGGAGGACCTTCACGGGCTACGCCTTCATCGATTCGGGCGGGATTCCGTGGGCGCGGCAGAAGGCCTCGTAGGCGATCGGCGAGATCTCGCTCGGCTTGATTTCGCTCCGCCCGCCCCAGAAGACGTTCGTGTATGACACGGGGATGCCGACGGAGGCCAGCAGCTCGTCGATCGCGCGCTTGTGCGCGAGGAGCAGGTCCTTGTCCGTCCCGTGCGCCACGGCCATGACGTTGACGTGTCTGAACTCCGCCCCGCCCTCGCGCCAGTAGGCGTGCGTCAGGATGTGGTGGCGGCCCACCTGCCTCCCCGCCTCCA
>CAZYRM010000405.1:0-207 GCA_964649705.1 uncultured Planctomycetia bacterium
CGGAGGACGCACGGAGGTGATGTCGACCGTGCGGGCGCGTTCGGACAACGCCGCGGCCCCCACCCACCCCGAGGACCCGCCCCCCGCTGCCCGCCCGACCGGGGGCCCCGCTGCCGGTGTGCCGCCGTCCGCTGATGTGCGGACGCTGCGCGGCCACCCACGACCCCGACACGCCAGTGTCGGGCTTCAGCCTGCCGCTTGTGCTGC
>CAZYRM010000405.1:217-3973 GCA_964649705.1 uncultured Planctomycetia bacterium
TTTTGGCCCCGGGGGGGGGGGTTGCCCACCCGCCCGGGCCGCCCCCCCCCTGGCCCCCGCGCGGGGGGGCGGGGGCCGCGGCGGCGGGGACGGACCAGGGTGGGACAGAGGGGGTGTTTGCCTCCACGACGCCGTGGTCCCTGAACCGGCCGGCTCTGGTCAAGGGCCCCGAACCCGCAACCCTCTGTCCCGCCCTGTCCGTCCCCACCGCCCGTCGGCTGCGGCCGACGGGCTCCACGGTCGCTGCGGCCGCCTCCTGTACATCGCCGTGGTTACGATCCAGGAGGTCTCCGTGCTCTCCGTACCTCTGTGGTGAATGCGACGCCGCGATGCCCGCAATCACTTCGACTGAGGCTGGCCGGCGCCGAAGTCCTGGGTCCAGAATTGCCCCGAGCGGCCGATGCCGACGTGCGTCCAGACGCGCAGGAGCATGTTCCGGTGGTGGCCTGAACTATAGTAGAACCCCCAGTGGACCCGCGCGGGGTCGTCCAGGCCCGTGGCGCAGTTCTCCCCCACGCCTCCCCGCGCGTACTGCATCTCTCGCGCGCGCTCCAGCGGTCCGCGCCCCTCCAGGTCGACGTGCGCGAAGTACTTCTTGTCCTTCATGTCCGTCGAGTGCCACCTCGCTGCCATGACGAGGTGCTCCTCGATCTCGATGATCCGCAGCCCCATCATCTCGCGGTAGCCGTTCAGGTGGCCGAGCAGCGCCCTCTCGTCCTTGGTCAGCGACGTCGTCGCCTTCTCGTTCCACTCCCTGACGACGCGGTTGCGATCCAGCACGACCTGCTCCCACTCGTCGACGGCAAGTTCGCGCACGGAGTACCGCTCGTGGAGTGGCGCGAGGACCTCCTCGATCGGCCGCGCCCCCGAGGCCGCGTCCTGCGCGAGCAGCTCGTTCGCTCGGCGGAGGGCCTCCACGGCCTTCCTCACCACCGGGTCGAGCTCCGCGGCCGCGTCGAGAGGCTTCTCCCAAGCGGTGCGGACGACGAGGACGACCTCGTCCACCTTCCCCTGCCCCGCCGCGCCGTGGGCCTCGTCGGGGTAGACCTTCCGGTTGAAGATGACGTTCATCGCGTCGCGCCGGGCTTGGTTCAGGTGCTTGCGGAGCTCGATGCGGACCTGCGGAAGGCGGGGGAGCGTCTCCAGGAAGCGGACGAGCGAGTTCCGTCGCGAGGTGAGTACCTGGATCCGGTCGCGGGGAGTGAGTTTCGAGAGGTCGCCCGCGGGGGCTGCGCCGGGCAGGAGCGCCTCCATCTCCGCCAGGGACGCCAGCTCGAGCACGGCCGAAGCCCTCGGGCCGAACTCCTCGGCCAGCGAGGTGACGTCCAGCGCGGCGAGGCGCTCCTGGAGCTCCTCGGCGGCCTTGCGCGCGGCGGCGTGGTCCCCCTCCCCCGCGAGTCGCTCGGCCTCCTGCGCCATCCGCTCCAGCCCGGGCCGCTCGGGGTGCTGCGCGGGCTCGGGCTCCGCGGCGAGGAGGAACTCCTGGCGAAGCGCCTCGACGCGAGCGCGGTGGTCCTCCCACGTCTCGTCGCGCTCGGCGGGCGGGACAGCGTCGAGCGCCTCCAGCGCCTCGTCGAACTCGCCGGAGGCGATCAGCAGGGCGAGGTCCGCCTCCAGCCTCTCCAGCGTCTCCTCGTGATTGCGCTCCTCCGCCTCGATCCGCATGGAGAGGAGCCGCGAGCGATTCCGCGAGGCGACCTCAGCCCACCGCGTGCCTGGATGCTGCTGGGCGAACCGGTCGAGCGTCTCGCACGCCTCGACGTAGCGCTGCTCCTCGACGAGCGTGTTCACCTTTGCGATGAGGCCTCGGTAGGCGTCGCGGGCGGGGTCGCCCGGGTCGTCGACCGGGGCCGGCGCGGGCGGCGGCTCGACAGGCGCGGGCTGGCGCAGCTTCTTCGCGCGGATGGCGATGAAGATGGCGATGGCCACGGTCGCGGCCAGGAGCCCGAGGCGGATGACGAGGTCGCTTCGACGCGGCATGCCGGCGGATCTTGCCACGGGGCGTGGAGGGGCGCAAGGAGGTCGATTGACAGGGCGGGCCGGATTGCCGCATGATCCCGCGCGCCCAGGGACATCCACCCTGGCCTTCAGGAGGAGCCGCCACATGAGGATTGCCCGCCACGTCCTCGTCGTCGCCGTCGTCGCGGCGTCGTTCTCCATCGCGGTGAGCGAAGACACCGCGCAGCAGACGTACGTCCTCGATCCGACGCAGAGGCCCGACGGATCGAGCGAGGACCTGGACTTCCTGCTCCACGGGTCGATGAGCAGCGAGTTCGTCCCCGACCGGGTCCTGCGGGCCCTCGTCGCGGCGAACCCGGACCTCTTCCCAGGCGGGGACCTCTCCGCCTTCGGCGTGATCGAGCCGGGCCTCGACGAGGCGCCGATCGGGCTCACAACGCGGACGGTGGACTACCTGGGCGGACAGCACTCCTGGGGGATTAACTGCATGTCCTGCCACTCCGGGACGGTGGAGATGCCGGACGGTCCGCCGCTCGTTGTGCTTGGGATGGCGGGGAACTTCAACGTCGAGGCCTTCTACGGCGCGGTGCTCGGCGCGACGTTCCGGGCGGGATCCAAGGACGGGATCGGGCCCTTTCTCACGGCCTACGCGCGGGTGTACTACCCGAAGTCGAGCCCTACGGCGCTAGAAGAGTCGATTGCCAAGGGGCGGGAGGCGATCGACAAGCTCCTCGCGGACGACCCGTATGGCGCGAAGGGGATCGCGGCCGGAGAGCTGCACGAGATCCGACCTGAGGAGCTGGAGCCTGGGACGGACGCGCCGAGGCTGGCACAGGCGCTCCTCAGGCTCTTCCACAACATGCGAGTGGCGCTCCACGTCCCGGAGCCCCCACCCGCCCCCACGGCGACGCCGGGGGGACCGGGCCGCAACGACGCCTTCGGCCTCCTCGGGGCGGCGCTCCTCGGGAAGGCGCCCGCGGTCTCCGCGCCGGTGAAGTTCGCCCACCCCTGGAACCTGGAGGGGCGGGCGTGGGTGCACTGGGACGGCAATACAAGCGACCCGACGGTGCGAAACGTGCTCGCCGCCCTTGGGCTCGGCTGCCCGAGCGACAGGCAGGGCTCCCGGCTCGACATGAAGCTGATCTCGAGGCACACGGAGCTGTCGGAGAGGCTGAGGAGCCCGAAGTACCCGTTCGCCGTGGACGAGGACGCGGCCAAGCGCGGCGCGGACCTCTACCAGACCCACTGCGCCTCGTGCCACGAGTCGGCGGACGACAAGCGGCTGTACACCCCCGAGGAGGTCGGCACGGACCCGAATCGCGCGCGACTGGTGGACCAGGACTACGTCGCCGGCTTCGGCGCGTGGCTCGGCGGACTGAAGATCGAGGGGTTCACGCCGAAGGAGGGGAGCGTGCGACCGACGGGAAAGTACTTCGCGGCGTGGCTCGACGACGCCTGGGCGCGGGCGCCGTACCTACACAACGGATCTGTCCGGACGATGAGGGAGCTTCTCACGAAGGCCGCCGATCGTCCGAAGACGTGGAGGCGCGGAGCGCGCGCGTACGACCAGGAGGCGATGGGGTTCCAGGACGGCGGGTCGTTCGATTTCGACACGTCGCTTCCGGGCAACTCGAACTCGGGGCACGAGTACGGCGCTGACCTCTCCGACGCCGAGAAGCGCGAGCTCATCGAGTATCTCAAGACGAGGTAGGCTCGCGCCCATCGCGCATCGGTGGCGGTGGCGTGCTCGTAATCGGGCTCGAAATCGTTCTCGTGCTCATTCTCGGTCTCGTTCTC
>CAZYRM010000406.1:0-3968 GCA_964649705.1 uncultured Planctomycetia bacterium
CGAAGTCGAGGAGCGTCGCGATGTTCTCGTTGCCGAGCTGCGCGATCGGGACGATTTCCTCCCGGAACTGCTTCTCGATGCCCGGGTTCTCGCCGATGAGTCCCGGCGGGAGGATGTGGATGGCGACCTCGCGCGACAGCTCCTTCTCCTTCGCGTGGTAGAGCTCCCCGACCGCCCCGCGGGCCAGCTCCTCGAGGATCTCGTAGGCGTCGAGGATCCCGAGGATCGCGGCGGCGCGCTCCTCCTGCGGCGAGGAGGCCTGGGGCGCCGCGTGCGCCGGGTGGGCCGGGTGGCCGGCCGGCTGCGGCTTCGGGGGCGGGGGCGGGGGCGGGTCGCCGTTGAAGTTGAGCCACGTGAGCCCCAGGCGGATCTTGTCGCCGTTGACGAGCTTCTTCTCGCCGGTGATCACCCGGCCGTTCACTGCGACGGCGGCCTTTCCCGTCAAGTCGGCGATCACGAACTCGCCGCTCCGGCGCACGATCCGGGCGTGACGGGGGGAGAGGCGCGGGTCGGCGATCGGGATCGAGACGTCCGCGGCGGACCCGAGGGTGGCGTCCTCGCCGAGCGGGTACGTCCGTCCGACGTCCTTTCCGCGGTAGACCTGGATGCTCGCCATGCCGCCCGCCTACTCCATCCGTTCCGTGTCGGGGATCTTCGAGAGCTTCTTCCTTCCCGGCAGGCGCGCCCCCACGGCGCGCTTGATCGCCAGGGCGCAGAGGCCGCCCACGAGAAAGAAGGCCGTCGCCTGGATGGGGTACATCCAAATCGTCCCCGCTACGAAGAGGAGCACGGCGGCGACGGTGCTCGTGCGCAGCCTCCTCCACGGCGCGACCATGCGCGACGCCTTCACCCGCTCGTACACCTCGCCCGCGACGGCGCAGGAGACGCGGGTCCTGTCCACCATGAAGAGGGCGACCTCGAGGTCTCCCACGAGCTCGGTCGTCTTCTGGTAGCGGTGCTCGGGCCGCGGGGCCATGCACTTGTTCACGATGCGCTGGATCTCGCCCGGGACGTCGCGGTGCCGCGAGATCGGGGGCGGCAGGTCCTTCAGGTGCTGCCGCAGCATGATCGTCTCGCGGATGTTCGCGCCGAGGAACGGCTTCTGCCCCGTGAGGACCTCGTACATGACGACGCCGTAGCTGAAGATGTCGCTCCGGACGTCGGTCTTGTCTCCGCGGGCCTGCTCGGGGGACATGTAGGGCGGGCTGCCCATGATCGTCCCGGTCTTGGTGAGGTCGCTGTTCTCGTCGAGCCGCGCGATGCCGAAGTCGAGGACCTTCACCGTCCCCTCGTCGTCGTACATGATGTTCTTCGGCTTGATGTCGCGGTGGATGATCCCGACCGCGTGGGCCGCCGCGAGACCGCGGGCGCCCTGGTGGAAGAAGTGGAGGACGTCCGCGTACGTCTTGTGGTCGCCCCAGACCTCGGGGTCGAGGGGGCGTCCGCTGACGTACTCCATCGAGATGTAGTGGAACCCCGCGTCCTTCCCCACCTCGTAGACGGTGACCATGTTCGGGTGGAGGATCCGGGCCGCGGCGAGCGCCTCCAGGCGGAAGCGCTTGACGAGCTGCGGGTCCCGCCTGTCCGCGTCGATCGGGAGGAGCTTGAGGGCCACGACGCGGCCGATGATCTCCTGGCGCGCCTTGAGCACGACGCCCATCGACCCGGCGCCCAGCTCCGAGATCATGCGGTACTTGCCGATACGCTCCGGATACTTCATCCCGCGCGGTCCGAAGGGCCTCCTACTTGCCGCTTTCCTTCTGGATCCGCTCGATCAAGTCGTTGATCCCCTTCCAGGTCTTCCCGTCCGAGGCCCGGAACATCGCCTTGATCTCCTGTGCCTTCTTCAGCGCCTCCTCTACGGGCATGTTCTTCCATCCGGCGTACAGCATGCGATAGCGGCTTTCGGCCTCCTTGACGATCAGGTCGACGATCCGCTGCGCCGCCTCGTACCCAGGGACGTAGTTGATGGCCTGTTCCGCCAGCTCGCGCGCGCCCACGTAGTCGTCGGCGGCCATCTTCCCATCGGCCTGCTGCGTCAGCTCGGCGGCCTGCGCCGTCGGGTCGAATCCCGCCTTCTGCTCCGCGGTGCGGCGGTAGTAATTGTCGCGGTCCTCCTCGGAGCTCACGATCTCGTTCCACCAGCGCTTCGCCGTGGCGTAGTCCTTCCGCTCCTCCGCCGCCAGGGCGTCCTTGTAGGCGTTCATCACCTTCGTGATCTTCTGCTTGAACTGCGCGAGGACGGGCTGGTCGCCCACCTCCCCCAGCCGCGCGAGCGCCTCGTCGGCCTTCCCCTCCTTGTAGAGCTTGTTGACCTCGGTGGCCGTCCCCCCTGCCATCGCCTGGCCGCGCAGCTTCTCGATCTCGACGAGGAGCTTGTCGTCCGTCGTGACGGCGGCGTCGAGCTCCCGCAGCGCCTCCTCGTACTTCCCCTGGCCGATCAACTGGTCCGCCGCCTTCTTGTGCCTGGCCGCCGAGACGTTGGCGTCCCAGCGGTCGCGCCTCTCGACGAGCTTCCGGTCGCCCTTGGCCTCGGGGATGTTGCGAAGCATGTCCTTGTGGGTCGCCACGCACTGCTCGTAGTCGCCCACGTTGTCGAACTGGTTCAGCTTGTCGATGTAGTTCTTCTTCCACTGCTCGTACGCGGTCTTGAGCTCCTGCTTCGCGAGGTCGGCGTAGCAACTGTCGTTCTCGGGGACGGCCTTGTAGTGGGCCACGACCTCGCCCCACTGTCCCTTGCTCACGGCTTCCTGGGCGCGGGAAACCTCCTCCCACGAGGCCTTGCGCCTGTCGCACCAGCCCGCGAGCTCGGTCCCGGCGACCTCGCCGAAGGGGCCCGCGGCCGCCGCCTCCTCAAGCGTGGTCTTGAGCTCGTCCCAACCCTGGCCGTTCAGGTTGACGCACCTCACCCCGGCGGCCTGGTACTTGTCGACCACCTTCGCCCAGGCCTTGACCTCCGCTTCGTCCTGCCCGTTCTGCTTGTACACGCTGCGAAGCGCGCTCAGCGCGTCCGCGGCCCCCTTGTACTCGCGGCCCTGGATCTGGGCGAACACCTCGCCCCATGCCGCCCCCGCCTCCTCCTCGAACTTCGCCTGGGCCGACGCCCCGCCGTTGGGCTCTCCGCCATTCCCGCCGCCGCCTCCCTCCTCGGGGCCCTTCATGTTCGCGAGGACCCCAGCGACGGCGATGAGCACGACGACCGCGCCGCCGATGAGGAGCATCTTCTTCTGCCTGGCGGCGGCCGCCGGGTCGGAGACCGTCTTCGACGGGGGAGCCGCCGCCGCCGCGGCCTCCTTCCTCGCGGGCGGCGCGACGGCCGCGGCCGCGGGCGAGGAGGCGCTCGACACGAACGTCAGGCCCACGGAACCGATCTGGATCGCGTCCCCGTCGGCCAGGACGTGCTCGTCGACCTTCTTCCCGTTCACGTAGGTCCCGTTGCGGCTGGCCAGGTCGCGGACGACCCACCTGCCGTCCTTGACCACGATCTCGGTGTGGTTGCGCGAGATCCCCTCGCCGGTCAACACGAGCGAGTTGTCGTCCTGGGTCCCGAGCGACAGGCGTCCCTTGAGGTCCCGCGTCGAGGCGGACATCCCCTTCACCACCTTGATCTTCGCCGGGGGCCCGGGCTCCGCCTCGATCGGCTTCGACTTCTTCGGCGGGGGAGGGGCCGCGGCGATCTTCGCCAGCTCGTCGCGGACGGCTTCGAGGTGCTCGGTCTTGTGTCCCGCCGCCTCCCGCTGCTGCGGGCTCGGCGCGCGGCGCGGCGGGGGAGGGGCCGCGGTCCCTCCTTCGACGAGGGTCCCCTCCTGGTCGGCGCCGCCCCCGCCCACGATCGTCCGGTCGCCGTCCTCCCCTTCGAACGTGAGGGCGAACTTGCCGGCGCGGAGCACGTCGCCGTTCTTCAGCACGGCCTCGGGCATCCGGACGTCGTTGACGAACATCCCGTTCCCGGAGGCCTCGTCCTTCAC
>CAZYRM010000407.1:0-3946 GCA_964649705.1 uncultured Planctomycetia bacterium
TGAACCGGACGTTCCCCTCGAACTGGGGGCCGAAGGCGGAGCAGGGGGGGACGTCGCCGTACCCGCTCTCGGAGCCCGAGACGCGGGCCCTGGCGGAGTGGATGACGGCGCGGCCGAACATCGCGTGCGTGCAGTCGTACCACAACAACGGCGACCTCATCCTGAGGCCGCCGATGATCTACGACGACGACCGTCTGCCCCGGTCGGACATCGAGGCGTACGACGCGCTGGCGAGGCGCGGGAAGCAGGTGCTCCCGCAGTACGACTACCGCCAGGTCTTCCGCGGCCTCTATCCCGTGAGGGGCGGGTTCATCGACTGGACGTACACAGGGCTGGGGGCCTGGTCGTTCACGAACGAGATCTGGGACCTGAAGCAGGACGTGAACGCGGACGGGAAGCAGGACGAGCTGGATTGGCTCGCGTGGAACGACACGGTGCTCCACGGGGCCTGGTGGAAGGACTGGGCGCCGTACGACCACCCGACGCTGGGGAAGGTGGAGATCGGCGGGTGGTCGAAGTGGGCGTTCCGGATCCCGCCCGCGTGGATGCTCACCGACGTCTGCCACCGTAACGCGACGTTCACGCTCTTCCACGCGGAGGCGATGTCGCGCGTCTCGATCGGCGAGGCGCGGGTGACGCGGGAAGGGGAGACGTGGCGGGTCAGGGTGCCGATCACGAACGCGGGCTACCTGCCGACGGTCTCGGGTCAGGCGGTGAACGCGAAGCTGGGGGCGCCGGACATGGCGACCCTGGAGGGGGAGGGATTGAAGGTGCTGGCGGCGGGGCGCGTGGAGGATGCGGAGGGGCTGCGGGTGACGCCGGTGCTCACGAGGCCCTGGAGGGTCGAGGTGCCGACGGTGAAGGGGCTGTCGACCGTCGAGGTGGAATGGTTGGTGGCGGGGAAGGGGGAGGCGGAGGTTGTTTTCCGCTCGCAGCGGGGAGGGACGGCGAGAGCGGTGGTTCGGCTAGAATGATCAATTTTCAATGAGCAATTCTCAACGAAGGCCCAAGTCTCGAAGCTTCAATGGCCAAATTTGGAGGGTTGAGGCTTCGAGACTTGGGCCTTCGTTGAAAATTGCTCATTGAAAATTGAGAATTGGCCTAACGGCCGGTGATCGTTTTGTCGTTCAACGCCTGCCGTCGCGGTTCCATCGTCTGGTACTTCGCGTACTGCTCGGGCGAGAAGAGCGAGGCCAGCTCGCCGCGTCCCTGCTTCAGGCTCGCGTCCACGCGGTCGCGGAACTGGTTCTGATCGATCCGACCCTCCGTCAGGTCGGTCACGATCTCGATCCGCCGCTTCGACTCCTCCTGCAGGATCCCCCGCAGCCGCTCAGTCTGCATCGCCGTGAGGCCCAGGTCTCGCGTCAGGAGCTCCACGATCAACCCGAGCTCCCTCGCCTTCTTCTCCTCCCAGTCCTGCCGCTGCCTCTCCTCGAAGACCCGCCGCTCCTCGGGGGTCTTGAACGGGTCGCTGATCGCGCTGATCGAGCCTGCCGGCGCAAGAGGCGGCGGGTTTTCCGAGGGGGCGTAGGTGACGTCGACGCCGGGCGGAGGCGGCTCCTCCGGCGCCTCGTCGATCGTCATCATCGGGCGGGGCGGTCCCGCCGCGCCATCGGCCGGAGCAGCGCCGTCGGCGGCCGGCAAGGCGGCCAACGTGGGGAGAGGCGTGGGGACCGGTAGCGGCGCGGCGCCCGACGTCCGGTCCGTCGTCGCCGTAGCCTGAGGTCGCCCCTCCGCGTCCTTGTGGCAGCAGGGACACCAAAGCGCCACGGCGGCGATCCCCCCGATCGCCGCCACGCCCAAGCCCAGGAGCGCTGTCTTGCCTCTCACGCGGACCTCTACCTCGTCGCCGTGCGAACCGTCGGGACGCCGTAGCTGATGCAGTGGATCGCCCCGCCGTACCCGATGATCAGGCGGCAGTCCACGCCCACCGCGCGGTAGCCGGCCGACGTGTAGATCGACATCCCCGCGGCATCCTGGGCCGTGGAGTACTTCGGCACCAGCGCCACGTTGTTCGCGTACACCGCGTTGGCGTACGTGCCGTACTCGTCCACGCTTGTCGCCATCATCGCGCGGGAGACCGAGATCCCGAGCGCCGTGAAGCGCGACGCCGCCGCGTCGACCCGCGCCTTCTGTCGGTGGCCCGCCGGGTAGTCCGCCACGAGGCAGCGCGTCGCCGACAGGAGCTTCGCGTACATGTCGATGTGCCCCGTCCCCTCGTCGATCAGCGGGGTCGGCGTCGTCACCGACGTGCCCCCGCACTTGGAGCGGATCTGGTAGCTGACCGTCGAGCTCGAGTACCTGGAGTTCTCCGCATACGTGTCGTTCGAGAAGAACAGCCGGCCCCGCCCGTCCGACATGAAGTTGCCTCCCTCATAATAGAGGTAGAGGCGCGTGTATCCGAGGCCGCGGAACCGCGCGAACTTGTAGGGGAACGAGTCGTCGTTCGGACGGTCCGGATAGTAGCTCGCATCGACCGCGTAGACCTGCCCCGACGCGTTGTGCGTGAAGATCGGCGCGTAGTCCCTCATCCAGATCGAGTCGAGCGGACAGGTGTAGTAGCGGACGGCGGCCGTATTCACGCCCGCCGCCTGGAACTCGTATCGGAGCTCGTTGGCGATGTACGAGCTCGGGACGATGATGCTGACCTGCGCCGCCCCGTTGAGCCCCCTCACCGAGTCGATGTAGGAGTCCATCACGAGATACGTGTCGTTGCACCCGAGGAGCAGCTCGCTGATCCGGTGCCACTGGCCCGGCGCGGTGTACTGCGCGGAGGCGGGCGCCGCGATGAGCAGCCCGACGAGGAGACACAGGCGGAGGCGGACGTTGCGCTGACCCGGACGCATCATCGATGACACCCTCTCTTCCCGGAGCCGGTCTCCGGACACACATCCTGAAGGAACCCTTCCCTTCAGGGCCGGAGGTCTCCTAGGTGAGCAAGATTCACGCCAGTGAGCCTGGCATGACCAACGTGCTGCGCTCTCATGAGTTGCGTTGAGCGGAAGTTTACACTTCGTGACGCAGCGCGTAAGACGGCTCTGACATCTCAGCCCACGAAGTCGCTCAAGTTCTTGGCGGCTCGGAGGATCGCGCGAAGTTCCGGGATCCGAACAGGTGTTCGTTCGGGCCGGAGCGCTCCGAATCGCGTTACGAGAAGTGACAGCGGCTACTTGATCTCGAGCCCGCCAATACAGATGACCCGCGCGCCGTTCGTCAGGCGTAGCTCGATGTTGCGCGGGCCGAGCACAGCGGTTGGGGAGATGTTGATGAAGTAGTGCACCGAGTTGCTGAACCCCGAGTCGAAGTGCGGGCCGCTGACCACGGTGATCTGGGTCGTCCCGAAATCGACCCCCGCCACCTGGCCTGCGGAGGTCGGCATCCCCTGGCCGATGAGGCCGACCAGGACGCCGTTCGAGCCCTTCGAGAGGAGGACCGGCCCGTTGTTTGCGCGCGTCGAGTTCGACCCGGGGAGCCTCGTCACGATGAAGTCGATCTTCGTCGCGATCGCCCCGTCCGACATGACCAGCGGCACGGTCGTCGTCTGTCCGGCCGTGACGTTCGCCTGGCGGTCATCGGTCGCGATGGACTTGATCGAGGTGGTCGAGCCGTTGAAGAGGAACGTCCCGAAGCGGCTCGCCTCGTCGGCGATCGATCGTCCCAGGGCCTGCGTCTGAACGATGTACGCGCCGGGGATGAGCCCGTCGATGGAGTAGTTCCCCTGCGTCGACAGGACGGCCGCCGCGACGAGCCCGTCGGAGACCCTTCTCGCGACGACGATCCCCGCGTGGACGTTGATGTTCGAGGAGGTCCGAATCGTCCCAGCAATCCTCCCCCGCTGCGTCGCATAGGTCGAAGAGGGGTAGCGCCGCTGGACCCCCATCAGGTCGTCGAGCGAGAGCGACCGCGCGGCGCTCCGGTCGAAGTTCGGCGCGGTCGGCTTCATCGT
>CAZYRM010000408.1:0-3894 GCA_964649705.1 uncultured Planctomycetia bacterium
ACGTGAAGAGGTCGATGGCGAAGGTCCGCTCGAGGATCGTGATCCGCGGGTGGTTCCTCGCCCGATCGAGGAGGACGCGCTCCACCTCCTCACCGGTCGCGTCGCCCCCCGCGTGGAGGACCCGAGCCCGGCCGTGGCCGCCCTCTTTCGCGAAGTCGAGCCTCCCGCGCCTCGCGTCGAAGCGCGTCCCCCAGGAGATCAGCTCGCGCATCGCCTCGGGGGCGGAGCGGATCACGTCGCGGACGACCTTCGCATCGCAGAGTCCCGCGCCCGCCGTGATCGTGTCCTGGACGTGGTCGTCGACCGAGTCGCCCGGCGGGATCGGCGCGGCGATCCCCCCCTGGGCGTAGCGCGTGTTGGACTCCGACGCGGTCGCCTTCGTGACGACGAGGACGTCGGTCTTCTCCGCGGCCGCGAGGGCGGCGCGCAGGCCGGCAATCCCGCTCCCGAGGACGAGGACCTTCGCGAAGAGGTGAGGCAGTCGGCGGGCGGAGAAGGGGACCAGGTACCTCGCCTGCCCCGGGACCTCGATGACGCGCGCCTTCTGCAACTAGTCCTCGAAGTGGCTCTGGGGCTGGAAGAGCGTCCCGTTGCGGTGGGCGACGAGGAGCGCCTGCACGACCTTGTCGTCGAACTGCACGCCCCCCTGCTTCCCCAGCTCGATGAGGACGTCCTTGATCGGCATCCCCTCGCCCCCCACGCCGCCGTAGGTGAGCATCGTGTCGAGCATCTTCGCCGCGCCGACGATCCGCGCGCCCATCGGGATCTCCTCGCCCTTCGTCCCGTTCGGGAAGCCCGTCCCGTCCCAGTGCTCGCGGTGGAACTTCACGATCGGGAGGACGTCCTGGAACCCTTCCATGTTCGCGAGGAGCTTCTCGCCGAACTGGATGTACTCCGCCTTCGCCGTGTTCGGGTCAGGGTGAGGCTGCGAAATCGCGATCTTCCCCACCTCGTGCAGGAGCGCGCCGAGGTGGATCTTCGCGACCTCGGCCTTCGGGAGCTTGAGCTGCTGCGCGATCGCGATGGAGGAGTCCGCGACGCGCTGGACGTGCCCCTGGCGCTTCGGGTCCTTCATCTCCATCGCCGTGACGAGCGCGCGGATCGTGCTCGTCATCGACTTCCGGACCTTCTCCGCGCTCGAGATGCTCGCGATCGCCATCCCCGCCTGGATCGCGATCGCCGTCCCCAGCTCGAGCTGGTCGGCCGAGAACGAGCCCTCCAGCTTGTTGCTCTGGAGGTACAGGACGCCGATCACCTTGTCCATGGACTGGAGCGGGGCGCAGATGACCGACTTGATCTTCTTCATCACGACGGACGAGGCCATCGCGAACCGCGGGTCGGCGAGCGCGTCGCTCGTCAGGATCGAGCGCGAGTACTGCATGACGCGCTTGATGATCGTCTTCGAGACCTTCTCCTCGGTGGTCCCCTTCTGCACCGTCGCGCGGGGGTAGAGCTTTCCCGAGTTCTTGTCGAGGATGAAGACGTACCCGCCCTCCGCGCCGACGGCCTCGACGGCGAGGTCGAGGATCTTCTTCGTCACCCCCGCCATGTCGCGCTCGGTCCCCATGATCTTCGCGATCTCGTAGAGCGTCGCGAGGTTCTTCGACTCGACCTCCTCGCCCAGCGACTTGATCTTCTCGCGCAGCTCGGCCGTGCGGTCGAGCTTCAGCTCGATCGTGCTGCCGACGTGCTCGGCCTGCGTGTCCTCCGTCCGCTCGATGTCGAGCTCCTTATCGTCCCCGGCGGCGGGAAGGCGGTCCTCGAAGACGAGGACCGTGGTGCCGATGCGGAGCTGGTCGCCGGCGCGCAGGAGCTCCTCGGTGACGCGCACGTCGTTGACGAACGTGCCGTTCGTGGAGTTCAGGTCGCGGACGAAGCACATCTCGCCGACCTTGAAGATCTCCGCGTGCTGCCGCGAGACGCCGTGGTCGAGGATCTGGATCGTCTCCGTGGTCTCACGGCCGAGCGTGATGACCTCTTCCTTGACCTCGAAGATCTGACCCTTCTTGTCGCCGTTCTTCACGCGGACGAGAGGCATGCCGGTCCCTCCGTTACACTATTTGAGGCATGATCTTATAGGGATGGGAGGCCCGGAAGTCAACCACGAAGCACGCGAAGAGCAACTACGCGCGAAGGCGTTTGCGCAGCGCGGGCGATCCGAGGAGTCCGACGAAGAGGAGTCCGCCGAGGGCGGTCGCCGCGTCGACCAGCGCGGGGTGGCTCCCCGTGCGAAGGAAGAGGTACCCCGCGGAGGCGAGGACCGTCACGGCGAGGAACGGAAGGAGCACCGCGGAGGCGTACCAGCCTCGGCTTCCGGAGAGGACGAACGCGAAGATGCACTCCGCGAACGTCGCTCCTGCGACGACGCACAGGAGAGTGACCCACTGCTGGTCGATCCCCACGCGCTGCTGGAGGAGGGAGCGGCCCCAGAGGCCCGCCCCGACGAGCGTCCCGAACGCGACGGCGGTGCCGAAGCCGACCCACACCTGGGCCCGCTCCCGCCCCCTCGCTATCGCCGCCGTCGCGGCGAGGAGGAGCCACGAGAGCGCGAGCAGGAACCTCAATTGGACCGGGACGGAGAGGACCCACGTCTCCGCGGCCGTCCGCGCCGCCTCCGCGACGAGCGGGACCCCGAAGCCGGCGGCGGAGATCAGCGAGACTAGCACGCCCAGTCGGCGCCCCGTGTCCCTCGCGGCCAGGCAGCCGAGCGAGGCGATCCCCGCGAGCGCCGCCGACAGGAAAACCAGCCGCATGGGGGGCTCGCCGTCGGAGAGCGCCTGGAGGGCGGAGCTCCCCCACGTCCAGGCGATCCACCCGAGGAAGACCGCGGCGAGGACGAGCCCCGTCGTGACGCGCTTCGTCCACCCGTTCGGCGCGGCGCCCTCCCCCGACGCGGCGGCCCACGGCTCCGCGCCGCTCGCCGCCGAGGGAGGCACGAGGGGCTCCCGCTCGTGCTGATCGACGACCTTGCCGTCGACGAGCTTCACGACGCGGTGGGCGATCTCGGCGATGCGGTCGTCGTGCGTGACGATGACGAGCGTCTTGCCCAGCTCGCGGTTGAGCTTCTTCAGCACCTGGTGGATCTCGCTCGCGGTGGCCGAGTCGAGGTTCCCCGTCGGCTCGTCGCAGAAGATCACTTCCGGGTCGTTCATGAGCGCGCGGGCGATCGCGACGCGCTGGCGCTCGCCCCCGGAGAGCTGCGTCGGGAACGACTGGAGGCGATGCGACATCCCGAGGCGGTCGAGGATCCTTCGGGCGCGCGCGTAGGCGCCCCACCTCGCGAACGGCCACGCGAATGTGGACGTCCCGACCATGGAGGCGACCGCGACGTTCTCGAGGACGGTCAGCTCGGGGACGAGGTAGAAGAACTGGAAGACGAACCCGAACGACTTGTTGCGGATCGAGGCCGCGCGCGAGCCGGACGCCGAGGCGAGGTCGATGTTCTGGTAGAGGACCCTCCCGCGCGTCGGCTGGTCGAGCATGCCGAGGAGGTGGAGGAGCGTGCTCTTCCCCGCCCCGCTCGGCCCCATGATGGCCAGGACCTCGCCCTTGCGGACCTCCAGGTCGATCCCGCGGAGGACGTGGAGGTCGCTCTCCCCCATCCGGTAGGTCCGGTGCAGGCCGTCCACGCGCAGGACGGGGCGCGCCGCCTCACTCATAGCGAAGCGCCTCCACGGGGTGGAACAGCGCCGCCTTGACGGCGGGGTAGACGGCCGCGAGCACGCTGACGAGGATTGCGAATCCGCCGATGTAGAGCGACTCCGTGTACACGGGCACCGTGGGGATCTTGTCCAGGAGATAGAGGTCCTTCGGGAAGGGGGACCAGCCGGTGACGGCGTAGATGTAGTCGACGACCTCGTTCAGGTGGTCCGCGAGGTCGAAGCCGATCACCAG
>CAZYRM010000409.1:0-3892 GCA_964649705.1 uncultured Planctomycetia bacterium
AGGGGTATGATCTCAGGGCCCCTCGGGGCCCACCCCCAGCGACTCACGATCGGCCTTGGGCCGAACGATGCGACATGGTACGTCAGGCCCCCGCGCGGGTCAAGGGGCGCGACCGGGGCCCGGCTTGTGGTAATATGCCGCGCAGCTTCGGAGGTCCGCATGCGCCGACTCGCGCCCTATGTCCTGCTCCCCGCCCTCGCGGCGTCGCTCCGGGCGGAGGAGGCGCTGGTCCACACCGAGCTCGGCGAGATCCCGATCGTGCTGACGGCCCCGCACGGCGGAAAGCAGCACATCCCCGGCGTTCCGGATCGCGAGTCCGGGGTCACGACCCGCGACATGGCCACATACGAGATCGTCATCGGCATCGCCGAGGAGCTCGAGAAGCGCCTGGGAGAGCGGCCCTACCTCGTCGCCGCGCTCTTCCACCGCGCGTCGGCCGACGCGAACCGCGGCGCGAACGACGCCTTCGAGGACGAGGACGCGAAGCCCCACTACGACGCCTACCACGACGCGGTCGCCAACGTCGTCGCCGACGTGCAGAAGAGGTGGCCCGGGCGGGGGCTCCTACTCGACATCCACGGGCAGGCCGCGTTCGAGGGCATCCACCGCGGAACGAAGGACGGCCGAACGGTGCGTCGCCTGGTGAAGCGGATCGGCGAGGAGGCCTTCGTCGGGCCCGAGGGCCTGCTCGGGAGGCTGGCGGCGAAGGACTACGAGGTCTTCCCGCCTGTGGGGAAGCCGCTCGGCAGCCCCGAGGAGGACGCGCGCTTCAACGGCGGATACACGGTAAGGACCTACGGAAGCGACCACGAGGACGGGATCGACGCCATCCAGCTCGAGTTCGGCCCGAAGCTTCGCACCGACGAGAAGCGGCGGGAGAAACTCGTCAGGGACCTCGCGGAGGCGATCGCGGGCTTCTACAAGGATGCGCTGGCGAAGTAGCACCTCGAAACGCATCGCAGCCGGAGGTTCGCCCGCCTCGACGTCAGGTGGAGCGCCGGGGACCACGGCTTGGACCAGCAGGTGGCGACGATGATGGACGAGGAGCTTCAGGAGGGCATCGTGGGGCTCTACGCGGCTTTCGGCAATGTGCCGCTTCGATCGATACGGAAAGGAAACGCGACCGAAGGCCCGTTGACCCGCTGAGCGCATCTCTGGTAGCGTGAGGGTGTCTACAGGAGGTTCGATGAGATTCTCCGCGCCCGTCGAGACGCCAGCGACCGTCGCCGACCTGCTCGAGCGACTCGAGGGCATCTCGCCTCATCGCATCCGCCTCCATCCCGCCCCGGGTACCGCGCGAGAGGAAGATGTGGTCGCGGTCCATGACCGCGAGGGCCGCCTGTGCGAGCTTGTGGATGGCGTCCTCGTGGAGAAGGTCATGGGGTACTACGAGTCCCGCGTCGCCGCCATCCTCATCCAGCTCCTCGGGAACTTCCTGCATCAGGCCAGGCTGGGCATCGTCGCGGGCGCCGACGGGATGATGAAGCTGGCGGCCGGCATGGTGCGAATCCCAGACGTCTCGTTCGTCTCCTGGAGCAGGCTCCCGGACGGGAGAGTCCCACGCGCGCCGATCCCGAACCTCGCCCCCGACCTCGCGGTCGAGGTCCTCAGCGAGGGCAACTCGCCGGCCGAGATGCGGAGGAAGGTCGCCGAGTACTTCGCTGCCGGGGCGCGCCAGGTCTGGCTGGTCCACACCGACCCGCCGGCCGTGGAGGTCTTCAGCTCGGCCGACCGCTCGACTCGCCTCGGAGAGGCCGACACGATCGACGGTGGGGACGTCCTTCCAGGGTTCTCTCTCGCCATCCGCGATTGGTTCGAGAGGGTTGAGCGCGGTTAGCCTCGGGCGCAGATCTCTACTCGGCGGCCTTCCAGGACAGCAGCTCCACCCAGTTGTCGGCGGGGCCGTCGAACGTGCCCTGGCGCCAGAGGTCGAGGTGGAAGGCGTCCACGCCCGTCGACTGGCCGTAGGTCGGGTCGATCTGGAACCATCCCACGCCGGGCCCGCCGTGGACCTCCACCCAGTGGTGCTGGCCGAGCCGCTTGGACCGGCCGAGCGAGATCCCGCCGATCGTCCGCGCGGGGACCCCTCGCGCGCGAAGCAGCGCGATGGTGAGACGGGAATAGCTCAGGCAGTCCCCCACCCGCCCCTGGTGCGCCGCCAGCGCCGAGACGAGCTGCGTCTCGTATCGCATCGCCCCGTGGACCCACTCCGACGCGAGCCTCGCCGCTTCGGAGGGCTCCACGCCGTCGGGGATCACCTCGCGCGCGCGCTCCACGACCTCGGGCGCGTCCGACTCGATCGCGTCCTCGGGGGCCAGGAACGGCGCAAGGTCTTCCTCCACCGCCTGCCGAGCCTCCCGCACCGTCAGCGTGCCGTCGACCCAGCCCGGCTCGGCCCCGGCCGCCGCCTCGAATACTTGATGCGAGTTCGAGAGGACCGCGTCGTCCGTGCGGTTCTCCCCGACCTTCACGTGCACGCGGAACCGCGCCTCGACCACGCCCTGGGGCTCGCGCGCCTTGCCGTCGGGCTCCTGGACGCCCTCCGCGAGCCTGAGCGGCACCGAGAAGCTCCGCATGAGGTCCGCGGGCGAGATTTCGAACTCCTCGATACGCCTCTTCGTCCGGACCGCCTCGAACGACTGGCTGGGGACCTGGAGGCGCGCGACGCGCCCCTCCCCGTCGAGCCAGGCCCGGTAGAGCATCCCGAGCGCGTTGAATTCGACCTTCGTGGCGAGGACCGTGGCCTCGTCGGCGGCGACCTCCTCCTCGCCCTTCACCTCGCCGGCGATCGGCAGCGCGGCCATCATCTCCACCACGCCGAGGAAGCACTGAAACTTCCCGGGCGTCTTCCGCCGTTCCCCGAGGAACACCTCGAAGTGCTCGGGCGCGTTGTGGTCGAGGAGACCCGCGACGGTCGCCAGGGGGAACTTCACCTGGGTCGGCGCGCCGCGGATCGTCGCCTTGAGGACGATCGCCTTGTCGAGGATCTCCGCCTCGTAGGTGGACTCGCGGTCATCGCGCGTCGCGGTGGAGCTGTATGCGCGCGGGACCGTCTCGCCCGCCCCGATCACCGTGGTCCGCCTCGACCGAAGGACGGTCTCCTCGCCGCCCTGGAGCAGCTTCAGGAGCGTCTCGCCCTCGATGGTGCGCGTGCCGTCCGCCGCGACCGTCTCGCGGCAGGTCGCGAACCCCGCGTCGGCCCCGCGGACCTGGAGGACGAACCGGCGCTCGATCGGCTCCTCGGCGAGGGCCGCCGCGCACGCCGCGAACAGGAAGGCGAATCGGAGCATCCGCGCATCATACGGCGCGAACCCCTCGCGCGCCAACGGGTTCAATACCGCGCCCAGCGCCCGAATTGACACCCGCAGCGGGCAGGAGTACCATCGGCGGCCCGCCGAGGAGCGAGAATGACGAAGGCCTTCTACGTCACGACGCCGATCTACTACGCCAACAGCGAGCCGCACGTCGGCACGGCGTACACCTCGATCGTCGCCGACGTCCTCGCGCGGTACCACCGGCTCCGAGGCGAGGAGGTCTTCTTCCTGACGGGGACCGACGAGCACGGGCAGAAGATCTTCCGCGCCGCGAAGGAGCAGGGACTCACGCCCAAGGCCCTCGCCGACCAGCTCTGCCCGAAGTTCAAGGAGCTCACGCCGACCCTCTCCCTCACGAACGACCACTTCATCCGAACGACCGACCCCGCGCACGAGCACGCCGTGAAGACCCTCTTCTCGCGGCTCATCGCCAGCGGGGACGTCTACAAGGGCCAGTACAAGGGCTGGTACTGCACCGGGTGCGAGGGGTACGTTGACGCCCCCGCGGACGCGAAGCCGACCTGCGAGCTCCACGGCGCCGTCGACTGGCTGGAGGAGGAGAACTACTTCTTCCGCCT
>CAZYRM010000410.1:0-3892 GCA_964649705.1 uncultured Planctomycetia bacterium
ATATGGCCCGGTAGACTGCGCTGTCGAGTGACCGTGGCGTTCCGCTGAACAGGGTTGATCCCGGGTCATATCAGATATCAGATGTCAGATATCAGATATCAGATATCGTCGCCGTGCTTCGTACCCACCCCGTGGCAACCTATTCCGGCACCGGATCCTCTCCGTGTCCCCCCCACGGATTGCACCTGAGAATCCTCCACAACCCGAGCCATCCTCCCTTGAAGGGCCCATGCTTCCGCAGGGCCTGGAGCATGTAGTTGCTTCAGGACGGCTCGAAGCGGCAGACGCGCGGCAGAAAGGGGCCGATCACGACCTGGTAGAAGCGGACCAGCGCGATCATCGGCAGCGCGATGCAGCGGAGGAGGAGCTTCACGCCTGCTTCGCCTTCTGCAGGCGCTCTGCGAGTTTTCCCAATGCCCCGACGGCGTCCTCGAAGCTGATCAGCGGGTCGCGCGGGAGGGCGACGACGTCCATGGGCTTCGGGAGCTCGTGGCGGTGCAGGCGGAAGGCCTCGCGGAGGACGCGCTTGATGCGGTTGCGCTGCGGGGAGTTGCCGAGCTTCTTTCCGACGACGAGGCCGATGCGGGACTCCTCGAGGCCGTTGGGGAGGTAGAGGAGCGTCATCGCCGGCCCCTTGACCGCCTGGTGGCCGTCGAAGACGCGCTGGAAGTCGCGCTTGCGCAGGATGCGCGCGGTTCGGGGGAAGGGGAACTGCTTCTGGGTCATCGCGCGGCCATTACACCGGAACTCGCCGCGCGTTTCCAGCGCCGTCCGCGGCTGGAGTGGCGCGCGCAAGCGCCAGGTACGATTTCGAGCCCGAGCACCAGCACGCCACCGCCACCGAACCTGTGCCGCCGCCGATTGTTGACCACCGGGACGGGCTCGTGCTAACGTCCTGCCCTTTCCGGAACGGGTCCACGCATGGCCGACGACCAGAGACAGAACCGAATCGCCCATATGGAGGCGCTCAGGGGCCTGGGCGTCGATCCCTTCGGACGCAAGTTCACGGGCGCTACCCCCCTCAAGACCGCAAACGACGCCTACGTCGAAGGGAAGGGGGAGGATCAGGCCTCCTTCACCGTCGCCGGCCGGATCGTCATGGTCCGCGACTTCGGCAAGGCCGCCTTCCTCGTGCTTCAAGACTGGTCCGGCCGCCTCCAGGTCTACGCCCGCAAGGACGCCCTCGGAGAGCAGAAGTTCGCCATCTACAAGAACCTCGACATCGGCGACATCGTCGGAGGCCACGGGAAGCTCGGGAAGACCAAGACCAAGGAGACGACCCTTTTCCTCGATGACCTTTGCATCCTGTCAAAGTCCCTGAGTCCGCTCCCCGAGAAGTTCCACGGCCTCCAGGATGTCGAGATCCGCTACCGACAGCGCTACGTCGACCTCATCGCCAATCCCGAGGTGATGAAGACCTTCCTCAGGCGCTCACGGACCCTGTCCGAGATCCGCCGCTACCTCGACGAGCGCGGCTTCGTCGAGGTCGAGACGCCCATGATGCAGCCGATCCCAGGCGGCGCGTCCGCCAGGCCGTTCATTACGCACCACAACACCCTCGACATGGATCTCTACCTCCGAATCGCGCCGGAGCTCTACCTCAAGCGGCTCCTCGTCGGCGGGATGGAGAGGGTCTACGAGATCAACCGCAACTTCCGAAACGAGGGGATCTCCACCCGACACAACCCCGAGTTCACCATGATGGAGCTGTACCAGGCGTACGGCGACCTCGGGGACATGATGGAGATCACCGAGGGGCTCGTCACTCACCTCGTCTCCCAGTTCGCCCCCGACCTCAAGCTGAAGTGGGGCGAGGTCGAGCTCGACTTCTCGAGGCCCTGGGCCAGGAAGCCGTATTTCGAGCTGTACCAGGAGCACGTGAAGGTCGATTTCAAGGATATCGACGCCGTGACGGCCAAGGCGAGGCAGCACGGCCTCGATGTCAAGGGGAGGCCGCCGGCGGCCCTGGCGAATGACCTGTTCGAGATGTTCGTCGAACCGTCCTTGAAGGGACCCGTGTTCGTGACGGAGTATCCCACGGCGATCTGCCCCCTTACGAAGGCGAAGCCCGACCGCCCCGAGGTCTGCGAGCGGTTCGAGATGTTCGTGAACGGGATGGAGATGGCCAACGCCTTCACCGAGCTCAACGACCCGATCGACCAGCGCCAGCGCTTCGTCCGCCAGCTCGAGAACAAGGACGAGGGGATGGCGCGCCTCGACGAGGACTTCCTCGACGCGCTCGAGCACGCCATGCCGCCCGCGGGGGGCCTGGGGCTCGGGATCGATCGGCTGATGATGCTGCTGACGAACTCCGCGAGCATCCGAGACGTCATCCTCTTCCCGCTGTTGCGCGACGCCGGCGCGACGATCGGACCTTCGACGTAGCGCGTGTACAAGCTCTTCGTCAGTTTCCGGTACCTCCGCACGACCCGCGTGGCCGTGCTGCCGATCGCCTGCGTCACGATCGGCGTGATCGCCCTCCTCCTCGTCACCTCCGTGATGGGGGGCTTCTCGCGCGCCCTCCGCGCGCGCATCCGGGGGACCGCCAGCCACATCGCCGTCTTCGGCCCCCGCGACCCCCGCCTCCCGTTCTCCGGCTGGGAGCCCGTCGCCGACGCCATCCGCCGCGTCCCAGGCGTCGTCGCCGTCTCCCCCCACCTTGAGTGGCCCGTGCTCGCCGGGACCCGGATGGCGCAGGCCGAGATGATCGGCATCGACCCGAGCCTGGAGGTCAAGGTCGGGCAGTGGGGAGAGTACCTCATCGACGGCAAGACGCCCGACTTCACCCTCGACGGCGTCAACCAGTCCCCGCCCGGCGCAATCCTCGGCTGCGACATGCTGGGCCGGTACCGCGCCCGCGACTGCGTCCTCCTCGTCGACCGACTCGATGCAAACGCCGGTCCGGATGCCGTCAAACGCGTCCATCTCCTGACTCGCGAAGTCCTCCGCCTTCTCAACCGCGGCGACCGCTTCACCGTGATCGCCTTCGGGGGCGGGATCCACGACATGTCGCCTGGTAGGCTCCTCGAGCGCGAGCCGCGCACCCTGGCGCGCGCCGAGCGCTTCCTCGACGGGCTGACGCCCGGCGGCGAGTCGAACGCGCTCGCGGCCCTGAGGCGCGCCCTCGCCCATCGCCCGGTCGGCGATCGCTCCTTCCGCATCGTCGTCATCTCCGACGGCCCCCGCGCCGCGAACGTCCATCGCATCGTCGATGGCCCGCAGGGGCGGGAGTTCTGGGGGACCGTCTTCGACCTGGACTCCGCATCGAGCAACTTCGCGGCCGCCCGAGACCTCCTGACAGGGATGTACCGAGGCGGCACGCGCAACATCGTCAGCGGGCGTATCGTCGGCGGGCGCTTCATCTCCGTCAGCGGCGAGTTCACCATCGTCGGCATGTTCAACTCCGGCATGGCCGAGTACGACTCCAACTTCATCTACGTCCCGCTCGAATACGCCCAGAAGCTCGTCGGGGCGGAGGGCCGGATCAACCGCCTCTCCGTCGCCGTCCAGGACTACGAAAAGGTCGCCGAGATGAGGGAGGCGATCGCGAAGGCCCTCTCCGACGCCGGCTTCGGGAAGTTCGGCGTGATCACCTGGGAGATGGAGAAGGCCAGCTTCCTGCGCGCCGTCTCCGTCGAACGGCAGGTGACGTCGCTCCTCATGGCCTGCGTGACGATCGTCGCGGGCTTCTGCGTGCTCGCCATCCTCCTGATGCTCGTCCGCGAGAAGACCCGCGACATCGGGATTCTGAGGTCCCTCGGCGCGACGGTGCCCGGAATCGCCCTGACGTTTCTGCTCGAGGGGTTCCTCATCGGCTTCACAGGGACCGTCCTGGGGCTGGTGATCGGCTTCGACCTCGCGGACCACCTGAACGAGGTCGTCGACTACATCT
>CAZYRM010000411.1:0-3878 GCA_964649705.1 uncultured Planctomycetia bacterium
AGCGGGCGGTCCGCCGTCGGCTTCCCGTTCGGCCCCGACGTCGGCACGTCCCCGATCTGCCGCACCAGATCCATCCCCTCCTCGACCTGGCCGAACGTCGTGTACTGGCTTTCGATCTTCGGCTGCGGCTTCAGGCAGATGTAGAACTGGCTCCCCGCGCTGTCGTAGCTCGAGCTGCGGGCCATGCAGACGGTCCCTTCGATCTGCTTCTGGGAGCTGAACTCCGCCTTGATCGAGTACCCCGGCGCCCCCAGGCCCGTTCCCCAGGGACAGCCGCCCTGGATCATGAAGTCCCTGATCACGCGGTGAAACACGAGCCCCGAGTAGAACCCGGTCCGCGAGAGGCGGACGAAGCTCATCACCGTGTTCGGCGCGTCGTCGGGGTAGAAGCGGAAGACGACCTTCCCCTTCTGCCCGTCGCGGTCGATGTCGAGCACCGCGACGAGGCGGTCCTTCCCCTCCTGCGCGGTCACCTCGACGTCCACCGCCCCGCTCTTCACCGGCTCGCCCGCCACGCCGGCGTAGCTCGCGCCGATGCTCCACTTCCCCGCCTTGACCGCGGGCAGGTCGACGTACGTCACCATCGCCTTCTTCCCGGGGAGCGACGTCGTGCCGAGCTTCACGCGCTCGGCCTCGTAGACGTTCGGGCGGATGACGGTGTACTGGAACGACCTCTCGCCCCACTTCACGTCGAACGACAGCGAGGTCCTGTCCAGGAGCAGCTCGCGCACGTCGACCGCCGCGTCTCCGGTGTTCTCGAGCCTCACCTCGAGCGAGATGTTCTCGCCGAGCGCGACCTGCGGCTTCGCCGCGGCCACCGTCAGCGTCAGCTTCGCGTCCTCGGCCAGCACCGGGATCGCCAGCGCCAGGACGGATGCAAGGAGTGCCTTGCGGTTCATGCCTCTTCTCCTACTTCTTCTCGGACCAACCGTACTTCTCGACGTTTTCGACAATCGTGCGGAAGTGCCGGGGCTTCGCCACCGCCCCGGGATACCACGACAGGTTCATCAGGCTCGGGGGCTGCTCCTCCAGAAAGCCGAGGATCGGCCTCAGGAGCCCCGCGTCCTCGTCGTACTCGTCGTCCAGCCCCAGGGCGTGGCCGAACTCGTGCGCGGCGACGGTGGGCCAGATCAGGTTCGACCAGCACCCCGAGTCCCCCTCCTCCTTGCCGCCCAGCCACATCCAGGAGCGGTAGCCGTCCATGAGGAGGCCCTCCTGCTTCTGAACGCGCTGCTTGAGGAACTCGGAGATGCCGCTGACGACCTTCACCTGGTGCCATCCCTCCGTCGGCCCGTCGGAGGCCTTGCGGACGCGGGTCTCGAGGACGATCGTCACGGTCACCTTCCGCGTCTCGCCGTCCTTCTCGATCTCCGCGACGGCGTTCTTGTTCCAGGCCTTCTCGATCCCCCGCTCCCAGGCCGCGACCTGCGACTTCGAGGCCTTCCCGTAGAACTCCATCCGCACGGTGATCGTCAGCTCGTCCTCGCCGGTCCACTCGGCGGCCGTCTTCTTCCCCTCGGCCGAGGCGGCCACAGAGAGGGCGAGGAGCAGGATCCACACCCGTCGCATGCCACTCCTCCTTGCCATTTTCGCCTTTGACCTTCCGTGAAGATTGCTCATTGAGTCTTGGGCCTTGTTCCTGTCTTTCCCCTACTTCTTGGAGTAGTCGTAGAAGCCCTTGCCCGTCTTCTTTCCGTGGTACCCCGCGACGACCATCCGCCTGAGGAGCGGCGGCGCGGCATAGCGCGCGTCGCGGTACTCCTCGAACAGGATGTCGGCGATGTAGAGGCACGTGTCGAGACCCACGAAGTCGGCCAGCTCGAACGGCCCCATCGGGTGGTTGCAGCCGAGCTTCATCGCCTTGTCGATGTCTTCCTTCGACCCGACGCCCGCGTCGAGCGCGCGGATGCAGTCCATGAGGTACGGGATGAGGAAGAGGTTCACCAGGAACCCCGGCCGGTCCTTGGCGACGACGGTCTGCTTCGCCAGCTTCTCGCTCGCCGCGCGGACGGTCGCCAGGGTCTCGGGGGACGTCTGGAAGGCCATCACGATCTCGACGAGGGGCATGATCGGGACCGGGTTGAAAAAGTGCATCCCGATCACCTGCGAGGGGCGCCTCGTCGCGGCGGCCATCGTGGTCACCGAGAGGGACGATGTGTTGCTCGCCAGGATCGCGTGCTTCGGGGTGATCTCGTCCAGCGCCGAGAACACCTTCTTCTTCTCGTCCATGTTCTCGATGACGGCCTCGACCACGAGGTCGCAGTCGCGGAAGTCCTCGAACTTCGTGGTCCCCGTCAGGCGCCCGAGCGTGGCGTCGGCGTCCTGCTGGGTGAGCTTTCCCTTCGCGACGCCGCCCTTCAGGAAGTCGCGGATCTTGCCGATCCCGCGGTCCAGGAGCTCCTGGTTCACCTCGCGCACGACGACCGTGAACCCCTTCTGGGCGAAGCACTGGGCGATCCCGCTGCCCATCAGCCCGCAGCCGACGACGCCGACCTTGCGGATGTCCATGTCAGTCCCCCGTAACCTGGCGAAGACTCAGGCGCGCGTGATGCTGACGGCCATCCCCTGGCCGCCGCTGATGCAGAGCGTCGCGAGGCCGCGCCGCGCCCCGGTCCGCTTCATCCCGTGGAGGAGCGTCACGACGATCCGCGCCCCCGTGGCGCCGATCGGGTGGCCGAGCGAGATCCCGCTGCCCGCCACGTTGGTGCGCTCCAGGTCGAACCCCAGCTCCTTGTTGCAGGCGATCACCTGCGCCGCGAACGCCTCGTTCAGCTCGACGAGGTCGTAACTCGCGGCGGAGAGGCCGAGCTTCTGGTTGAGCTTCCTGACGGCGGGGACGGGGCCGAGGCCCATCACTCGCGGCCCGACGCCGGCGGAGACGTACCCCTCCACGAAGCCGAGAGGCTCCTTGCCAAGCGCGCGGGCCTTTTCCTCGCTCATCAGGACGAGGGCCGCGGCGCCGTCGGTGATCCCCGAGCTGTTCCCCGCGGTGACCGTGCCGCCCTCCTTGAAGACGGCCGGGAGCTTCTTCATGCCGTCGATCGTGGCCCCGAGGCGGACGTGCTCGTCCTGGGCGACGCTCGTGGTCTTCCCCTTCGCGTCGGCGACCTCGACGGGGGCGATCTCCGAGGCGAACCAGCCGCTCTTGATGGCGCTCTCGGCGCGGTTCTGGCTGCGGACGGCGTAGGCGTCCTGGTCCTCGCGGGGGATGCGGTACTCGTCGGCGAGGTTTTCGGCGGTCTTCCCCATGAGGTCCTTGCAGAGCGGGCAGAGGAAGCCGTCCTGGTACATCCCGTCGACGAGCTCGGCGTGGCCGAGGCGGTAGCCGGTGCGGGCGCGCGGGAGCATGTACGGGACGCGCGACATCGACTCCATGCCTCCCGCGACGACGACCTCGGCGTCGCCGAGGAGGATCGCCTGGGTCGCGAGGACGATCGACTTGAGGCCGCTGCCGCAGGCCTTGTTGACGGTGTACGCGGGGACGGTCTCGGGGCACCCCGCGCGCCAGGAGACCTGTCGGGCGGGGTTGGGGCCTCCACCGGCCTGACGGGCGTTGCCGAGGATGACCTCGTCGACCTGGTCCCCTCGGAGGCCCGCGGCCGCGAGCGTGGCCTTGACGACGGAGGCGCCGAGGTCTGCGGCGGACATCTCGGCGAAGGCGCCGAGGAACTTGCCGATCGGGGTCCTTAGGGCTGCGACGACGGCGACGCGACGGGCCATGGGAGGCGCTCTCTCCTGCGGGCGCAACAGGGTACCAGCGCCCGCGCCGGCCGTCAATCAGTGCGAGAGGCGCCAGGCCTCGATGGAGGCGACGAGCGAGGCACCGCAGAGGATCACGATGGCGAAGAGGTACGGCCAGAACTTCCAGAGCGGCGCGC
>CAZYRM010000412.1:0-3866 GCA_964649705.1 uncultured Planctomycetia bacterium
GCACGAGAACGATTTCGAGCCCGATTACGAGCACGCCACCGCCACCGAGACCGGTGTTCGCACCGATCGTCGAATCGTCGCCGGAATCGGATGAGTGTCGGATCTCGATTCCGAGTAATGGATCCACGTCTTCTCCGGATACCCTGAGCAGAGGGTAGCGACGGATGGATGTTCCCGCCCAACGGCCGCCCGCGGACGCATGGATCGGGGAGATCGTCCGCCTGTACGAGCGGAGGATGCTCCGTTACGCCCTCTCTCTGACGCACGACCTGGACCGGGCGTGGGACGCGGTGCAGGACACGCTGGTGGAGCTGACCCGCGCGGCGGGGACGCTCGACCGCTCGCGCCCCGCGCCGTGGCTCTTCGCCGTGTGCCGGGCGAAGGCGTTCGAGGTGCGGCGCCGCGAGACGCGGGCGCGCCACGTCGGCGAGGAGGCGCTCGGCGAGCGGGAGAGCGCGGAGCCTCCGCCCGACGCGGGACTGGCGACTCTCGAGGACGCGGCGACGCTCAAGCGGATGCTCGCGGACCTCCCGGACAACCACCAGGAGGTGTTGCACCTGCGATTCCAGGAGGGGCTGCGCAACGTCGAGATCGCCGAGGTCACGGGGATGACCGCGAACCACGTCGGCGTCCTGCTGCACAAGGCGATCGAACGTCTGCGGCGGCTCGTGGGGGCAGCCAGCCCCGAAGGGGCGGCGAGAATGTAGCCAGGGCCGAAGGCCCTGGTGTGGCGGACGAGAGGACGTCGTAGCCCCGAAGGGGCGGCAGAAGCAGCGGTTCTGGCCAGGAGGCAGCAGATGAGCGGATCGATCGACGGCCCCACGATTACCGCGTACGCGCTCGGCGACCTTGGAGGGGACGAGCGCGCCGAGGTCGAGCACGCCGTCGCCCTGGACGCCGACCTCGCCGCGCGCGTGGAGGCGATCCGCGCCACGGCCAAGTCGATCGAGCGCGGCTTCCAGGCCGAGCCGCTGCCGGAGCCGCCGGTGCGCGTGAGACCAGCCCCCCAGTGGAGACTCTGGATCACGGGCGCCACCGCCGCCGCCTGCGCCGTGCTCGCCGTGATGTGGCCGGTGGTCGACCAGCGCCCGTCCCGGTCCACCTCCGCCGATGGCGTGGTGGGCACCACCCCGGACGACCCGACAAGGCACGACCTAATCACCTTCAGCGGCACCAATTTCGGCATCACCCGGTATGTCGACAGGAACGGAGACCAGATCCCCGACGGACGCGTGACCGTCGATGACCTGAGGGGGCTCGTCTTGAGCGCGCCCGAGTACAACGAGCACATCGCCGACCAGGAAATCTCGCTCAAGGGCGAGCAGAGCGGCTCCCTCCTCGCCGCCATGAACAAGGCCGCGCGGAGTTCGGACTACGGCGTCTATGTGGCATGGAACGACAAGTACGGGAGCCTGGAGGGCGAGGTCACGAAGCTCCGCGCTCAGCAGGAGACCATCAGTAGCGTGATCTCGGGAAGGGACCAGATGATCGCCCAGCTCACGACATCGCTCGACGGAGGATTCGACCACGTGCTGGTCGACACCACGTTCGTCACCACGAGCAACGAGGACTTCGCTGTGCTCGGCGAGAGATGGAGCGAGGCGCCGCTCTTCGAACGATTCTACGCGGGAGGCTCGGGGACACTGCGGGGCCTCACGTTCCGCAAGATCACGGCGGACGAGACGGACGCCGGCGACACCAACGAGGACTTCGTGGCGTACGAGGACAATAGTGACCTGAAGATCCTGGAGGAGAGCCTGTACGGCCTCGATGTCGACAGCAACTACTGGAGAATCCAGGGCGAGCTCACGGGCGAGGGCGCGACGGGATACGCGGCCGCCCGCGCAGTGGTCGCGGAGGCGTGGCGAGCGAATCTCTCTCGTCACCAAGAACTCCGTGGCGTACTCAAAGCGGCTCGGTCACTGAGTGGGGAGAAGCTGCGGCTCCCGCCCGGCGCGCAGGGCCCCGAGGCACCGAGCAACACCGAGGGCTACGACAAGATCGTCGAGAACCCCTTCCTCACCTCGTTCGAGAACCCACTCTCCACGTTCAGCATCGACGTCGACACCGCGAGCTACGCCAACGTGCGTCGCTTCCTCACCGGCGGCCAGCTTCCTCCCCTCGACGCCGTCCGCATCGAGGAGCTGATCAACTACTTCACCTACGACTACGCCCCGCCCACGGACGACCGCCCGTTCGCCGTCCACATGGAGATGGCCTCCTGCCCGTGGAAGCCCGACCACAAGCTCCTCCGCATCGGCCTCAAGGGCCGCACGCTCGAGAAGCGCCCGCCCAGCAACCTCGTGTTCCTCATCGACGTCTCCGGCTCCATGCAGGAAACCAACAAGCTCCCGCTCGTGCAGCGCTCGCTCGGTCTCCTCGTCAACCAGCTCTCCGAGAACGACCGCGTCTCCATCGTCGTCTACGCCGGCGCCTCCGGCCTGGTCCTCCCCCCCACGACGGGCGACAAGAAGGCGCGCATCCTCGACGCCATCGAGCGCCTCTCCGCGGGCGGCTCCACGAACGGCGGCGCGGGCATCGAGCTGGCCTACGCCCTCGCCGCGCAGAACTTCGTCCAGGGCGGGACCAACCGCGTCATCCTCGCGACCGACGGCGACTGGAACGTGGGCACGACCAGCCACGGCGCCCTTGAGACGCTCATCGCAGAGAAGGCGAAGACCGGCGTCTTCCTCTCCGTCCTCGGCTTCGGAATGGGGAACCTCAAGGACGATACGCTCGAGCGCCTCGCCGACAAGGGGAACGGGAACTACGCCTACGTGGATTCCCTCTCCGAGGCGAAGAAGGTCCTCGTCGAGCAGGCCGCGGGCACGCTCTGCACGATCGCCAAGGACGTGAAGATCCAGATCGAGTTCAACCCCGCGCGGATCGCCGGCTACCGCCTGATCGGGTACGAGAACCGCGTGCTCGCCAAGGAGGACTTCAACGACGACAAGAAGGACGCCGGCGAGATCGGAGCGGGACACACCGTGACGGCCCTCTACGAGCTTGTTCCCGCGGGCCAGGAGCTCCCCGGCGGGCGGTCGCCCGTGGATCCCCTCAAGTACCAGCAGCCGAACGAACCCGCGGGCGCGTCGCTCGACGTCTGCACCGTGAAGCTCCGCTACAAGGCCCCCGAGTCGAGCGAGAGCACGCTGATGGAGGTCCCCCTCAAGCAGGGTCGCGACCGCTTCGACGACGCTTCCGCGGACTTCCGCTTCGCCGCGGCCGTGGCGGGGTACGGGATGCTCCTCCGCCGCTCGGAGTACGCGAAGGGGTTCACGTGGGAGGCCGTCACGGAGATCGCCTCCGGCGCCCTCGGCGAGGATCGCGAGGGGTACCGCGCCGAGTTCCTCGGCCTCGTGAAGCGCGCGAAGGACCTCTCCGACAAGTAGCCCGCTCCACTTCTCTCTGGCGCCCGCCCCCCCGCTGAGGTAGATCCACGCGGGTCACACGTGGGGGGACGGACATGCGTCGGCTCGTCGCACTCCTCTTCTGCGCCGTCGGCGCGCTTGCCCAGGACGAGGACTTCACCCAGCAGGGCGAGGAGAAGCTCGCGCAGCTCCGCTCCGCGTACTGCGAGCGCCTCGTCCGCCTCGCGACGTGGGACGACAAGGTCCGCCTCCACGACGAGGCGCGCGACCTCTGCGACCGGGCCCTCCTCCTCCTCCCTGACCACGCCGAGGCGCTCGCCCTCCTCGAGAAGCAGAAGGGGAAGTGCGACGACGCCGCCTACCCCGACCACAAGTCGCAAAAGGAACGCATGAGGGCCGCGGAGGAGCACCATAAGCGGCTCCCCGCCGAGCTGGAGGGGTGGCGCAAGGAGGCCCTCGCCGTCGCGACGTGGTGCGAGCAGAAGCACCTCGACG
>CAZYRM010000413.1:0-3848 GCA_964649705.1 uncultured Planctomycetia bacterium
GACGAGCCGACCGACGGCGTCGACCCCGTCGGTCGGATCTGGGTCCGCGACCTGGTCCTCTCCCTCCGCACGGAGGGGACCACCGTCTTCCTGAACTCCCACATCCTCTCCGAGGTCGAGAGGATCTGCAGCCGCGTGCTCATCCTCCACGAGGGGAGGGCTGTCCAGGAGGGCACCATCGCCGCCCTCACCAGCGAGGCGAGCCAGTACGACCTCGCCGTCGCGGGCGACCCGGGCCGCGCCATGGAGGTCCTCGGCGGCAGGTTCCGTGGGCTCACCCGCACCGATCAGGGCGTCGTCCTGACCGTCGATCGGGAGGAGGACGTCGACCGCGCCGTAGATCTCCTCCGCGGCGCGTCGATTGGTGTCCGTTCGCTCCTCAGGCGACGCCACACGCTCGAGGAGATCTTCCTCCACGCCGTCACGGAGGCGAGGCCTCCGGGGGGCGCAGCGTGATCCTCCCCGCCATGCTCAAGGACGCCATGCGCGAGGTCCTCGACCGGAGGCTTACGTCCGTCCTCGTCCTCCTCTCGCTCGCGTTCGTCGTCGCGTGCGCGTCGTTCCGATTCGAGAAGAGGTCGCCGGAGGAGGCCTACGCCGCCATCGTTAGGGATCTGCGCCATCCGGTCGACCCAAAGGCGCGTATCGAGTCGCCCGCCGACCCCAAGCTCCATCTGTCCGTGTGCCGTCCGCTCCTGCCCGAGGAGGTCAGATCCCCCGAGCAGGGGGGGGGATACTACCTCGAGATCGAGGTCCACGATGCGGACGCCTTCAAGGCTCGCCTGAGGTCGATCGTGCAGTCGGACCGCGAGCCCACCTACGATGACGGGAAGCTGTACCTACGAGACCGGTTCCTCCGCAAGGGTGTCGAGGATCCCTCGCCCTCGCCGAAGACCGAAGAGGGCGTCTTCATGATTGTCGTCCCGCCGCCGAATTGGGACGAGGTCTCCCGCGGCTACCGTATCACGGCCCTCTTCGGCGCGATGGAGCTCGACACGCCGCTCTCGCTCGCCCACTTCCTCGCGCGGCTCCAGATGGCGATCGGGATCCTCATCGCGGGGGCGTTCGGAGTCCTGATCGCGGTCATCGTGACCGCGGGCTCGATCCCCGCCATGCTCGCCCGCGGCGCCGCCGACCTCCTCCTCCCGAAGCCGATCGGGCGCGGTCGCCTCCTCCTCTACAAATACGTCGGGGGGCTCTTCTTCGTCCTCCTCCACGCCACCGTGCTCATCGGAGGGACCTGGGCGGCGCTCGCCTGGCGGTCGGGGTGGTGGAGCCCCGGGTACCTCGGCTGCATCCTCGTTGTGACCGCCTTCTTCGCGGTCCTCCATGCGGTCTCCGTCCTGGTAGGCGTCGTCGCGAAGAGCGCCGTCGGACCGATCCTCGCCACGCTCGGGACGTGGACCTTCTGCTTCTTCCTCGGAGTCTGGCACGAGCTCTCGGATGGGGAGCTGCTCGGCGCGCTCCCCGACCAGGCCACGCGCGTGCTGAAGGGGCTCTACCTCGTCCTGCCCAAGGCGTTCGACGTCGTCCGAGTGAGCACCTGGTTCATCATGCGCGGCCGGTCCATGGACGGCCCGCTCGCGGAGGACCTCGAGATGGACCGCCTCCTCGACTTCACGGTGGTCCTGGGCAGCTCCGGGGCCTTCATCGCGGTCGTCCTCGCCCTCGCGTGCTGGGTCTTCTCCCGGAGGGATTATTAGCCCCCGCCGCGTCCTCATCATCGTCGCCCTGGCGTTCCTCCTCTGCGGCTGCGGCCCGAACGCGCGCGAGGCAGGCACGGCCGTCCTCTGCGCCGCGCCGCTTGCGCTCGTCGGCGGGCTCCTCCTGCTCGCGCCCCTGCTGTGGCTCTGGCGGCGTCGCTACCCGGAGCTGACGCTGCGCAGGCTCCCGAGCCTCTGCCTCTTCGTCGCCCTCGCCAACGGCGCCGTCGCCCGCGCGGTGTTCGACTGGCCTTCGACGGAGTGGACGTGGGTCGCTCTATGGTGGTTCGGCACGTCCTACGCCGCCGTGATGCTGTTCGTCTGGCGCATCTGGTTCCGCGTCCGTCCGCGCGGGTCGTTCACCTGGTCGCCGGTCCTGGTGTTGCCCCTGTTCGTCGCTCCCGCGGTCTACCTCGCCTTCGAGGGGAGCACATCGGCCGATCCACCCGGCTGGATCATGAATCTCTGGGTCCTGCCCGGATACCTCGGCTTCGTGCCGGGCGGCCTGCTCCTGATCCTGCTCATTGAGGCCGCGGTCCGCGGGCGGGCGCCGAATCCGCTTGCCGAGGACCCGCCCCCCGGCTAGTCTCGCCCGGACATGAATCGCCTCGCGACCGCCGTCCTCCTCCTGGCCGCCCTCCTCTCCTCCGCGGACGAGGGGCCCGAGGCCCTCCGCGTGCGCCGCCCCTCCGCGGGGCAGGACCGCCGCCCCTGGATCGGCGTCACGCTCTCCGCCCTCGACGGGGACACCTCAGGGATCGGCGGCTCCAAGGGAGAGATCGGCATCCAGATCACCGCCGTGGTCGCCGGCGCCCCCGCCGAGAAGTCCGGGCTCCTCGCCGACGACGTCCTCGTCGCGATCAACGGAAAGGCCTTCGAGGGGACCCGGGAGGATGCCCTCGAGCAGCTCCGCGTCGCCATCTCGAGGCGGAAGCCCGGCGACGCCCTCCCCGTGACGTTCCTCCGCGACGGGAAGCGCCAGGACCTCGCCGTCGCCCTCGGCGCGATGCCCGTGGCCGAGTCGAAGGGCAAGCCCCATCCGGAGCTCTCCGCCTACCACGACGACCCCGCCCCCTCCCTCCTCGAGCTGGCGCTGGAGAAGGAGAAGCTCGCTCAGGGCTGGCAAATCGTCGAGAAGGAGGTCGCCGCGGCCGCGTCGCTGTCGGCGACGAACGAGGCGGTGCTCCCCGACAACGCCGACCCGTTCCGACTCGGCGAGGTGAACTACTGCCTGACGCACCCGCTCGACACGCACCTCGTCGTGAAGGGGCTCGCGCGCGACCTCGCTGACGCCGTGGAGGGGGGATCGTCGCCTGCGGTGCTCCTCGCCGCCCTCGCGCGGGAGGCGGACCTGGAGGTCGGCGTCGTTCCCACGGCCCGGCTCGCGGGCGACACGATCGAGGCGCGCGTGGACGACCTCGCGGGGCGGATCGCCGAGGCGGGGAAGGACGTCGTGGAGGCCCTCTCGGACCTCAGCCCCGAGGAGCGGCAGGAGCTCGCCGAGGCTTCGTTCCTCCGTGCCGGAGACCGGGGAACCGCGGACGGGATGCGGACGTACTACGCCCTCGCGGCCCGCGTGAAGCGGGAGAGGATGGCCAACGCGGCGTGCCGCGTCCTCGCGGCGCTTGGCAAGCCTTCGATCGACGCGCTCGGCCAGGACCCGGGCATCGAGGGCCAGGTCGACCCGCCCGAGGGCGTCGACGGCGACGTGATCCTCGTCCGCGAGACCGCCGCGGGGACCGTCGTGGTCGGGGGAAAGGGGCGCACGGTGTACTCGCGGGCCTTCGCGCTCGTCATCGACCTGGGCGGCGACGACGTCTACGAGGGGGCCTGCGCCGCGGGGCAGGCGCCCGACCTGCCCGTGAGCGTCGTCTTGGACCTCTCGGGAGACGACACCTACCGCACGACGCGTGCGTATTCCCAGGGAAGCGGGCACCTCGGCGTGGGGATCCTCCTCGACGCGGCGGGGGACGACGTGTACGTCGCGGACTCCTACGCGCAGGGGAGCGGGCACGTGGGCGTGGGGGTGCTGCTCGACCTCGACGGCGTGGACACGATGCGCGCGGACGGCCTCGCCCAGGGGAGCGGAGTGATGGGGATCGGCGCGCTCGTGGACCTGGAGGGGAGCGACGTCGTGAGGGTCTC
>CAZYRM010000414.1:0-3847 GCA_964649705.1 uncultured Planctomycetia bacterium
TTCCATGCGATGGGCCTGACCGACGACGTGGCGCCGAGCGGCTGGATCGGGACCGCGATCGGCGTCGGGATGTTCACCGCGAAGGGCGTTTTCCTCATCTTCGTGCAGATCTGGCTCAGGTGGACGCTGCCGAGATACCGCGTGGACCAGCTCATGTACCTCTGCTGGAAGGTCCTCCTGCCGTTCGCTTTCGCCAACCTGCTCGCGATCGCCGTCTGGAACGCGGTCGTCGCGCACTGGGGCGAGATCAGCGCGGCGTTCTTCTCTTAGGTCGACGATGGAAGGCTGGAAGGAACTGCTCTACAACGTCGCCTTCTGGGTCCTGACGGTCATCACCGTCGGATCCGCGGCGTACGTCGCGCTGTCGAAGAACATCGTCCGGACGGGCTTCTCGCTCATCCTGACGTTCTTCGGCGTGGCGGGGCTGTACGCCCTGCTGGAGGCGGATTTCGTCGCGGCCCTCCAGCTCCTCATCTACGTCGGAGGGATCCTCGTCCTCTTCCTCTTCGCCGTAATGCTGACGCACAAGATCACCGACGTGAACCTCTCGAACCAGTCGAGCTCGCAGGGCGGGCCGTTCTTCGCCGTGTTCGTCCTGTGGACCTTCCTCGTCTACGTCATCATCGCGACGAAGTGGCCCGACGCCCCCAAGTTCGGGAGGCAGGCCACGGTGGAGGAGATCGGACGGGGCCTGATGGATCGCTGGATCCTGCCGTTCGAGGTGGTCTCCCTGCTCCTCCTGGTCGCGCTGATCGGCGCCGCGTACCTCGCGCGGCCGTTGGCGGTCAAGGTCATCGAGACGTTGGGCTCGAAGAAGGCGTGATGGGTACCCTTGCGCTCGGTTGCGACGTCCTGATGGCGAGCCGGTCGGTCACGCCGTTCCTGCTCGTCGGCGCGACGCTCTTCTGCCTCGGGATCTTTACGGTCATCACGAGGAAGAACGCTGTCGCCGTCCTCATGGGCGTGGAGCTGATCCTCAACGCCGCGAACATCAACTTCGTCGCGTTCCAGCGCATGCGCGTGGTGGAGCAGGCGAATGCCGCGATTCAGCAACCGCCGCTCTCGGGCCACGTATTCGCGATCTTCGTGATCATCCTGGCGGCCGCGGAGGCGGCCGTCGCGCTGGCCATCGTCCTCTCGATCTACCGGAACTTCCACACGAGCGACGTGGACCAGGCGACGCTCATGAAGGGCTAGAATGGACCTGTTCATCCCCGGTCCCTATCTGACCATCCTGTTCGCCCCGCTCGTGGCGTTCGTGATCCTCATTTTCTTCGGGAGGAAGCTCCCGAGGCAGGGGGACTGGCTCGCGACGTTCTGCGTCGGCTTCCCGATGCTGATCTCGATCGCGATGTTCGTGAAGATGCTCGGCCTCTCGGCCGCCGGGGCGGGCGGGGACATGATCCAGGGGTTCGGGCTCAGGGAGCCCCTCCAGTTCTCCACGAAGTGGATCGACGTGCCGGGGCTGCCCGACATCACCCTGGGCTTCCTCGTCGACAACGTCACGATCATCATGCTCGTCGTCGTGACGGTCGTCAGCTTCCTCGTGCACGTCTTCTCGATCGGCTACATGCACGCCGACCCGAGGTACAACCGCTTCTTCGCCTACCTCGGGCTGTTCACCTTCTCCATGCTCGGCCTCGTCCTCTCCGACTCCCTCCTCATGATCTACATGTTCTGGGAGCTGGTCGGGCTGTCGAGCTACCTCCTGATCGGCTTCTGGTTCGAGAAGCGGAGCGCGTCGAACGCGAACAAGAAGGCGTTCATCGTGAACCGCGTCGGGGACCTGGGGATGTGGATCGGGATCCTCATGATCTTCTGGGCCACGGGGACGTTCGACTTCCGCGGCGTCTTCCACGCGCTGGCCGACGGGGCCGCGAGCCGCATGACGGTCCACTTCATGGGGATCGAGATCAACTACCTGACGCTCGCGGGGATCCTGATCTTCTGCGGGGCGATCGGGAAGAGCGCGCAGTTCCCCCTCCACGTCTGGCTTCCCGACGCGATGGAGGGCCCGACGCCGGTGTCGGCCCTGATCCACGCCGCCACGATGGTCGCCGCGGGCGTCTACCTCGTAACGCGCGTGTTCGTCATCTTCACCCCGACGGCCCTGATGACGATCGCCGTCTTCGGCGGGTTCACGGCCCTCTTCGCCGCGACGATCGCACTCGTCCAGAACGACATCAAGAAGGTCCTCGCGTACTCGACGGTGAGCCAGCTCGGGTACATGGTCATGGGGCTCGGCGTCGGAGGTTACGTCGCGGGGTTCTACCACCTCTGGACGCACGCCTTCTTCAAGGCCCTGCTGTTCCTCTGCTCGGGGAGCGTGATCCACGCCGTCCACTCGCAGGACATGCGCGACATGGGCGGGCTCTCCAAGAAGATGCCGATCACCTTCCTCACGATGGCCCTCGCGACGGTCGCCATCACCGGGATCGGCTTCCCGCCGTCGATCGGGATCGGCGGGTTCTTCTCGAAGGACGGCATCCTCGCGGACGTGATCGCCTTCTCGCTCGGGCACGGCGGGATCGTCGGGATGCTCCTCCCGATCTTCGGCTTCGGCGCCGCGGCGTGCACGGCGTTCTACATGTGGCGGCTGATCTTCATGACGTTCAGCGGCAAGCCGCGCGACCACCACAAGCACGACCACGCGCACGAGTCGGGCTTTCCGATGGCGTTCCCGCTCGTGGTCCTCGGCGTCCTGACCCTCCTCGCCACGGGCGACAACCTGTCGGGCGGGGAGTGGCAGAAGAAGTACATCCGGAAGCCGTACCTGGGGAGCTACGCGACGGTCGCGCAGGCGGAGCCCGAGGAGTCCGAGGAGCACCGCCAGCACCACGAGACTGCGCACGACTGGGCCCTGACGCTGTCGCTCCTCATCGCCTGGGGCGGGACGATCACCGCGGCGACGTTCTACTACGAGCCGTGGAAGAAGTTCGACCCTGCGAAAGTCGCGGCGAGGTACCCGACGGCGTACCTCTGGCTCACGAACAAGTACTACGTCGACGAGTTCTACTCGAGGTTCGTCGTGCGGCCGATCCTCGCGATGAACGACTTCCTCGCGAAGGAGATCGACCTCGGCATCATCGACGGGATCGTGAACGGCACGGGGCGCCTCGGCGTCGCCGTGGCCGACTACACAGGTTGGTTCGACAACACCTACGTCGACGGCGCGGTGAACAGCACCGCCGACACGGTCCTCTCCTCGGGGCGCGCGATGCGCATGGTCCAGGCGGGGAAGGTGAAGACGTACATCACGTGGTTCGTGGTCGCGATCGTGGTCATGACCGTCGGTTGCGGCATCCTCTTCGGCCTCAAGGAGGCCCGAGGGGAGTGGTTCAGGGGCTTGATCCCGAAGTAGAGGCGCCATGAAGGGCCTGCTCTCGCTGATGACGTTCGTCCCGACGATCGGGGCGATCGCGATCCTGTTTACGGACAAGAAGTACAAGGACGCCATCCGGACCACGGCGGCCGTGGCGACGGGCATTCCGCTCTTCCTGTCGCTCGTGCTGATGTGGAACTTCGACAAGAACAAGAAGCCCTACGACTGGTCCGCCGGCCTCGCGTCGTACGAGGGCCAGGCGGAGGCGGCGGGGTTCCAGTTCGTCGAGAGTCACGTCTGGATCGACTCCCTGTCCAAGGGCACCATGCCCATCAAGTACTACATGGGCGTGGACGGCCTGTCGTACCCGATGGTGATGCTGACCGCACTTATCTCGTTCATCTGCGTCTTCGCGGCGTGGAACATCGAGAAGGGGGTGAAGGCGTTCTTCGCGCTCTTCCTCCTCCTCGAGACGGGGATGATGGGGGTCTTCTGCGCGCTCGACTTCTTCCTCTTCTACGTCTT
>CAZYRM010000415.1:0-3839 GCA_964649705.1 uncultured Planctomycetia bacterium
ATGCGGATCCTCGGCAAGCAGCGCTTCCTCATCGTCGCGGGAAAGGACCTGAACACCATCCACACCTCCGCCTCCCCCCCGCCCGCCATCCGCACGAAGCCCGGCGACACGACGCGGGTCCTTCGCGCCATCGACCAGCCGGAACCCGCTCAGCCCGAGGCGATGACGAACGCCGAGGTGTCGGAGATTCGCAAGAAGATCGAAAACCTCTACGAGGTCGTCCAGCGCGGCGACCTCCCGATGTGCGCCGAGGAGCTCTTCCATGCCTACCTCGCCCTCGTCAAGACGCACGTCTCCTCGGCCCTCGCGCGCAGGATCATCGCGCGCCTCGAGCGGATCCTCACGCCCGAGGAGGTCTCCGACGGCGAGGCCGTGAAGAACGCGATCCGCAGGACCATCGGCGAGATGATCCATGTCTCGGGCCCGATCCAGCTCTCCCCCGGGAAGTGCAAGACGATCGCCCTCATCGGGCCCACCGGCGTCGGGAAGACCACGACGATCGCGAAGCTCGCCGGCAACTTCGCGCTCCAGCAGCGCCGCCGCGTCGCGCTGATCTCGATCGACACCTACCGCATCGCCGCCCCCGAGCAGCTCCAGAAGGTCGCCCAGATCATGGCGATCCCGATGAAGGTCGCGGGCACGCCCCAGGAGCTGCGCGACGCCCTCCACTCCTTCCGCTCGATGGACCTCGTCCTCATCGACACCGCGGGGCGCAGCCAGAAGGACGACGAGAAGCTCGGGGAGCTGACGGAGTACCTCGACGCGGCGAAGCCCGACGAGGTCCACCTGGTCGTCTCCGTGACCAGCCACCCCGACAACATCGTCGACACCGTCGCGAAGTTCGGGCGGTTCCGCATCGACAAGCTGATCCTCACGAAGTTCGACGAGGCGGTGAAGTTCGGCCTCGTCCTCGACATCCTCGCCCGGGTCCACATGAGCGTCTCGTACGTGACGTCGGGGCAGAAGATCCCCTTCGACATCTCGGAGGCGGACCCCGCGAACCTGGCGGACAAGATCCTGGGAGAAGCGTAGTGGCGAGCGACCTCGCCCATCCCCGAGCGGCGGTGGACCAGGCGGACGACCTCCGTCGCCTGGCGCGGAAGGTGCTCCCTCACGCCCGCGTCTTCGTCGTCACGAGCGGCAAGGGCGGCGTGGGGAAGTCGAACCTCTCCGTGGCGATCGCCCTGGCGCTGTCGCCGGGCCGGCGCGTGGTCCTCCTCGACGCCGACCTCGGCCTCGCGAACGTCGACGTCCTCCTCGGCGTCAAGGCGGAGCGAAACCTCGCCGACGTCCTCGCGGGACGGTGCGACATGGTGGACGCGCTCGCGCCGGGTCCGTGCGGCCTTTCCGTCCTCGCGGGCGCGAGCGGGGTCCCGCGCATGGCGGACCTCGGTGAGACGGAGCGGCAGACGCTCTTCCACCACCTGGACGGCCTCCAGCACTGGGCGGACATCCTGGTGATCGACACGGGGGCCGGGATCTCGCGGAACGTGATCGGCTTCGCCGCCTGCGCGGACGACGTCGTGGTCGTGACGACGCCGGAGCCGACGGCGATGATCGACGCCTACGCCGCGATCAAGATGATCCACCGAGAGGACCAGCACGGGCGGGTCCGCGTGGTGGTGAACCAGGCGGCCTCGGAGCGGGAGGGGGAGAAGGTCGCGCGGGGCGTGGCGCAGACGTGCCGGCGGTTCCTCGGGATCCAGGTCGAGCACCTGGGGACCGTCCCCGCGGACGCGCACGTCCCGGAGGCGGTGAGGCGGCAGAAGTCGTTTTTCATAATGTCGCCCGGCTGTGCGGCCGCGGCGGCGGTGAGGGGGATTGCGGCGGGCCTCGTCCCGGACGCGAAGCTCGATCCGCAGCCCTCGCAGTTCCTGCACAAGTTGAAGAGGCTGTTCGGTCGATAGGGGGACGTCGAGGCGATAGGGAGAACCCGCATTCCGTCCACGGAGGGCGCCCATGCGCGCGGAACCGGTGGCGAACGCGCTCGGGCCGGTCGGCTTTCTTGCGACGGTGTGGCTGGGGCTCCTGATCGGCGCCCCTGAGGCCCCCCTGATCTGGCGGGGGGCGGCGGTCGGTGCGGGGATGTGGGCCGCGGGGTGGTTTGCGGGACGGGCCGGACGGGCGGTCCTGCGCGACGCCGCGGAGCGCATCCAGGCGCGAGGGGAGGCGGAGAAGAAGGCGGCCGCGGATGCGGCGGCCGCGGCGCGTACGGGTGCCGCGGGCGCGGCGCCCCCGGCGACGGCGGCGAGGCGCACGTAGCGCCCCGAAGCCTTGAGTTGGCCGGTTCCGACGGGTACCATCTACTCGGCCCTCCCCACGCGGGGGCGCCGGGGAAGGGAGCGGAGCATGCCCGAGGCGATGATCGGGAGGTCCTCGTTGGCCGAGACGAAGGACGAGACCACGCAGTTGTGGGAGCAGTTCAAGTCCTCCCGCGACGAGAAGCTCCGCAACAAGCTCATCGAGCGCTACCTCCCCCTCGTGCGCTACGTCGCCGAGCGCCTCATGGCCAAACTCCCGCAAAACGTCGACCTGGACGACCTCCAGAGCGCGGGGATCTTCGGCCTGGTCGAGGCGATCGGGCGGTTCGACCTCTCCCGCGGCGTGAAGTTCGAGACGTACTGCACGAACCGCATCCGCGGCGCGATCCTCGACGAGCTGCGCAGCATGGACTGGGTCCCCCGCCTCGTCCGCGCCCGCTCGCACCTGGTCGAGAAGGCCTACGCCAAGCTCGAGGTGGAGCTGGGCCGCCGTCCGAGCGACGTCGAGCTCGCGAAGGCGATGGGCAAGACCGTGGAGGAGCTGGACGAGCTGCTGAACGAGGTGAACACCGTCAGCGTCATCCCGATGGGACGGAAGGACCTCGACAAGGACGACGGGCAGACGGGCGAGCGCCTCGAAGTGAGCGAGGACAAGAAGGAGCCCGACCCGGTCACGGAGATTCAGAAGCGGGAGCTGATCGAGTACATCACGAAGGGGCTGTCGAAGAAGGAGCGCCTGATCCTCATCCTCTACTACTACGAAGAGCTGACGATGAAGGAGATCGGCGCGACGCTGGACCTCTCGGAGTCGCGCGTCTGCCAGATCCACTCCAAGCTGATGACGCGCCTCAAGGCCCAGCTCTCGAAGCGGCGTCACGAGCTGCTGTAGACCGACAGCAAATCCCGTCCGGGGCTGGAGATCGATCGCGGGGGATTCCCGACTTCCTCACATGGTTGAGGAATTCCACTCCCCGGGACGATATACTGAGTAGAGGAAGAGCGCGCCCCGCCGTGGGGCGCCACCCGATCGGACGGTCGTGATGCCCGTCGAATTCGTCAACTTGCCCGCCGCCCTCCACGGGGCCGAACAGGCCCAGGCGATGTCCGGCGCGGGACTGGCGCAGGACCGCGCGGTGCAACAGGCCGCCGCGGCGCAGAGCCAGGAAATCGCGCGCACGGACCAGGTGCAAGTGCAAGACCCGCAGAACGACCGCCCGGAGAACGCGCGCATCCGCGAGGAGGAGCGCGGCGGACAGCCGTGGCACCACTCGAAGTACCAGGGCGGCCCGGGGCCGGCGCCGGAAGAGGAGAAGAAGCCGGAAGACCCCGAAGGCCGCGGCCAGGTGGTGGACCTGTCGGCGTAGCCGTCGCTCCGTGGAACCCCCACGCGAATTGCGCGAGGACAGTGTCAGAGGACAGCGCATGAGATTCCTGCTTACGAACGACGACGGCATCTTCTCGGAGGGCCTGGAGGCCCTGAGGACTGAGTTCCAGAACGCGGGGCACGAGGTCGTGGTCGTCGCCCCGGCGCTCCAGCAGAGCGCGCAGAGCCACTCGATCACGCTCTACCACCCGCTC
>CAZYRM010000416.1:0-3808 GCA_964649705.1 uncultured Planctomycetia bacterium
CCTACGGCGAGGGGTTCGACCGCTTCGCCGAGGACCTGCGCGCCGCCGCGGACGCCGCGGCCCTCGGCGAGATGGAGCGGGAGATGCTGGGGCGCACGCTCGTCGACGTTGCGCACATGACCTGGCACATGGAGCAGCGGTGGGAGCGGGAGTGGGAAGGGGAGGGGAGCTACGACGAGCAGCACGCCACCGTTCACGAGGACTACGTGCAGCCGCTCCTCGACAAGCTCGCCCAGGGCCCGTACGAGGAGTTCGTCGACGCGTACCTCGGGCTCCGCCACGAACAGTGGCACAACGAGACGGACGTCCCGGAGGCGCCGGAGGACGGCACGCGGGAGGCGGAGCGGCACGACCACTTCCACGGGGACCTGGACGCCATGAAGGACCTGCTCGTCCAGTCCGAGGGCGGGGACATCCCGCCGCCGCCGGCCGAGGAGTTCCCTCCGCATGTCGAGGACGCCCCCCCGCAGGAGTGATGGCACTCCACGGAGCGCCCCTCACCCTGTATAGTGTGCGCCGTGGAAGGGACCAAACACACCGTACGAGCGCAGCGGCGCGGCGGCGATGTCGATCACACGCGCCGGAACCTCCTGGGGCTCGGCATCGGCCTCGGATTGACCCTGGCCGTCGTGCTCACGACGTTCCTGGTCGAGAAGTACCAGACGTTCGAGCTTGCCTTCCTCGACCTCCGCTTCCGCTTCAGGGAGCAGGTCGCCCCGATCGCCCGGACGAGCCGCCTGGTCCACGTCGACATCGACGACCAGAGCGTCCTCAAGCTCGGACGGTGGCCGTGGAGCCGGAAGGTCCAGGCGACCTTCGTCTCGACCCTCTCGGCCCTGGGGCCGCGCGCGATCGTCTACGACGTCGAGTTTCCCGACCCCGTCCCTCCCATCTTCGACCCCATCCTCGTCGAGCAGAACCTCGCGGGCGTCCTCGAAGCGCAGAAGATGGGGGTCGACAAGCTCCCCGAGGAGGTCGCCCTGCGCGTGCAGGCCTTTCTCGACCGGGCGGCGGACGGGAAGGTCGACGCGGAGGGCGTGCTCGACCTCCAGCGCAACGTGCGGGAGCTGGGCCGCGAGGTGGCCTCCTCGCGCGACGCCCTCCTGCATGCAATCGAGAAGGCGCGCGTGGACGACGACGACGTGTTCGCCGCGGCCATCGCGCGCTCGCGCGTCGTGTACCTGCCGTGCTCCTTCGAGCCGGAGACGGGGTGGTTCGCGGAGCCCGACCTCATTCGCGCCCTGGTCGACCTCCTCTCCAAGGACCTGCTGCTCGACGCGCAGGCCCTCGCCGACCGGCTCGGCCTGGTCCGTGCCGACATCCCCCCGTCCCTGCACGTGCTCAAGGAGAAGGTCGCGTACGACCGCGCGCTGAAGGCGTTCATCGTGGACCCCGAGACGACGGACGACGCGATCTGGAAATCCCTGTGCCCCGGGACGGACCAGCCCGTCTCGACCATGTCGCTTCCCGAGGGGGACGTCGTGCGCCACGCGTGCCGGATGGCAAGGGGCGTCGGGGCGCAGCGGGTGAAGATCCGGATCCACCCGAAAGGGGAGACGATTGCGGAGCGGATCGCCGTCCGTCGGATCTTCGCGCCGGTCCCGCCGCTGGCGCGCGCCGGCCGGTCCGGCGGGTTCGTGTCGGTCGACGCGGACCCGCTCGACGGGAAGCTCCGTCGACTGAAGCTGGTCTGGGAGGCGCACGGCGAGTGGTATCCGCAGCACATGCTGCGCGTCGCGATGGACGTGGAGGACATCCCGCCCGACGGCGTGGAGTTCGCGGACGGTCCGTCGATGGTCCTGCGGCCCCGCGAGGGGGCCCCGATCGTGGTCCCGCTCGACGAGGACGGGCGGGTCATCATGAACTGGATCGCGGGGGAGTTCGAGCAGAACTACTTCGGACGCCACCTCCCGTTCGCCCGGATCATCGAGCTCGCCCGGAGGGTGGTCGAGGCGGGACGGATCCTGGAGCAGTGCGCGACCCGCAGGAGCATCACCGTGGACATGACGGGGTGGGAGGAGTCCCTCGCAGCCTTCGCCCCCGGCGAGGTCCTCGACCCCAAGCCGACCGACCTGTCCCCCGCGAAGGGATTCGCCCGCGTGAAGGAGGTCGAGCAGGCGATGATCCAGGCGATCGGGGCCGAAAAGAAGGCGGTCGACGAGGAGATCGCCGGCCTCGACGCCGAGACCCAGGGGCGGACCTACCACAAGTTCCTCCTGGAGAAGCAGAGGGAGCTGTCGTCGGCCCTGACCGACGCGGGGAAGCACATCGCGCACGCCGCGGCGCTCGAGGCGGAGTTGCAGGTCACGGTCGCAGGAAAGGTGTGCATGATCGGGAGCTCGCAGTGGGGGGGGACCGACTTCAAGCCGACCCCCCTCAATCCGCACTGCCCTGGCGTCGCGCTCCACTCGAACCTCTTCAACATGATCGAGAACGGCTCGTTCATCCGCCGCGCGAGGCCGCTCACGAACGCGGGGATCGTGATCTTCGTAGGGCTATTCGTCACGCTCGTCTCGATCCGGACCAGCTCCGTGCGCGCGGGGCTCCGGTCCCTGGGGATCCTCGTCCTCTATCTCCTTCTCGGGTTCTGGGCCTTCATGGCGCACGGCTTCTGGATCGACTTCCTGGGGCCGATCGCCGCGACGATCCTCTGCTGGGGGTGCATCGCCACATTCAAGGAGGCCATGGAGGCGAAGAACCGGAGGCAGGTGGAGACCCTCTGGGGGCAGTACGTCTCGCCGACGGTCGTGGAGATGCTCCTCAAGAACCCCGAGCTTCAGAAGATCTTCGCGGAGCGGCGCATCGTGACGATGCTCTTCTCCGACGTCGCGGGGTTCACGAAGGAGTCGGAAAGGCTCGACGCCGAGACCGTGAGCAACCTGATCAACGTCTACCTCGACGAGATGTCGCAGCCGATCGACACGTATGATGGGTACCTGAACAAGTACGAGGGGGACGCGATCATGGCCTTCTGGGGGGCGCCGATCGCGCAGCCCGACCAGGCCGTCCGCGGCTGCTTTGCCGCCCTCGACATGCAGGCCAAACTCCACGAGATCCAGAGGGGGTTCAAGGAAAAGGGCCTCCCCATGATGCACACCCGGATCGGCGTGAACACCGGCCTCGTGTTCGTGGGGAACTTCGGGTCGAAGCGAAAGTTCGACTACACGGCCATCGGCGACCACGTGAACCTGGCGAGCCGCCTGGAGGGGGCGAACAAGGCGTTCGGGACGGGGATCATGATCGCCGACGCCACGTACCAGGCGGCGAAGGAGTTCGTCGAGGTCAGGCGCCTTGGGAAGATCCGCGTCGTCGGGCGCGATACGCCGGTCGGCATCTACGAGCTGCTCGCGCGCACCGGCGAGTTGACGAAAGAGCAGAAGGAGATGTGCGAGACCTTCCACGACGGCCTCGCTGCCTTCGAGAAGCGCGAGTGGCAGAACGCCACGGAACGCTTCCGCCGGGTGCTGGAGATCGTCCCAGAGGACGGCCCCGCGAAGGTCTACATCCGTCTCGTCGCGGAGCACCGGACGATGGAGCTCCCGCCGGGCTGGGACGGCGTGATCACGCTGGAGTCGAAGTAGCGCCCGCTACTGCTCCGGCTCGATCGTGAACTCCTCGATCGTCTTCCCGTCGAGGTCGATGGCCGTGACCGTGACGAGGTCCGGGGCGACCGAGACCCGGGTGTAGTGGTGCGCCTTCGCCCGCGTGACCGTCCACGACTCCGCGTCCCCCATGTCGTAGAGCCCCGCGCCGCCCCCGGCGGTCGTGACGTAGTGGATCCCCTTCACCAGCGAGTGCTGGTAGTTGT
>CAZYRM010000417.1:0-3767 GCA_964649705.1 uncultured Planctomycetia bacterium
TGCTGGGCGTCTCTCGCCCCACGCTCGACGAGAAGATCAAGCTCTACAACCTCGAGAAGGAGCGGCCGGCGTAGCTACTCGACCGCGAGCCAGCCGAGGGTGGTCGGGTCGGTGGCGGGCCACGTCGTCGTGGGCGGCACCACGCCGAGCTCCTGGGCGAACACGACGCCCTCCTCGTTGACGATGTACTGCCTCACGCCCGAGGTGGGGTACTGGGCCGGGTACCCGCAGAACGCGAACCGCGTCGGGTGCGTCATGAACCCGTCCCCGTCCGGGTCGAGCTGGTAGGGGAGCCCCGCCTCGTTCGTCGTCATCACCGAGTGGTAGAAGCCGGTCTTCGAGGACACGCTCCCGGGGAGGGAGAACGGGGCGGCGGTGTAGGTCGGCCAGCCCGCCGGATCGGACGTCGCGAGGTTGATGTCCACCATCTTCAGGCTCATGCCCACCGCGTCGCGATAGCCGTAGAATCCCGCCACGTCGTTCGTCCAGAAGTCCTGCACGCCGTTCCGATCGGAGTCGGTCTGCCTCCAGACCTGCTCCGTCGTGACGAGCTGCTTCATCGTCGCCTGGCAGGAGACTTCGTTTGCGGCGACCCTCGACCGGAAGAGGCTGGGAACGGCGATCGCGGCCACGATGGCGATGATCGCGACGACGAGCATCAGCTCGACCAGGGTGAAACCGCGTGTCCGACGCCGCATGTGCATCCCTCATGGTACCCAGGAGGCCGCGATTCTACGCGCAGCCTCCCCCCTTCGTCCCCGGAAATGGACTGCCCCCGAACCGTTGACACCGGGGTCGGCGTCGACTACTTCTACCGCGCCGCTAGACGGCGTCCTTCGGGTGCCCGCGAGGGCACAATCGGGAAGCCGGTGAGAAACCGGCGCGGACCCGCCGCTGTGACCGGGGACGAAACCCGCACATTGTCACTGTCCGCGAGGACGGGAAGACGCGGGAAGTAGGTCGATCCGGGAGCCAGAAGACCGGCCCGAGGGAAGACCGCGACAGGACCTCGAACGTGGGTCCGCGTCGGGGCCGCCCCTCCCCCGGGGCGAGGAGGATCGGAGACGGGAGCAGTCCTTCACGGGGTTTTCGTGGAGGGCTGTCATGTCCAGACTCGTCGCCGTCTTCACCCTGATCGCCGCCCTCGCCGCGAGGGCTGAGGGACCCACCCCCGAGGAGCTCAAGCGGGAGAATGAGGCCCTCAGGGAGCGCCTCGCCCGGATGGAGAGGGTGATGGCCGAGCACGGCATCGCCCCGCCCGAGGAGGCCTCCGCGCCGGGCGCCGGCGCCGTCTCCACGGGGACGGCCCGCAAGCCGATGGGCGAGGTCGTCGTCACCGCGACGCGCGGCGAGGCCGGGACGAAGACCACCGGCTCGACGATCAGCACCGTGAGCGGCGTCGAGATCGGCCAGCAGCATGTGGACGAGGCGATGGAGCCCCTGCGCGGCGTCCCCGGCGTCCACGTCCTGCGCACGGGCGTCCGCGGCGGCCTGACGAGCCTCTTTACGCGCGGACTCAACTCGAACCACACCGCGGTCCTCCTCGAGGGGTTCGAGCTGACCCGGGACGGGGGTCAGTTCTTCGAGCTGGACACGCTCACGACCGACGCCGTCGGCGGGATCGAGGTCCTCCGCGGCCCTCAGAGCGCCCTCTACGGCAGCGACGCCGTCGGCGGCGTGGTGAACTTCCGCATCCCCCGCGGCAACGGGCCCGGCCGCGTGCGCCCCTCGATCGAGTTCGGATCGTACGCCTCCAACCGCGAGAAGGTCTCCGTCCAGGGAGGGGACGACCGTTTCGGATTCAACTTCGAGGCGAGCCGCTTCGAGCAGTCGAACGGGCGGATCGACCACTCGGACTACGAGATCCAGGGGGCGACCGGGAGGTTCGACTTCGACCTCTCCGACCGGACCCGGCTGATGGTCGTCGTGCGGGCCCAGGAGGACGACCTCCTCCAGTTCTCCAACGCCTCGGGGCCCAGGTTCGACCCGCTCCTCGACCCCGACGCGAACGGGGAGAAGGACAGCCTCCTCGTCGGCCTCGACTTCGGCACGTGGATCACCGACTGGTGGGACGCCCACGTCCAGCTCCAGCACTATGCGCTGAACCGCGACAGCTTCGACGACCCCGACCTGGTCGACCCGTTCGGCCTCTTCAACACGATCGACGAGTACACGAAGGGCGTCGCCCACCTCTACAGCCGCTTCTACCCGTGCAAGTGGGACACGGTCACCGTCGGCGTGGAGTTCGAGGACCAGGAGCTGGAGTCGATGTCCCAGCTCTTCAACTTCGACGTCTTCCCGCCGGTGGCGACCTCGAATCTTGTCGAGGAGGACCGGAAGAACCGCTCGTTCTACATGCAACACGAGTTCGCGTTCTGGGACATGGTCTACCTGACTCCTGGCGCCCGCTGGGACGACAACGAGAGCTTCGGCACGCAGTGGACCGGCCGCGTCGCGGGCGCGGTGTGGATCGAGCAGACGGGGACGAAGCCCCGTGCGAGCTACGGGACGGCGATCACGGAGCCGAACTTCTTCCAGACCTTCGACGCGCAGTTCGGGAACTCGGGGCTTGTCCCGGAGCACAACGAGGGGTGGGACGTCGGCGTCGACCAGTGGCTCTGCGACGACCGAGTGAGGGCCTCCGTGACGTACTTCCACAACAAACTCGACGACGTGATCCAGTTCGAGACGACCGCATTCTTCCCCGTGTTCGACGGGACGTTCTCCAATGCCGGCCGCGCGCGGACCGAGGGTGTCGAGGCCGAGGTGCATTGGGATGTGGCGAAGGGCGTCCTCCGGGACAACGACGTGGTGACCACAAGCGCGAGCTACACCTGGCTCGACACCGAGGTCATTGAGAGCAACACCCCGACGAGCTCCACCTTCAAGGAGGGGGGCTCGCTGATCCGTCGGCCGAGGAACACGGCGCACCTGAACCTCGACTACGCGATCGTGGACTGTCTCGACGTGAACCTCGACTTCAACTACTTCGGGGACAGGAAGGACGTCAGCTTCGTGTTTGGCCGCCCCCCTCGCGAGGTGGCGAACGGGTTCCTGCGAGTCGACCTCGCGGCGTCGTACCGCCTCCCGTGGGTGAAGGGCCTCCGCGTGATGGGGCGGGCGGAGAACCTGCTCGACAAGGACTACGACGAGGTCCTCGGCTTCCCCGCCCCGGGCTTCAACTTCCTCGGCGGCCTGGAATACGAGGTGAGGTTCTGACGCTCGTGCCCCGCAGCAACTCCTGACTCGACATCCCCGTGTCGGTCGCTGTAAAGTAAACGAGGTTCAGCCAGCGCGGCGTGTCCCGCTGCTTGGCATCCGATTGGTGGAGACGCTGGCGTGAGAGAGTGGTTCCTCAAGGGCGGCCCGGTGATGTGGCCCCTGCTGGGGTGCAGCGTCATCGGCCTGACGTTCGTCCTCGAGCGCCTCCTCTTCTGGGCGCGCGTCGCCTGGCGACGCGACGGCCGCGGCGTCGATCAGGTCCTGGAGGCCGTCCGCGCGGGCCGCTCCCCCGAGGCGCACGGCATCGCGCGTACGCTCCGCGACGGCTGCGGCCTCGTCCTGATCGCCGGCATCGAGGCCCCCGACGGAGGCCACGCCCGCGCCATGGAGGCCGCCGGCCGCGACGTCGTCTCCCGGATGAAGCGCTCCATGGGCGTCATCGACACCGTGATCACGGTCGCGCCCCTCCTCGGAATCCTCGGCACGGTCACCGGCATCATCAACGCCTTCAACCTCCTCGGGGGCGGCCTCGCGGAGAACCAGGC
>CAZYRM010000418.1:0-3757 GCA_964649705.1 uncultured Planctomycetia bacterium
GCGTCAGGTGGTTGTCGAAGAACTTGTACCCGAGCTGGACGTCGGGCTTGAAGATCGTCTCGCCCTCGTCGTCCGGGTCGCTGTCGATCGGGCTGTCCTTGGCCGTGGAGAGCACGACGCCGCCGAGGCTGACGAACATGTTCTCGCGCGGGGCGACTCGGATGTACCCCTTGGTCACCCACCGCTCCGTGGTCCCCCAGTATTTCGAGGTCACGCCCAGGAACGTCTTGGTCCGCGCGATCCCGCCGAACGTCTCCGCCGCGCTGTTGATCGCCTCTTCGACCTTCCGGCCGAGCTTCGGGTCGACCGCGAGCTTCCCGAGGGCGCTCTTGCCCTCCCGGATGTCGTGAGCCACCGGGCCCAGGTCGCCCATGAGGTTCCTCGTGTCGGTGACCGCCATCTGGAAGTCCGCCTTGAGGCCCTCGTCGTTCAGGAGCGCGGCGAAGATCCCCTTCCCCTCCCGCATCTGAACCGAGACGTCCTTGACGCCCTTCAGCGCCTCCTCGAAGTCCGTCTTGAGCCCCTCGTCGTTGATGGCCGCGGCCAGCAGCCCGCTGCCCTTGTTGATTTTCTCCAGGACCTGCTTCGCCTCGGTCGACGCCGCGAGGGCCTCGTCGTAGAGCTTCGGGTCGTCCAGCACCCGCTGGGCGAACCCGCCTCCGCTCTGGACCTTCACGAGGACGTCGTCGAGCCGCTGCGTGGCCTTGACCAGGTCGTCGTGGAGCGTGGGCTCGGAGATGAACTTTCCGAAGGACCCCTCGCCGGTCTCGACCTTGCGGACGATGCTGCGGAGGTCCGCGACGGCCTTCTTGAAGTCGTCGCGAAACCCCGGGTCGTTGACGAACATCGCGAGCATCCCGTCCCCCTTGTCAGCCTTGTAGGCAAGGCTCGAGAGGCTGGAGACGGCCTGCTGGAGCTCCTTGAAGGTCTTGTCGAACTTGGGGCCGAGCTCCCTGAAGCTCTCGGCGAGCTGGCCGAGGTCGGTCGCCTCCTGCTTTCCGAGGTTGAGCGGCCGCTTCCGCACGTTGCGGCGCTCGTCGTCGTTCCTGGGCAGGACGACGGGCTTCCCCTTCGGCGTGCGCTCCATCGCCACGAAAGGCGTGCCGATCAGCGGCGTCGTCTGCTCCACCGTGATCAGGTACGGGGGCCGCTTGCCAAGGTCCTCCAAGTCGGCCCCGAGCGGGACGTCGTCGTCCATCTCGAGGGTGCAGAGGACCATCTGCTGGGGCATCCGAACCTTGACGCTGAAGACGAACAGGGGCGTCGGGTCGCCGACCTCGTCCAGCTTCGCCTCGGCATCGTCGCGGGTGAACGCATGGAACACCGTGTCGAAGTCGCCGCTCGCGTCGTGCATCGCGACGTTCACCGCGCGCGTCAGCGCCATGTCCTCGAACGAGGCGACGAGCTTCTGCCTGAGCTCCGGCGGCACGTCCAGGTCGTTGTTCAGGCGGATCGTGCCGTTGGTCACCTCGGGCGTCGCCTGGCTCCCCTTCTGGACGAGCACGGAGACCGTCCAGATCAGGTCCTTCGGGTCCTTCCGCGGCGTCTCCTCGCGGGGCAGGGAAGAGAGGCCCATCGCCTGGATCTCGACCGGCTCCCCCGTGTCCTCGAGCTGGGCGTGGCGCAGGAGCTCCCTCATCGTCTCCTCGTCGAGCTTCACGCGCCCCTCGGCCTCGACGACGACGTCGGTGATCCCGAGGTCGGTCACCTTCCCCTTGGGCAGCCCCGCGACCTGGACCTTCTCCCCCTTCTTGAGCCCGCCGACCGACTTGAACACCACGTAGACGCGCTGGGACTTCGCCGGGAAGAGCGACACGGCCGAGCCCGCCGAGAGCCAGAGCAGGGCGAGGACCAGGACCACGCCTGCGGCGACGCCCTTGCCCGCCGCGAGCCACCACTTCGGTCGGCGGCCCTTCTTGGGCTCGGGGCCTTCGAATACGTCGACCACGGGGGTTCCTCCCTAGTCTGGCCAGATCCGCATATTCAGGACGAGGTCGAGCACAACGACGAACACCGAGCTGATCACGACCGCGCGCATCGTCGCGATCCCCACGCCCGACGCGCCTCCGGCGGCGCGCATCCCCTGACGGCAGCCGACCACGGACACGAGGACGCCGAAGACGCCGCTCTTCACGAGTCCGCCCCAGATGTCCTTGTTCTGCAGGTACTCCCGCCCCTCGCCGTAGTAGAGGGTGGGATCGACGTCGAACTTCATGGAGGTGATGACGCCCCCGGCCCAGATCCCGGCGACGTCCGCGAGAAGCGTCAGGGCCGGCGCGGCGAGGATCATCGCGAAGACGCGCGGCATGATGAGGTACTTCACGGGGCTGATCGACATGACCTCGAGGGCGTCCAGCTCCTCGGAGACCCGCATGGCCCCGATCTCCGCGGCCATCCGGCTGGCGATGAGGCCGGAGAGCGTGATCCCGGTCATGACCGGCGCGGTCTCCCGGCACATCCCCTGCATGACGAGGATCCCGACCATGCGCTCCAACGCCAGTTCCTTCAGTCCCAAGGCCACCTGGTAGGCGAAGATCATCCCCGAGAACGCCGCGACGAGCGTGGTCACGGGCAGGCCCCCGATCGCGCAGATCCGGAGCTGCCGGAAGAACTCGTCCTTCTTCTCCCAGAGCGAGCGGCCGTGGAGGATCGTCTCGATGCAGAGGAAGACCGTCTGCCCCGCCTCGTTCAACGGGGCGAGGATCCAGCGCTTCCCCCAGTTGGCGATCTCCTGGCCGACCTGGCCCAGGAAGTTCTTCGCGCTCATCTACCCGCCGTGTGCGAACTCGCCGAAATCGAAATCGTAGGGCTCTCCGAACATCTCCTCGGTCGTCGTCTCTTCCTTGTACGGGCCCAGGACGAACTTGCGGACCTGCTCGTCCTCGGTCACGAGGAAGTCCTCGGAGCGGCCGATCTTCACGATCCGACCCTCGTCCAGCATCGCGATCCGGTCCGCGACCGTGAACGCGCTGGGCATGTCATGGGTCACTACTATGGACGTCAGGTTCTGGACTTTCTCCTTCATGGCGAGGATCGTCTCGTTGATCTGCCCCGTGGAGATGGGGTCCAGGCCCGCCGTCGGCTCGTCGTAGAGCAGGATCTCGGGGTGGAGGATCAGGGCCCGCGCCAGGCCGACCCGCTTCCTCATGCCTCCCGAGAGCTGGTCGGGCGTCTTTTCCTCAATGTAGTGGAGGTCGACCATCGCGAGCTTCTCGCGGACGAGGCGGGCGATCTCGTCCTCGGTGAGCCTCCGGGGCCGCTTCTCGCCGACGGCCGCCTCGGGGCCCAGGACGCGCGCGATGTCCTCCTGGGTGAAGACGCCGTGCTCGGTGAGCGGCAGGGCGACGTTCTCGCCGACGGTCAGGGAGTTGAGCAGGCCGCCGGACTGGAAGAGGACGCCGAACTTGCGGCGGACCCGCTCCAGCTCGTCGGGCTCCATGTCCGTGATGTCCTCTCCGTCGACGATGACCCGCCCGCGGTCGGGGGGAAGGAGGCCGACCATGTGCTTGAGCGTCACGGTCTTGCCGATGCCGGACCGCCCGATGATGACCATCGTCTCGCCGCGGCGGATCTGGATCGACATCCCGGTGAGCACGGGAGTGCGTCCCAGGCGCTTGTGGACGTCCTGGAACTCGATCACGATGTCGTCGTTGGCGCGTGCGAACATGGCTTACGTCCGATAGAGTCCACGATCTTCTATATATCGTCTCGCGGGCTCGGGGACCAGGTAGCGGATCGAGCGCCCCGCGCCGATCCT
>CAZYRM010000419.1:0-3742 GCA_964649705.1 uncultured Planctomycetia bacterium
ATCATCTTCGGGATCGAGCGATCCTACCTCGGCGGAGGGAGGGACTGATGGCCCAGGACACGAAGCGTCCGATCGCGAGGTGGGTGATCTTTTTCCTGGTCGCCCTGGCCGCCGTGATCCCGTACCTGATGAAGTTCGAGCTGCCCGAGCTGCCGGCCGAGGTCGTCGACTCGCTCTACAAGGAGGTCGAGGCGCTCCCGGAGGGGACGCCCGTGCTCATTTCGTTCGACTTCGACCCCGGCGCCGAGGCCGAGCTCGACCCGATGGCCCGTGCCATCCTCCGCCAGTGCTTCCGCAAGAAGCTCCGCGTGATCAACCTCTCCCTCTACATGCCGCAGGCGGTTCCGTTGATGCAGGGCGTCATCCGCGACATCTCGAAGGAATACGAGGGGAAGGTCACGAAGGGCATCGACTACGTCGTGGTCGGCTTCTCCCCTGCCGCCCAGGCGTCCATCAACGGGATGGGAGAGGACTTCTACTCGGTCTTCTCGAAGGACATGGACGATCGCCCCCTCAAGGGGATGCCCGTGATGAAGGGGATCTCCACGCTCAAGGACTTCGGGCTCGTCATTGACCTCGCCGCGGGGAGCCTGCCCGACTACTGGCTCGTCTTCGGGCAGAGCAAGCACCGATTCAAGATGGGGCTCGGGTGCACCGCCGTCATGGCAACCGACTACTATCCGTACCTGCAATCGAAGCAACTCGTCGGAATGATCGGCGGGATGTCCGCGGGGTATCGTTACGAGAAGCTGGTCGGGATCCCGGGCCCCGCCGGGGCAGCGATGCGGTCGCTCTCAGTCATCCACCTCCTCATCGTCGCGCTCGTGATCTTCGGGAACATCGTCTACTTCGTCCAGCGTCGTAGGTAGGCTGCCATGGATGCGATGGAACTGATCGGGGTCTGGATCGGAATCGCCCTTACGCTGGGCCTGTACAGCTTCCTGTATAAGGACAACCCGGTTTTCAAGTTCTGCGAGCACGTCTTCGTCGGCGTTGGCACCGGGTACATGCTCATCTACCTCTCCATCGAGGTGGTGTGGCCGAAGCTCCTGCTCCCGCTCATCCATCTGTTCCAGTGGGATGTCGTGCCGTGGCTCGGGGGGGTGTTCGGGAGGACATGGAAGAGCCCGTCGACGCCGCTCGAGGACGGCGAGACGTGGTGGCTCCTCGTCCCGACGTTCTTCAGCCTGTTCATGCTGGTTCGGTTCATCCCGAAGCTCGTGTGGCTCTCCCGCTGGTCGTTCGCCTTCATCGTTGGCTACACGGCTGGAAACAGCATCTACGCGAGCGCACAGGGACAACTCTTCCCGCAGGCCCAGGCGACGCTCCAGCCCCTCTGGAACCCGGATGGAGGTTGGGGGATGTCGCTCAACGCCGTGATCGTGCTGGCGGGCGTCCTGTCCGTGCTGATCTACTTCTTCTTCTCGATCGAGCACAAGGGAGGCTCGCCCGGGCTGGCCCGCTCGCGGTACCTCCTCCTCGGCACCGGCGGCCTGACGGCCCTCGCGGCGATCTGGGTCTCCATGTCGCACCCGGAGCCCGAATGGGACCGCGCGCGGGGGGCGATGATCATCGCGAGCCTCCTCTCCATCGCGATCGGCTTTGTCGTGTGCCGCGAGAAGCACGGAGGGATCTATGCGATCTCGCGGCTCGGGATCTTCTTCCTGATGATCGCGTTCGGCGCGGCGTTCGGGTACACGGTCATGGCGCGCGAATCGCTCCTGATCGGCCGGGTCATGGAGCTGGAGCGCTGCGCGCGCCGGCCGGCCGGCTTTGCGACCCTGGTCCTGTTCCCCCTCGTCGTGGGGCTCATCGCGTTCCTCGAGATGCGTCAGCGGAAGAATCCGCCCGCCCAGGCGTGACCCCCCTCCTCTCCGTTCGGGACCTCGTCGTCGAGTTCGACACGGAACGCGGCGCCGTGAGGGCCGTCGACGGCGTGTCGTTCGACATCCACGAGGGCAAGACACTCGCCCTCGTCGGAGAGAGCGGTTGCGGGAAGTCCGTCACCGCCATGTCCCTCCTCCGCCTCGTCGCGCCCCCGGGACGCATCGCAGGCGGCCAGGTCCTCCTCGACGGCCGCGACCTCGCCTCGTTCACCGAGGCCGAGATGTGCTCCATCCGTGGCGACAGAGTCTCCATGATCTTCCAGGAGCCGCAGACCTCCCTCAACCCCGTCATGACCGCGGGCAGGCAGGTCCTCGAGGCCGTCGAGCTCCATACGGCGCTGCGCGGCCGCGCCTCACGCGACCGCGTGATCGAGCTGTTCGGGAAGGTCCGCATCCCCTCCCCCGAGACCCGCGTCGACGACTACCCCCATCAGATGTCAGGCGGCATGAAGCAGCGGGTCATGATCGCCATGGCCCTCGCCTGCAACCCCAGCCTCCTCGTCGCCGATGAGCCCACCACCGCCCTCGACGTCACCATCCAGGCCCAGATCCTGGGGCTGCTCAGGGAGCTCATGTCCGGATCGCGCTCGGCCGTGCTCCTCATCACCCACGACTTCGGCGTCGTCGCCGAGGTCGCCGACGACGTCGCCGTCATGTACGCGGGCCGAATCGTCGAGAAGGCCGCCGTGCGCGAGGTGTTCGAGCGGCCCCTGCACCCGTACACCCAGGCGCTGCTCAGGTCGCGGCCGCGTCTCGGGGAGCGTCAGGGACGCCTGGAGGCCATCCCGGGGTTCGTGCCGGGCCTCCACGAGATGCCCGCGGGCTGCCGCTTCCACCCCCGCTGCCTCGAGGCCGTCGATCGCTGCCGCACCGGCGACGTCGCCCTCCGCGAGCTCGCCCCCGGTCACTGGGTCGCTTGCCACCTGCGCTGATCCGGGCGTACGATGTCCCCGTGATCGCCTCCCTCCTCCTCGCCGCCCTCCTCGCCCAGGCCGAGCCCGAGATCGAGGTGATCTCCGCCCGCTACGACGAGGAGAACGGCCGATTCCTCGTCCTCGGAAGCGTCTCCGACCTCCCCGACGAGACCGTCGTCGCCGGCGCGCTGAGCGTCGGGAAGTCCTCCCACGCCTGGTCCCGCGCCAACCCCGAGGGCGGGGTCTTCCGGCTGGAGTTCCCCACCGACGGGCGCAAGCCGATCGCGGGCCGCTACGAGGTCCGACTCCTCCTGAGGCCCGAGGACCAGGCCCCCGAGACCGCCTCCCCCGACGTCGCGATCGCGAGGCGGGAGTTCGACGTCGGGACGGCCGAAGAGGCCGCCAGGGACGCCGCCCGCCTCCGCGAAGAGGACCTCGCCGCCATCGAGGAGCTCCGGGCGACCTTCGTCGAGTGCGCGAAGAAGTCGATCGAGGCGCGCGGCGCGAGGCGGATCCAGCTCTGGGAGGGTTACGCCCTCCCCGAGAAGCACGCCTGGACGACGTTCACGAAGCTGCGCGAGGCCTCGCAGGCCCGCGACGGCGCCCTCTACCTCCACCCCTCCCCCGCGCGACAGAACGCCCTCGCCGCCGTCCTCGGCTGCTGGGAGAAGTGGTTCTTCTCGCTGTGGACCGAGACCTGCCAGGCGCTCCATGCGCCGCTCCCGAAGGACGTCGGCGAGGTCGGAGACGGCGGCCAGTTCCGCCTGGACTCGTGCGAGAACTCCCTGCGCCGCGCCGCGAAGACCGCCTACGAGCTGCTGGAGTCGCCCCAGCGCCCGTGGAAGTCCGGCCTCGCAGGCGACGAGGACCCCGGCGAGTAGTGGTCGCGTCAAACGCTGTCCTGTGGGTCGGGTGTGTGCCCGCGTCCGAGATCCAAGATCC
>CAZYRM010000420.1:0-3742 GCA_964649705.1 uncultured Planctomycetia bacterium
AACCAGTACGCCTGGCTCGACGACGAGATCCTCAGGATTGGCCAGGGGATCAAGCTGGCGCGCGACAAGAAGGTCCTCGGCGGGCCGCGGGTCACCGACAGCGAGCAGGAATACCGGAAGCGACGTGACGCGCTCAAGCCCGAGGACGCCGATGGCCACTTCGCGCTGGGGGAGTGGTGCGAAAAGAGCGGCATGGCGGCCAACGCGCGCGGGGAGTTCGAGGCCGCCGTCAAGGCGAACCCCGAGCACGCGAAGGCTCGCGAGAAGCTCGGGTACGTCTTCCACGAGGGAAAGTGGATGACGCGGGAGGAGCGGGACCGCGCGCTGGCGCAGAAGCAGCCGGACCCGCCGGTGCAGCCCGACCCGCCGAAGCAGCCGGACCCGCCCCCGAGCAACAAGGGGACGAAGGAGTGGATCGCGGACCTGAAGAGCACCGACCCGTCGGTCCGGAAGGCCGCGGCGGTGGGGCTCGGATCGACCCCGGATCCCGCGGTCAAACCGCTGATTGAGATGCTCAAGATCGAGATCGAGGACGACGTGCGCAAGGCGGCCGTCGCCACGCTCGTCCTCGCGAAGGGAGCGGGGATGGTCAACGCGGCCCAGGATGCGATGAGGGACCCGAGCCTGGCCACGAGGTTCCAGATCGACATCCTCGACGTCTGCGACCAGAGCGCCGAGAAGGAGGAAATGGAGTTCGCCGCGAAGATCTGCCTCTACGGGTCCAAGGCCGAGGCGCAAGGGAAGGCGAAGGACGTCCTGATGAAGCACAAGAAGCTCGCCGTCGCCCCTGTCGCGCGGGCCCTCGGCGTGAAGACGCCCGACATGCGGGTCCGCGCCGTGAAGGTCCTGGAGGAGATGAAGACCAAGGACGCGGTCCGGGCCATGATCGCGATCGGGTGCCGCATGGGGGACTTCGACAAGGATACGCAGCGGGTCCACAAGGAGTGCCAGGACGCGCTGCAGCGGATCGGCAAGCCGGCCGTGCCTCTCCTGATCGAGGTCCTCGGGAACGGGACCCTCAAGAAGTGGGCGGCGGGGATGCTGTACTACATCACCAGCCAGCCGATCGGCAGCGACCACCCGGCGGAGTGGAAGAAGTGGTGGATGAACAACCGCTCACCGGATGACGACCTGCCCGAGGAATAGGGGGCGGGACGGAAGGCCCAAGACTCAATGAGCAACTTTCACCGAAGGCTCAGGTTCCCAACCGCGAAGGCAATCACTACCAGCACTTGAGAGTTGAGGCCTTGGACCTAGGTTGAAACTTGCTCATTGAGTCTTGGGCCTTGTTACCGCCACAGCGCTCCTACTTCCCTTCCTCTTCCTCCTCGTCCTCGTGCTCCTCGTCTTCCTTGGCAAAGACGTCGTGGCACGCCTGGCAGGACTCGCCGACGTTGCCGAAGGACTCGCGGACGCCGATCCAGTACTTGTCGTCGCCGCCCTCCACGCCCGCGGCGTCGCCGAGCTTCGCGCAGGCCTCCGAGAACGCCTTCGCGAACTCGAGGAACTTCTTCTTGTCCTCGTCCTTCGCGATCTCGGCCGGGATGAGGTCGGGGACCTTCTTCGCCGACTCCGCGAGGACCCTGGCATTCTCCTGGACGGTCTTCTTCTTCTTCCCCTGCACCGCGGCCTGGATCGACTTCATCGCCTTCTTCTGCGACTTCATCGCCTTGTGAAGCGGCGGCTCCTCCTCCTCCCCCTGCTCGTCGGCGTCGGCGACGCGCATCGCGAGGACCGCGACGACCCCGAGGGCTGCGAGGAACGCGACGTGGCGGTTCATTCGTATCTCCTTGTTGGCTCCCCTGCCTGACGCAAGATAACCGCCTCGCGGATCGATCGTCAAGTTGCACCGCGCGCGGACGCCCCGTAGAATGCGCCGCAGCCGGACCCGAGGGACCCGCATGCGCAGGCTCGAAATCCAGAGAGAGGACCTCCCGGGCCCCCTCCCAGGGCCCGCCGCCCTCCTGCGGCTCCGCGGCTTCATCAACCCCGCGACGAACGCCGTCCTCGATCGCGCCATGGACGAGCTGGCCCGCGAGGGCGTGGCCTTCGTCGTCCTCGACATGCAGCGGATCGACTACATCAACTCCCTCGCGATCAGCTCGCTCGTCCATTACACCGACCGCCTCTCCGAGAAGGGCGGGGCGCTCGCCCTGACGCACGTCTCTCCCGACGTGAAGAACGCGATCGAGGTCCTCGGCCTCGGCCCCGTCATCCGGATGGAGGAGTCGACGAAGGCCGCGCTCGGTTGGATCCGCCAGCTCCCTCCTCCGCAGCCGGGGCCGGTCCGCGAGAGGAAGAAGAAGACCCGCTTCGACGTGCCCAAGGGCGCGCGGGCACACGAGGGCCAGGCGGTCCTCGCCGCGGTCGGGGGGGAGCCCGAGTGGCTGGGCCTCCTCCGCAGCCGGCTCGACGCGACGGGCGCCTCGCTCCACGTGATCAACGACGCGGAGGCGGCCCCCGAGCCGTTCGCCAGGGCGAACCCCGACGTGGTCGTCCTCGAGGACGGCCTCGAGGGGAGCGGTCGGTTCCTCCTGTGGGTCAAGGCCCAGAAGGAGAAGAGCCTGGTCTCGGTGATCCGCGTGTTCGCCGACGCGAAGGACGTCGAGAACCCCGCGCGGTTCAAGATCTGGGAGGACGGTTACGTCGTGGAGCCCGTCGACGCCGACGAGCTCTGGAGCCTCGTGGACGCGGAGATGGTGAGGGTGCCGAAGGACCGGAAGAAGTTCCACCACATCCTCCACATGACGTTCGACACGAGCGACGAGAACTACGGCCTGGCGCTCTCGCTGGCGAAGAACGTGATCGACCAGGCGGGCTTCCGCGACGACATGGCGGTGAGCATGTTCATGGCGTTCCAGGAGGCCGTCGACAACGCCTACCGCCACGCCCATCGGAAGGACGACCGGAAGCAGGTCGACGTCGTGTTCCAGGTGGACGCTTACCGCCTAATCATGGCGGTCGAGGACCAGGGGAAGGGGTTCGACTTCGAGAAGTACCTCGAATGGGCGAGGACGGAGAAGGCGAGCGACCGGATCCGGCTCGGGAGGGAAGGGCGCCTGACGGGCGGGCTGGGGATCCGGATGCTCGTGCAGCGCTGCGACGAGGTGACCTACGCGGAGGGGGGGAAGAAGGTCCGCCTGGTGAAGCGGATCGCGCCGCCCGCGGAGCAGGTCATCGTGCGCTCCGCGGGGATCGAGGGGCTGCCGACGACCTAGTCGCGCCCGTAGGGGACCTCGCGCTACGCCTGGTTCGCGTTCAGGCGGTCGAGGATTTCCTTCTGCGCGGACTCGGCGCGCTCCGGCGGGATCTGGCAGGTCCCCGCGCCCTTGTGGCCGCCGCCGCCGTACTCGGAGAGCATCCGCCCGATGTTCACGTTGCAGGTCCGGTTGAAGATGCTCGCGCCGACCGCGAAGACCGTCACGCCGCCCTTCCCCTTGAGGATGCGCATCTCGGAGTGCGCCTGCGGGAAGAGCGTGTAGACCAGGAAGCGGTTTCCAACGGGCACCTCGGTCACGCCGCGGACGTCGGTGACGATGACCTTCCCGTCCTGTCGGCTGTGCGTACGGAGGAAGTTCGTGAACTGCTCGTGCTCCTCACGGACGCGCGTGATCCTCTTCTGCACCTCGGGGTGCTGGAGGATCTTCTCGATGGAGACCTCCTTGACGTACTCGACCAGCCAGCGGAAGTACTTCTGGAACTCGGGGCCGAGCCCCGTACGCGGGTCGAGCGTGTAGCCGAG
>CAZYRM010000421.1:0-3733 GCA_964649705.1 uncultured Planctomycetia bacterium
GGGCTACAGGAATCCTTCGACCAGGTCGTTCACGCGCTGTCTGAGCTCGTCCCGGACCCTCCGGAAGACCGCCAGGGCCTCCTCCTCGGCCCCGGGCGCCTTCGCGGGGTCGTCGGTCGGCCAGTGGATCCGCGCCCCCGTCCTCGGAGGCACGGGGCACGCGTCGTCCGCGGTCCCGCAGACGGTGACCACCAGGTCCACGGAGTAGAGCGGGATCTCGGCGAGCGACTTCGAGCGGTGGCCGGAGATGTCCACGCCGGCCTCCGACATGGCGCGGATCGCGAGCGGGTGGACCTCCCCCGTCGGCGCGGTGCCGGCGCTCCACACCCTCACGCTCGGGGGCATCCGGAGCCTGGCGAACCCCTCCGCCATCTGGCTCCGGCACGAGTTCCCCGTGCACAGGAACAGGATCCCCTGGTACTTCGGCGTCGCCATCACTGCACCCGCGGCATCCAGAGGAGGGCATAATACGAAAACGGCGCCGAGAGGAGAAGGCAGTCGAGGAGATCGAGGAATCCTCCGAACTGGGGCAGGAGCGCCCCGGAGTCCTTCTGCCCCGCCTTCCTCTTGAAGAGCGACTCCACGAGGTCGCCGACCTGCCCCGAGACGCTCGCGGGGATCGCGGCGAGGAGGATCGCCCACCAGGGGAAGACGTCGCGCATCGGAGAGACGGACCAGACGACCATGCCTGCGCCGACCCCCGCGATGGTGCCTCCGAAGCTCCCCTCCCACGTCTTTCCGGGGCTGACGTTCGGGCAGAGCTTGCGGCGGCCGAGCGTCTTCCCCGCGAAGAACGCCCCGCTGTCGGTCACCTTGTTCACGGCGAGGAACCAGAAGAAGGCCGCCTCCCCGAACCCGTCGAAGAAGCGGATCCGCGTCACGAACGACGCGAGGAAGCAGACGTAGACGAGCCCGGCGATCGACAGGACGGCCGACTCGGAGCGGTTCGGGTCGCCGCGGAAGACCCCTTCCGAGAGGAGCAGGACGACGACGAGGGCGACGAGCGGGAGGAGGTACTCCCCGCCGTGCGGCGGCTGGGCGATCTGGAGCAGGAGGAACGCCCCGCCGAGCAGGGCCAGCTCGATCGCGGGCAGGCGGAGGTCCGGCCTCGAGAGGAGCCTCGCGTACTCGTAGAGCCCGCCCGTGCAGACGAGGACGAGGATCCCCGCGAAGCCCCACGTCGCCTGATAGCGGTGGTCCAGCCACAGGACGGCGCTGATCACGGAGACGAGGACGAGGCCGAGCAGGATCCGGGTCTTGAACATCGCTACTCCCGCACGTCGCCGAAGCGCCGCTCGCGGGCGGCGTAATCGCGCAGGGCGGCGTGGAGGTGCTCGCCCGAGAACTCCGGCCACATGACCGGCGTGACCCAGATCTCCGCGTACGAGATCTGCCACAGGAGGAAGTTGGAGATCCGCACGTCGCCTCCGGTCCGGATCAGGAGGTCCGGGTCAGGCATCCCGGGGTCGTAGAGGTACGCGCGGAAGGAGTCCTCGGTCAGCGTGGCGGGGTTGAGGGCCCCTCGGGAGGCCTCGGCGGCGACCTTCCTTACGGCGTCGAGGATCTCGGAGCGCCCGCCGTAGGACAACGCCAGGCAGAGGACCATGCCGGTGTTCGTCGCGCTTGCCCCGATCGTCTCGCGCAGGTCCCCCATCACCTCGTCGGGGAGCATCTCCAGCCGCCCGATCGCGGTGAAGCGGATGTTGTTCTTCAGGATCGTGGGTCGCTCGTCGACGAGGAACTTCCGGAGGAGCTTCATGAGGAGGGCGACCTCGCGCTCGGGCCGCTTCCAGTTCTCGGCGGAGAAGGCGTAGAGCGTGAGGCGCTCGATCCCGATGCGAGCGCACTCCTCGGTGACCTCGCGGACGACGTCGGCGCCGCGCTCGTGCCCGCGGATCCGCATCCAGCCTCGGCGCTTCGCCCACCGCCCGTTGCCGTCCATGATGATGGCGACGTGCCGCGGCAGGCGGTCCTTGGGGGGGATGCCTTCGGTGGAGGAGGACATTACAGGTAGATCATCTCGTCGCGTTCGGCGCCCACGCTGACCATCTGGATCGGGCAGGCAAGGGCCTCCGCGAGGCGCTGGAGGTACCGCTTCGCGTTCGGCGGGAAGTCCTCGAACCGGCGCACGCCCGTCGTGCTCGTTCGCCAGCCGGGCAACGTCTCGTAGACCGGCGCGCACGTCTCGAGGGCCTGGATGTCGGCCGGGAAGCGGTCCGTGCGCGTCGAGCCCCACCGGTACTCCGTGCAGATCGACAGCTCCGGCAGGTCGTCCAGGACGTCGAGCTTCGTGATCGCCAGGGCGTCGATGCCGTTCAACTGCACCGCGTACCGCGCGGACACGAGGTCGAACCACCCGCAGCGCCGCGGCCTCCCCGTCGTCGCGCCGAACTCCTGCCCCTTCTCGCGGAGCGCCCCGCCGAGCGCGTCCGACAGCTCCGTCGGGAACGGCCCGCTCCCGACGCGCGTCGCGTAGGCCTTCGCGACCCCGATCACGCGCCCGATCTTCCTCGGCGAGACCCCCGTGCCCGCGCTGACCCCCGCGACGTCGGAGCTCGACGACGTCACGTACGGGTAGGTCCCGAAGTCGACGTCGAGCATCGTCCCCTGCGCCCCCTCGAAGAGGACGCGCTTCCCCGCGTCGAGCGCCCGGTTGACCAGATCGACCGCGTCCTTGACGAACGGACGGAGCCGCTCGCGGTACCCGCAGTACTCGGCGTGGAGGTCCTCGAAGGCCAGGCCCCCGTGTCCGAGCTGGCGGAGCACGAGGTTCTTCTCCTCCACGTTCTGGCGGAGGCGTTTCGCGAAGACGTCCGCGTTCAGGAGGTCCGCGACGCGGATCCCGACGCGGGCGACCTTGTCGGCATAGCATGGGCCGATCCCGCGCTTCGTCGTGCCGATCTGCCCCGCGCCTCGGGCCGTCTCGGAGAGGGAGTCGAGGAGCTTGTGGTACGGGAAGACGACGTGCGCGCGGTCGCTCACGACGATCCGCCCGTCGAGGTCGACCCCCTGCTTCGAGAGCGTGGCGATCTCCTCGAAGAGCTGGGCCGGATCGACGACCACGCCGTTCCCGATGACGCAGACGCGTCCGGGCTGCAGGATCCCGCTCGGGACGAGGTGGAGGACGAACTTCCGGTCGCCGACCACCACGGTGTGCCCCGCGTTCCCGCCGCCCTGGTATCGGACGACGAAGTCGGACTGCTCGGCGAGAACGTCGACGATCTTGCCCTTCCCCTCGTCGCCCCACTGGACCCCGATCACGCACGTCGCCGGCATCGCTTGTTTCCCCTAGTCGCCTACCTCGGTCCAGGTCTCCGCGTCGGCCCGGGGGGCGAGTGCGTTCCCCCCGGTGTCGCGGGAGCGGATCACCCCCGACTCGTCCACGTAGTACGAGCTGATCCCCGTGCGGTTGTACACCTCAGGCACGCCTTCCGCGTAGAACACCGCCGTCCAGTTGGAGGGATCGACGAAGGCGGTGAACACGTACCCGGTCTTGTTTCCCGAAGCCATGTCGCCCGTGAGGAGGTCCGTCGCGCCCATCTCCGGAACCGTGCCGTAGCGCTTGTTCTCGACGCGGAACTGCTCTTCGGCGCCCTGCAGCACGCGAACGGCCCCGATCGCGGCCGCCTCGTTCGCCGCGATCCGGCTGCGAAGCATGAACGGCACCGCCACCGCGAGGAGGATCGCGATGATCAGCAGGACGGTCAGCAGCTCGATCAGCGTGAACCCGCGG
>CAZYRM010000422.1:0-3718 GCA_964649705.1 uncultured Planctomycetia bacterium
AACTGTTCCCGGCGTTCCTCAACGGGGAGACGCAGGAATCGCTGCAACTCGCGACGACGAGCGACCGGCCGGCCGCCTCTGTTCAGTCCCAGGAGTCGGAGCGTCGTCTCCGCGCGGCGCTGGTCTTCCAGGGGCGCTCCGGGATGTGGGCTCAGCTCTCCTGACTTCTCCTGGTACACGAAGTACCGCGAGAAGGCGTACCCTCCTTCGTCGGGACGGAGAAGCGCTTCCTCGAAGAGGTCAGTCTTCTCCGACTGGCACTTCTCGCAGGACAGGTAGAGGTTGGTCCAGATGTACGCCAGCTCCGGAAAATCGGACTTCGGCCTGAAGTGATCGATCGTCGGATCGGAGACGACATCGAGCGGGAACCCGTCGCAGTAGGCGCAGTGCCCGGAAGTCATCGCCCGAAGCGTCGACAGGATCGTGCGGTTGACCGGGGTGCCCGCATAGCTCTTCCAGTTGAACCTGCAGGCGGGATCAGCCGCTCGCTTTTCGGCGAACTCCCTGGACCACTCCTCGCCGTGCGACAGCAGGGGCTCGGGCGCGGGTCCGCGCGAACACGGCCTCATCGGGTCGGGGTTCCGTGGGCGAGGAGTCGGGCGATTTGACGCATCTCGCGTTCCACGATCGCAGTGGTTTCAACGCCACGCTTTCGCAAGTCCTTGGCGACCGACTCCAGTTGTTCCATCGCGCCCGCCGCCCTCGCGAGCGCCTGCGCCTTGAGTTCGTAGAACCGCTTGAACAGTGCCTCGGTCTCGACGTCGAATTCCTCCGGGACCCCGAGCACCTCACGCAGGATGGACTCGTAGCTGCTCCCGATACGGGAGCTCAATGGGGGGTCGACGAGCGCACGGCCGCCCTCCAGTCGGAGAGGGTGGATCCAGGCGTCGCTCGCAGACGCGACGATGAACGGGGAGTGTGTCGAGAGGAAGATCTGGGCATTCGGGAAGAGGTCCTGGACGGTCGGTAAGAGTTTCCGCTGCCAGGCCGGGTGGAGGTGGACCTCGATTTCGTCCAGAAAGAGCGCGAACGGGCGATCGAGGATGGGGACGTCTCCCTCCCAGGGGACCCGGTCCATGCGCATCAGGAGGTCGCCGACCCAGCTCAGGATCGACTTCATGCCGTCGGGAAGGAGATCGAGGTCGAGCACCTTTCCGTTCATCTTGAACCCGACCCCGAGCGGCTCCTCGTGCATGACGAGGGTGAACGGGAGGCCGGTGACCCTCTGCAGGACGGACTCCACACGCTGCAAGGTTTCTCGTCGAAGGTTGGCGGCTTCGACGTCCTGACGCGCCAGCGCGAGGGCCTCCTTGGTCTTGGTGTTCGCGACCCACTGAACGAACCGCCCCGGGGCCCCAACGTGTACGAATGAGCAGCTATCAGAGAGTGGCCCGTCCTCCAGTTCCTTGATCGAGTCGATCTTGTAGCCACTGATGGAGCGAAGACCAGAGTACGCGAACGCGGCGAATGAAAACCGCGTCCGCGCGTATCTGAGATCGAGTGGTCGGAACCCGCTTGCGGCCACCCGATGTTCTTCGATTCGGCTGTTGGATCGTGGTTGCAAAAACAGGAGTGGACCCGAATCGTAATGGGGAGTCAGGTCCCCGAGGCCTCCAACCGAGAGCACATCCGCCCTCTCTGGCGACGTTGCGAGGCGTGCGCCGGCGAGGGCTCCGTCGGCGGTCTGGATGACCACGAACGAGTCGTTTCCCCACAGACGCCTATCAAAACCGAGCGATTGGCGCGTCAAAAGTTGGGCCAGCGCCAAGAGGATCGTGCTCTTCCCGGTCCCGTTCGGTCCGACGAGGAGGTGGATGTCCGCCTTCTTCGCGTCGCTGCCCTCGGGAAACGAGATGTCGGCATGCTCGAAGCAGGCCACCTGGTGCAGAATCAGGCGCCGGATCTTCATTCTACCTCGTGTCTTTGCTGGACGCGCGAGCATCAAGGCGCCGCCCACGCCCGCTCGCGAACCGCCGCCTACATGCTACCGAATCTCGATAGGCGGGCAATCTGTTCTTTCCGGCCCGTGCGGCGAAAGGACCGTGCACCTCACCGCAACGGCCAGTAGAACCTCTTGAGCGGGACGAGCGCGCGCGTCTCGGCATCGAGCTTCTCGTAGTTCTCGACCAGGAGCTTTCGCAGCACCTGGAGGTCGATCAGCGTTGTCGGGACACTTGCCCGCTCAGCTTCGTAGCGTGCCTCCTTCGTAAAGGAGCCGGTACTGACGTACAGGCACTTCTCGCCGGGCTTCCGCCCGCCCAGGAACCCGCGGATCTTGTCGGCGCCGATGGGGGTGCCCGTCCGATGCTTGACCTCGACGAAGATGCGCGGCTCCTCGAGCCCCAGCCCGTCGGGCGATGCGAAGATGTCCTTGCCTCGGTCGGTCGGCTTCGGCGAAATCGTTGTCCGGTACCCCATGGAACGGAGGATGCCGGCTACGAGCTCCTGCATCTGCTCCCAATCGAGACGGCTGATCGCGTCTTCGATGAACTCGTCCGCCCTCTCGAGGACCTCCGATCGAACCTGGGCCTCCGCGCTCTCGTCGGCGACCGTCGTATCCTCCACATCCGATTCGTCCTCGACTTTGCTACCGATGGGCACCTGGTGGTCATGGAGGTCATTCGCCACGTCGAGGCCGAGCTTGAACAACGCCTGCGTGGCTCCCAGCGTGTTTCGCGTTTCCACCGAGAGGGGGTCTCGCGGCGTCTGGTGCGTCCACTTCACTCGGCGGATGTGTGGCTCCTCCTTGATGAGCTTCGGCGCCCACTCGTACTCTCCCGACACGATGCCCAGGAAGTACAGGCGGCGGCCCCGGTCGAAGGTGACGACGGTATCGCCAGCCTTGATCTCCGTCATGAAGCGCAGCAACTGGCTCGCCCAGCTCGCCCGGCTCTGTTCACTCTCCTCGGGGTACTTCTCCGCGTAGAGCCGCAACAGCTCGTCCTTTTTCATCGTCGCCCGCAGCTTTCCAAGCTTGGTGCCGCCAAGGGCCGCGATGCCGTGCGTGAGGAACTCCTCCACAATCTCGCTGCCGCGGCCGGCGCGTACCATCCACATGTTCGCCACGGGCTGCTCCTTCAATCGGTCTTGGGCCTCCCGTCGCCCCGCACGCGGACACGACCTCGTCAGCAATGGCCTCAGCGAACTCCGTCGCCGTCTCATCGGCCCGGCGCAGCTTCGCCTCCAGCTCGTCGCAGAGATCAGTCCGTCAATTGAACTTGGCGGCGGGTACAAGGCTACCGCTGGCATCGCGTGACGTCCACCGGATCATTGAGAACCTGGGCCAGGATCTGGGTGGGATAGGGGTCACTCGACGCACGCCCAGGGAGCCGCGCGCACCGCGCCCCGTGACGAAGCGGCTGAAGCGCGAGAGTGGGGTCCAACCCGTTGAGACGCGGAGTCCTCTACGGGATGACCCGCTCCCCGTTGTGGGTACCCTTCCACGAGCGAACGTAGACACGGCGCGCGCCGCGGGGCTGGCCGCGAAGTGAGCCCATCCTCTCGAAGAGCTCGGCGAGGAACTTCGTGACCACGAGCTCTCCTGACGTCGGCTCGATCCTGACAGACGAGGTCCATGCGACGCCCGTCAGCGCGCGGACGACCGCAATCCGCTCCGCCAGCATGTCCTCGAGGTAGTTGAGCACCCCCTCGAAGTGACGCAGCATCTCGCCGTCGTAGCAGCCGATGTGGGTGTGGTGCTTCCAGAAGTACACCGTGA
>CAZYRM010000423.1:0-3713 GCA_964649705.1 uncultured Planctomycetia bacterium
ACGAGGTCGGCGTAGCGCTTCTCGTCCCAGCCGTTCGCGGGGGAGAACTTGTCGATGGTCTCGTTGCGCTCCTTGCGGTCGACCGCCTTCTGCCAGTCCTTGTACCGCGCGAGGAACTCCTGCTCCTCCTCCGACAGGTCGGAGACGTCCTTCTGGGCCAGCTCCTTGCGACGCTCGGCGCTCCACTCGCCCGGCGGGAACTTCTCGATGAGCTCCTTGTCGCCGGGCGACTCCGCCCCGTCCTCGGAGACCTCGGCGCCCAGCTCGGCGGCCGCCGCCCTGTCGCGCTCGGCGATCTCGGCGAGGAGCCGCTTCCGCCGCTCGTCCTTTTCCCTGAGGATCCGCTCCTTCTGCTCCTGGGTCAGCTTGTCGAGGCGGACCACCCGGGCGATCGAGCTCCCTTCGAAGACGAGGGCGCCGTCGGTCTCGGGGGAGTCGAACGAGATGTCGATCTTGATCTTCCCCTCGATGCACCAGACGACCTCGCCGCGGAAGACGGTGCCGTTCGTCAGCGACAGCTCGATGCGGTCGCCGTCGCTGATGGAGGCGAGGGGGTCGGACTGGGCGAAGGCCGAGGCCGCGAGGGCCAGACCGAAGACGAGGGTGCGAAGCATGTTTCTCTCCCGATGCGCATCGTGAGGATAGCAGGGTCGGCGCGTTCAGTCAAACGCACCGTTCCCCCTCCCGAGATGTTGTCAGGAGCAGGGGAATGGGAATGGGAACGGGAAGGGGAACGGGATGGGAGTTGCCGGGCCCGATCCTCGCGTGTACCATCTCGCGACCTCCAGGAGTGCCACGCATGGAAGGCTTCACCGTCCTCATCCTGCCCGAGGTCAAGGACCTCGTGGAGCGCAAGCAGACCGAGGAGCTTCGCGAGACACTCAGGTGCCTCCACCCCGCGGACGTCGCGGACCTCGTGGTCAACCTCGACGGGGAGACCGCGGGCGCGGTGTTCGAGGCGATGCAGGGCGAGGAGCGGATCCAGACCTTCGAGTTCGTCCCCGAGGCCGACCAGGTCCGGCTGCTCGACGTCCTGGGGCAGCAGAAGATGGCCGGGGTCGTCGAGGGGATGTCGAGCGACGACCGCGCCCGGTTCCTCAAGGCGCTTCCGCAGGCGACCGTCGACGCCCTCCTGCCGCTCCTCGCGCAGGCGGAGCGCAACGAGGTCGTCAAGCTGATGGCCTTCGCGGAGGGGACGGCCGGGTCGATCATGACGACGGAGTACGTCTCCTTCCTGGAGGAGATGACCGTCTTCGACGCGCTGGTCCAGATCCGGAAGGTCGCCCCGCTGCGCGAGATGGTCCACTACGTCTACATCACCGACGCGCACCACCACCTCCACGGCGTGATCTCGCTGCGCCAGCTCATCATGGCGCCCCCGGCGGCGAAGGTCGTGGACATCGCGAACCGGAACGTGATCCGTGTCCCCGTCGAGGCGGACCGCGAGGAAGTCGCGCAGACGCTGAAGAAGTACGACTTCCTCGCGCTGCCGATCACGGACCGCGACAACCGCCTGCTGGGGATCGTGACGCACGACGACGTCCTCGACGTGGTGATCGCCGAGGCGACCGAGGACGCCCAGCGGATGGGCGCCGTGGCGCCGATCAAGGAGTCGTACTTCCAGGCCTCGCTGGCGAAGGTCGTGCGAAGCCGCCTGACGTGGCTCGTGCTCCTCTTCCTCGGGGGGACGCTGACGGGGACGGTGCTCAGGCACTTCGAGGGGGACCTCAAGACGGTCGTGGCCCTGTCGATCTTCATCCCGCTCCTCATCGGGACGGGGGGGAACGCGGGGTCGCAGACGGTGACGACGGTGGTGCGCGCGATCGCGCTGGGAGAGGTCGGGATCGCGGACGTCTTCCGCGTGTTGAAGAGGGAGTTCACGGCGGGGCTGATGCTGGGCGTCCTGCTGGGCTCCATCATGATCGGGCGCGCCCTGCTGTGGCATGTGGGGTGGAACCTGGCGCTCGCGGTCGCCGTCTCGGTGGTCGCCGTGTGCGTCTGGGCGACGACGGTGGGGGCGGTCGTTCCGATCCTGTGCCAGCGGTACAGGATCGACCCGACGGTCGTCTCGGCGCCGCTGATCACGACGCTGGTCGACGCGACGGGGCTCTTCATCTACTTCTCGATCGCCCGGCTGATGCTCTAGCAACCGACGTGCGCGCAGCGAGTTGCGGGAGCCGGGGGCCGGTGTATGATTCCTTTCGGGAATTCCGTTGACACGTCGGATCCCGGCGTGCCACCATTTCGTTCACGCAGGTGACTGTCAGGGGGAGTGGAGTCTTTCCAGTTTTTGGGTCTACATCCAGAGGAGGAGCCGAAATGAGGAGAGCGATTCTCCTGACGGCGCTCGCGGGGGCCTTCGTCCTCGCCGGGCAGTTCGTCAGCGTCGCGCAGGCGGGCTGAGGCGAGCCGTCGCCCTGCAACATGGACCGTGTCGTCCGTGGATTCGAATGTCAGAACTGTGGCGGCTTCGTTGTCGCCCAGGAGCTGGTCACGTCCGACCAGGGTGGCGGCCGCATCTGTCCGAAGGACGGCGGCAGCGTCGTCCCGACGCAGTTCTGCGAGAAGACGGGCTGGCAGTGCCCGACGTGCAAGCTGACCGCGCGCAAGCCCGACGAGTGCAAGAAGTGCGGCCAGGCCCTCGAGAAGGTGACCGACCGGGCGAAGGTCGTGGATCGCTGCACGAAGTGCAAGACCAACTACGAAGAGTCGCAGCCGGGCGGCAAGTGCCCGACCTGCAAGAAGGCCCTGAAGCCGTTCTGCGAGAAGAGCGGCAAGTTCCCGCACGGGACCGACCCGACGAACTGCGGGAAGTAGACCCTACCGGAAAACGGACGGGGAGCCCTGGCGCACGCCGGGGCTCCCCGTTTTCGTTGGTAACCGGGCGTCGCCACGGGTGTACGATCCCCCAGAGCCATCACCTCAGGAGGGAGACATGCAGACCAGCAAGCTCGTGTGGGGCGTCCTGTTCCTCGTCGCCGCGACCGCCGTCGGCGCCGCAGCGTGCGCCGTCCTCGCCAGGAAGGAGCTGTCCACCGCGCAGGACCGCATCGACCGCGTGGAGCGCGACATCAAGGCCGTCGGCGGGAACAAGGCCAAGGGCCTCGCCGATGAGGTCGACCGCCTCAAGTCCCAGGTCTCAGACCTCGAGAAGTCCCTCGCCCTCGCCCATGACTCCGCATCGAGGGCCGAGAAGCACGCCACCGAGGTCGAGGCCAGCGCCCAGAAGAAGATCGACGTCATCGAACAGCGCGTCGCCAACGCCCCCGCGGGGGGCGGGGGAGGCGTCGATGCCGCCACGCTCGAGGAGGTCGTCTCGAAGAAGCTCGAGGAGAAGGGCGTCCACGGTCAGACAGGCGACGGCGACAACAAGCGGAAGCCCCCCCTCGCCGAGCTGTCTCGCGAGCTCGGCCTCACCCCCTCCCAGGAGGACGCCGTCGCCGAGTCCGTGAACGCGGGGAAGAAGAAGATCGCCGAGCTCCTCCAGCTCAAGCGCGCCGACGGGACCTGCATGCTCGACGAGCTCGTCGATGCCTTCAAGGACCCGCCCAACGCACAGACCAAGATGACCGAGATCTTCGCGCGCCTCTTCACCGAGCCCATCCCGGGGCGCGGGGAGCCCTACATCGCCGAGGTCCTTCGGATCCAGACCGACGTCAAGCGGCGCCTCGAGGCCAACATGTCCGCCGACCAGTACAAGCAGCTCGAGCGCT
>CAZYRM010000424.1:0-3709 GCA_964649705.1 uncultured Planctomycetia bacterium
TTCAAGTACCACCACTTCATCGAGATCGGCCGCGGGAGGCCGATCCCGCACGAGGGTTGGTATTCCACGGCAGGGTACTACTACCTGTTCGCGCACTACTATGCCGCGAAGGTCCTTGAGGAGCTGGACCCCGAAGACCGAGCGCGCTGGAGCCCCATGCTGGCGAAAACGCTGATCGACGGACAGGACCCGGGCGGCTCGTGGCTCGACTTCCCGATGTACCAGTTCGGCCAGCCGTACGGCACCGCGTTCGCGCTCCTCGCGCTGGAAGTCTGCCTGGAGGAGGAGAAGTGAAGCCGATCCTCGTGTTGCTCCTCGCAGTCGCCCTGATCGGGTGCCGCGGGAAGACCAAGACTCCGGCCGAGCCTGCACAGGCCCCCGCAGAGGCCTCCCAGGCCCCCGCAGGCGGCGCCCAGGCCCCCGGGGACGACGACGCCTCGCCGCGATCCGGGCAGCTCCCCCCGCCGGCGGCACAGGCCGACGTCGAGGCCGCCCGGCGACGCGGCATCGAGTGGCTGGTGAAGAACCAGAACAAGGACGGCACGTGGGGCTCCATCGACGAGTCCCGTCCGTACCAGATCTGGCTCGGGACGCTCTCCTCGCTGCGCGCCTTCCAAGACGCGACGGCGTCGCTCTGCGTGATGGCGCTCCTGGAAAACTCGAAGGACGACCCCGCGGCGTTCGCGGCGGCCGAGCGCGGCCTCGATCACCTCCTCAAGTCGGAGCCCGTCGCGCGGGCCAAGGGAGACGCGCTCTACGACCAATGGACGCACGCCTACATGGTCCACGCGACGGCCGTCGCGGCGCGCGACGAGCGACTGAAGACCCGCCGCGCCGAGATCGAGAAGCTCGCCCGTCGGGAGATCGGGATCCTGGAGGCCCAGCAGAGCGCCGACGGCGGCTGGGGGTACTACGACTTCGGCTGGACGCTCCGCCACCCCGCGGGGTCGGAGTCGACCAGCTTCCTGACGGCTGCGGCGCTCGTGGCGCTCGACGAGGCGAAGAAGAGCGGCATCGAGGTCTCCGACCGCCTGATCCGGGACGGGCTGCGCTGCGTGGAGCGCCTCCGCAAGGGGGACGGCTCGTACATCTACGGGAACTACGCACTCATGTACCCGATCGTCGGCTTCAACGAGGTGAAGGGCTCCCTCGGGCGGTCCCAACCCTGCAACGTGGCGCTCTATCGAAACGGCCGCGTGGTGACGAAGGACGACCTCCGGCGTGGGATCGAGAACCTGATGAAGCACCACCAATTCATCGAGATGGGCCAGGGGAGGCCGTATCCGCACGAGTCCTGGTACTACACGGCGGGGTACTACTACCTGTTCGGGCACTTCTACGCGGCGCTCGCGCTGGACGAGCTGGACGACGCGGACCGGGCGAAGTGGGAGCCGGTCCTCGCGGCGATCCTGCTGCGATCCCAGCACTCGGACGGCTCGTGGTTCGACTATCCGCTCTACGGCTACTACCAGGCGTACGGCACGGCCTTCGGCGTCCTGACGCTCGAACGCTGCCTGCCCCGTTGATCTCGCCCCCCGCCGCGTGCTAGGATTCGCCGTCCATGTCGATCACGGTCAATTGCACTTGCGGCGGACGCTTCCGCGTGGGGGACCAGCACGCGGGCAAGAAGATCAAGTGCCCGAAGTGCGCCGGCGCGGTCCAGGTCCCCGAGGAGACCGACGAGGGCGCCGCGGAGCCCGTCGCCGCATCCAAATCCACCGACCGGAAGACGGCGAAGAAGGGCAACACGTCGAAGATCGCGAAGGCCGCCTCCTCCGAGGCCGTGGTCCCGGAGAAGGGAACCGATCGCAAGGTCGGACCGGTCCACCGCGGCGACACCGTGCGCCTCGACACGACCAAGATCGAGGTCCTCTCCCAGAAGAGCATCACCAGCCGCAAGAAGAGGGACGAGTCGCCGGCCGTCGCCCAAACGGACGACAAGAAGAAGGTCGTCATCCTCTCGGTGGTCGTCGTCTTCCTGCTGATCGGATCGATCGCGGTCGGGTACAAGGTGCTGCAGGAGCCCACGGGCGGGACGAGCACGGCCTCCGAGAATCCGCCCCCGACGCCGAACCCGCCGAGGCAGGGCCCCGGCCCCGTCAACCCGACGCCACCGGTGAATCCGCCTCCTGTCGACCCCACCCCGCCCGGGCCCGAGCCCTCCGTTCCGTCGGAGCCCGAGTCGCTCGACGGCCTCGTGTGGCCGGCCCAGGACTTCGGCGGACCGCTCCCGAAACGGGTCCATGGGACGACGACCGTCGAGGCCCGGGGCAGCACCACCGAGGAGACCAGCGGGCGGACGCGCACGTACGACGTGAGGTACGACTGGGTGGACAAGAAGATCGTCCGGGTGGACGGCTGGTTCGACGACCGCGCCGGGAACAAGCTGACCTTCAAGGACCTCGTGTTCTGCACCGCGAAGGACCAGGCGTTGATCGACGCGGTGACGGCGAAGGGGGGGTACCTGAGGGAGGGCGCGGCGAAGTCGGGGACCATCGTGATCGCCCACGCGAACGAGCGGGGGTCCCTGACGATCACCTTCCGCGAAGGGCGCGTCACGGAGGCCGTCGGCATGGCGCCGACCTACACGGGCGAGTTCCAGGACGTCGACAAGCTGCGCAAGGAGCACCAGGCGGTCTCGACGCTCCTCGGCCTCCTGACCGAGGTCGCGACGGAGGTCCGCGACTTCGGCCAGTTCAGCGCGGAGAAGTAGCCGCTCGCTCTATTCGGGCGGCGGCTCCGGCGCCGGTGCCTTCGGGGCCGTGGTCGGCAGGCCGGGCATGTCCTTCTTCCGTCGGTGGTAGATCGAGCCGAGGAAGGCCCACCACATCGAGCAGAGGGCGAGCACGGCGGTCCCGAGGACCGCGCCGCCCACCGAGTCGAGGGCCAGCGTCACCACGCCGACGACGGCGCACCCGGCGATGACCCCGATCAGGTAGAGGACCGACATCAGCGTCTCGAGCGGAAAGGTCTTCGCCGTCTCGATCAGCGCGAACGGGTCGATGCCGTGCATCACGCTCCCGTACCCTCCCGCCCGCATGATCGCGAGGGGAAGCGCGATCCCCGTCCCGGTCGTCAGGAGCACCGTGATGATGTTGGCCGTGAGGGAGGGCAGGAGCTCGCCGGCCCCGGCGTCGTTCGGGCGGAACACGATGCCCGCGACGATGAGCGGGATGGCGATGATGAGGATCGTGAGAAGCGTGGCGATCCACGGGAGGACCCACTCGTCGACGATCGACTTGAAGACCCTGGACTTCGGCGTCATCCCCTCGCCGAGCGAGGCCGCACGGAGGCAGGGGAAGGCGAGGAACGTGTAGACGACGAGGCCGAGGATCTTCCCGGTCCACCCCGAGGGGACGACGAAACCGGCGAGAAGCCCCGCGGTGATGAGCCCCCCGCCCAGGCCGCGGACCGGCGCCGTGAAGGAGGCCGAGAGCGACTGCATCATGCTCGCGACCTGCTCCTCCTCTGGATCCGGGGGCAGTTCCACCTGGCCCGTGACGAGGTTCAGGTGGCACTGTTCGCACTTGATCGCCCCGATCTCGAGGACGGCGCTGCACCGGGGGCAGCCCGTGCCCGCGGCCTTGCCGGTGAGGAGGTTTGCCTTGCAGGAGGGGCACACGAAGGCGCCTCCGGGCAGCTCCACGCCGCACCTGGGGCAGCTCGCGCCCCCCGCGGTCTCCCCGACGCCCCCGCCGCTCTCCTCGGG